>NZ_JASPGQ010000012.1:0-91304 GCF_030229885.1 Corynebacterium sp. MSK204 | reverse complement strand
CTACCCCCGGTACCCGATATCCGCACCGGTCGGTACTCGATACCGCCCTACCGGTACTAAATAGCGTCGCGCGTCATTCAAGGCCCAAGCAACGATTTTCAGCGAGAATTCCGCCACAATCACCCCGAATCGCTTCCATCAAAAAGTGTAGTCTTCATAACCCGCCAAGATGACCGAGAATGTGACCTCCTGTCGCTGATTCTCGCCAGCCAAAACATTGGAGTCGTACGAATTGACAGCGACGGCGAACTCAGTAAAGAGCTATTACCAATAGATAACTTCGGAAGACTGGTTACGGAACATGGCAACACCACGGTGGCAGTAGCTTGGATCCGCCATTTTTCACGCGAATCTATAAAAAATATATCCTGCGCTAAAGAGGAAATAATTTATATCAAAGATCAGGCAATATCCTACATACAAACGCTTGAAGAGATTGCTTTATTTAGCGTAAACCATTTTTGTAACGCTCGGTCACGGCTTGCACAAATTCAGCTCGCCAATTCTATTGGACTTACTACCCCTCAAACGTCAATTGGATATGAAGCGGCGTTTCCCTTTTCAATTGCCAAACCGATTGGCCCCCACTGGGTAGAACCGACTCCGGGAACACTTCTTGGAGCTATGCCTAAACGTTTGAAGCTAGATGAATCAACTCGTGATGAGCCGGTACCTCTCCTATTCCAGAAGTATATGAACTCAGAGTATGAGCTCCGCTGCTACGTAATCGACCAAGAAGTTATCGTTTTCCGAGTATCAGGATATGACAATGCAGACGACCTGTGGCAAGAGAACAACGGCGTGAGCGTATCTCTATATAAATCTACCCAAAGATTAAAAGATATTCTAATTGAATACTCCCAACTATCCGGTTGTAATTTATGTGCCATCGACCTCCTAATACAAGGAGGTGACCCAATATTTCTTGAATGTAACGTTTGCTTCGATTGGCTATTCTACGAAGACCGAGCTGGCACGAATCTCGTCTCCAACGCCATTGCTAGATATTTACAAAGGACTTTAAACGATGCTTAGAATAGCGACAGTGGGCCATTTTCGGTTCAAGGGACCGTACCTCGTTTGGGACAACCCTCTAGAGCAAACTCAGACAATCTTAAACCAGAAGGCAAGGGAGGAACTCTTCCGCTTACTAGATAGTCAAACTATTAGTGGAGTAACGGTCGTGTCTAGCGAAGATTCATTTCCGGAACTCCAGAACTTAGGGGTACTACAGCATTTTTCTAATGAACCCCCCAATACCGAATGCACGGTTCTAGATATGTGGCCCGATACTCCTCCGCTCGCGCGCGACTACGCATTTGCCAGCGGAGTCCGTTCCGGCGAGACAATCGCTCAACTAGATGAGCATCACCAGCATTTAAGGGAAAAACTCGCGCTCACCGGCCCACCGCATCATGTATGGGAGAATCCGATTTTCGCCAAGCAGGAATTGAACCTTCCGCACGGCGAGACAATAAGCTACACCAGAAGCTTCAAATCTGTTTTGAATTCTCGAAAATCTGCACGTTTTACGAATACAGAGCTAAAATCAATTAGCCTTAGGTCACTAGCATCAATCCTTTACGATTCCGCAAGCTTTTCAAAGCGCCCAACAACAAACGAACAGAAGTCCGGAAACATCCATTTTCGTTCGGCCCCATCTGCCGGAGGATTGTGCTCAACCGAGCTCATTGTCCGCGTTAGTAGATGCGATTCAATCGACGATGGTTATTATTTATACCACCCGAAAAACCATTCCTTACTGTTTCTCAATCATCTAGAGCCCTATAAGGAATGGAAGACCGCGGTTGGGAAACAATCGCATGTCGTGGATGCCCCAATACATTTTATTACTGTTGGTGATCCTCGAGTCATATCCTGGAAATACGAAAGTCTAAACTCGATTCGAACGCTCTGGCTAGAAATTGGGCACCTTAGCCAAGTTATTCAAATGGTTGCTACAGCCACTGGCCACCTCTCTCGGGGCATTTCTCTCTTTCGGGAAGACATCATCGCTGACAACGCGGGACTAGATTGGCGATCTTTCCTCTGGGGCATGCTAATTGCAGTTGGGCCTAAGGACGACTGAGATGGCTTTGTTATAGGAGGAGCATTGAATATAAATGAAGTTGATCGCACCAACCCAAGTGATTTTAGACTATTCCTGTGGTCTGACCTCGTGGCTCAGATAGCCGGGGTAGGAGCCGGGCTTGCTATTCCGGTGGTCACTCTACGCTTGAGCGATAGCCTTACCCTTGCCGGCCTGTATGGAACCATCACCGGAATAGCTGCACTGGCAGGCGGAATCATCGGCGGCTCTCTTGCGGATATGTGGCGCCGCAAGCCACTCATCATTGTGACCAACGCTCTGGCCGGGGTACTCAACCTCGCGTTAGCGAGTCTCATCCTATCCGGAAGTTTCTCCCCCATGGTCTTCGGTGCGCTTCTCGGGAGCATGATGTTCTTTTACCGGATAGGTCAAGCTTGCTCCGACCCTTGCCTGCCCCAGCTCGTTGAGGAAGAACAGCTCGCCGCCAAACAAGGGCTCATCCAAGCACGTCTGCAATTTGCGGGACTCATCGGCCCCACTGTGGGCGGCGCGCTTCTAGAAGTCAACGTGGCACTGCCCTTCGTGTTTGTCGGTCTGGCAAATATCCTCACCATTGTCTTCTTCCTCTTCATCAGGGCTCGCCTAGACCCCACAAAGAAGGCAGAGAACAAGCTCCTACGCACGACGAAGGAAGGCTTAGCCATCGTGGCTCGCGCGCCACTACTTCGCGGGCTCATTGCCATGCAAACACTGTCGAACTGCGCAATTAACGGCTCGCTGTTCATGGCGGTCCTCATACTGGAGGAGGGGAATAACCCTGGATGGGTAACGGGACTAGCCCGCACGTCCATAGGCCTCATCGGGATTGTGGGGGCTTTGTCGACGGGTTGGTTGCAGAAGAAGTTCTCCTTCGCCACCCTTCAGGTAGGCACATGCGCCTGGGTTGCTGCATCAATCGCATGTGGTGCCCTGCTCAGCCCCAGCCTGTTGATGATCATCCCCTTAG
Organism: Corynebacterium sp. MSK204; assembly: GCF_030229885.1. Classification (NCBI taxonomy): domain Bacteria; kingdom Bacillati; phylum Actinomycetota; class Actinomycetes; order Mycobacteriales; family Corynebacteriaceae; genus Corynebacterium; species Corynebacterium sp. MSK204. The sequence goes on along the minus strand of NZ_JASPGQ010000012.1, from coordinate 88,248 downwards.
GGCTGTCTGTTCTTACAGCCCCAGCCGCCGGCGCGGTAACCTATGCCGCACTCCACAGGCTTCTGGCAGAAGAAACTTTTGGCCGAGTCACCAATATCCAAATGAGCACCGTCGTTTCACTCTCTAGTGTGTGTGGTCGACCCCGCTGGCCGCATTGTCTCATCGCTGGACCTTGACCACTGGTTTGTGGGCCAATGCGCTCGCCGGGCTCCTCGCTATCGGGCCTGCCCTTATCTTTGTGCGCCGAGCCGATCGCGTCCTTGCGCAAGCAGACGCGAGGGAGAAAGGGAATTCCCCTAGCCACTCATGAGCGCAAGTCAACTGTTCCTATGAATGAGACTCGGCTTCTTCTTTGTGATTCCACGGAACGATGGCGCTGACATCAGTGGTCTGGCGAGTTTTCCACAGATCGTATTCCTCTTGAGTCCGAGCCAGAACTCCGCGGAATTCCCAAAGTAGGCCGACCAGCGCAAGGCCATATCGGCGCTGATACCGAGCGCACCGCGGGTGATTTTGCAGACTTGAGAGCGGGTAGTGCCAATGTCGTTGGCCAGGCGATACTGGGTAATTCCGCAGGGTTTGAGGAATCCTAGGAGAAGAATTTCTCCGGGATGCGGAACGGGAACAACATCAACATGATTGCGTGCTTCAGTGGTAGTCGATAAAGTCAACGCCAACAGCTCCTTCGGGGGCCTAAACGACAGGATGTGTTGGTGAACTTATATGTTTAGCCCATCTGGCCTTCTGGTATTAGGACTATTTCACTTATCCGGAGGGATAACGCAGCCTCGGACCTGAAATACCGTCGGGGACGTGCTGATGTGCTAGGTGCCGAGGTTCAAGACGATCCGACTCAGACAACGAATGAAACGGGCCCACAACTCCAGGCACAACAACACCCTCCTAAGGGAAAGTGTTGCAACGACCCTCTGAGCTCAAGAGGGGCATATAAAACGGGAGAAACCCCCATCTCCCACCGCGTATAGCGCGGTAAGAGTGGGGGCTTCGAAAGCGTGAAGCTCAGTAAAATTACTTGAGCTCGACGGAAGCGCCAGCCTCTTCCAGCTTGGTCTTAGCAGCCTCAGCGTCGTCCTTGGAAGCGCCTTCGATGATGGCCTTAGGTGCACCCTCAACCATTTCCTTAGCTTCCTTCAGGCCCAGGCCGGAGACGAGCTCGCGGACAGCCTTAATAACGCCGATCTTCTTAGCGCCAGCGTCGGTCAGAACGACGTCGAACTCGGTCTGCTCCTCAGCAGCGGCAGCGCCGCCCTCAGCCGGAGCGCCCGGTGCAGCAGCGGCAACCGGTGCAGCAGCCTCAACGTCGAAGACGTCCTCGAATTCCTTAACGAACTCAGACAGTTCGATGAGGGTCATTTCCTTGAAAGCTTCAATGAGCTCGTCCTTGGTGAGCTTAGCCATGATGGCAAGTCCTTTCTGTGTTGTGTGCTTGTTCCCCGGTGATGAGGTAGCAAGCACGGTGTTTTATATGTGCGTCTGTCGTGACGACTTAAGCTTCTGCTTCCTTCTTGTCCTGCAGAGCAACAACGGTGCGAACCGCCTTGGTTGCAGGAGCGTTGAAGACAGCGGCTGCCTTCGCCATAGAACCCTTCATAGCGCCAGCCAGCTTTGCGAGGGTGGTCTCGCGGTTGTCCAGCTTGGCGATGGCCTGAACCTGCTCCGCAGACAATGCGTCGCCGTCCATGTAGCCACCCTTGATGACGAGTGCCTTGTTGTCATCAGCGAACTTGGTGATGACCTTCGCAGCATCTACTGCCTCGCCCTTGATGAACGCAATTGCGGTCGGGCCAGTCAGCAAATCATCAAGACCTTCGATGCCAGCTTCGTTGGCAGCGATCTTGAAGAGGGTGTTCTTGGCGACGGAGTAGTCAACGTCAAAGCCCAGGTTGTTACGCAGCTCCTGCAGCTGGGATACGGTCAGGCCGCGGTACTCAGTCAAAACGACGGAGCTAGAATCGGCCAGCTTTTCCTTCAGCTCTGCCAAGTCTGCAGTGTTCTTTGGGTTTGCCATTGTCTCTCGCCTCCTTCCAAAACATCTCTTTTATTTTCCGCCGGGGCCTTCCGAAAAGAAAAGCCCCGTGCAAGAGCACAGGGCGTGCGACATGAGAAATGTCGCGGAATGCGCAAAGTGTCTCCTGCGTGGGCCGCCTCCAAGGTGGAGAACTTTCAATCCTTAGTGGATGACCAACGGTCTTCGGTGAACTTTGACTCGGCCACAAGGCCGTTCAAACTTCACAAGGGATACTACCGCGCTTTCCTCGTATTCCCAAATTGCCCACCCGCGTAGGCTATTTAGTATGACTTCCCTCATGTGGTTTCGCGATGACCTGCGCTTATCCGATAACCAGGCCCTTACCCGCGCCGCGGAGGCCGCCGCCGATAAAAACGGTTCAACGCCAGAGTTAGTGGCCGTTGTCCTCGATGAGCCCGCCTACCCCGGCAGCCGGCCGCTCGGTGGCGCCACTCACTGGTGGCGGGAGCGTTCGCTCTATGCCCTAGCGCAGGAGCTTGCCTCCCGTGGGGTGAAGCTTATGCGCGCTACCGGCGATGCCCGCACCGTCATTCCCCGCATCGCCCGCAAGGTTGGCGCCGATACCGTCACCTGGACCCGCCGCTACCACGGCCCGCTGCGCGAGGTAGACGCGAGGGTCAAAGCAACGCTTGCCGATGCCGGAATTAACGCCATCTCCTGCCCCGGTTTCACCCTCGTGGAGCCATGGGAGGTCACCAATGGCCAGGGCAAACCTTATAAGGTCTTTACTCCCTTCGCTGCCGCCGCGCGGTCCCAGCTCGCTGATGACGAACCGCTGCCCGTGCCGGAATTGCTGGCGGGGCGGGAGATGGGGGCATCGGCAAGCAGTAGCTGGCCCAACCCCAGCGCCGATGAACCGCAGTGGGCTGCGTCGCTCGCCCAGTATTGGACTCCCGGAGAGGCCGGTGCGCGCGAACGCCTAGCCCAGCTCGACTTAGCTCACTACGCCGAGGAGCGCGATATACCCGCGCGCAACGCCACGTCCCTGCTCTCGCCGCACTTGCGCTTTGGCGAGGTATCCCCGCGCGAGGTCTGGGTGGCCGCCGCCGAGGAGCCCGACGCGGAGAAATTTCAGTCCGAGTTGCTGTGGCGCGACTTTTCCTGGCACCGGCTCTACCAGCTGCCCGATCTGGCCACCCGCAACGTGCGGCAAAACTTCGACCGCTTCGACTGGTCCTGGGATGACCCGCGGCTGAAGGACTGGCAGGAGGGCACGACAGGCATTCCGCTTGTCGATGCCGGCATGCGCGAGCTCTGGCACACCGGCTACATGCACAATCGCGTGCGCATGGTGGTGGGTTCGTTTCTTACCAAGAACCTGGGCATCCATTGGCGCCTAGGCGAGGAGTGGTTTTGGGACACCCTGGTGGATGCCGACGCCGCCTCCAATCCATTTAACTGGCAATGGGTGGCCGGGTGCGGCGACGATGCCGCACCCTTCTTCCGCATCTTCAACCCGGAAAACCAGGCCCAGCGCTTCGACCCGGATGGTGCGTATATCCGCCAGTGGGCGCCCACGCTATCCGCCCCGCCCATCGTGGACCTCAGGCAGTCGCGCCAGGCGGCCCTAGATGCCTACGCCGAGATCAAAGACGCAGACTAATGCCCAATACCTAGGCCCTTCGTTTACACCGTAGGGCCTGATGATCGATGCAAAAGACCCCAAGGAAAATCCTCGGGGTCTTCGTTCACGCTCTATGCGCTATCACCGTCTTAGTCGGTGTAGCCCTTCTGCACGGAGCCGTCCACAGGAATACCTGGGCCGGAGGTGGTGGAGATGGTAGCGCGCTTGATGTAGATGCCCTTTGCGGAAGCAGGCTTCAGGCGCTGGATTTCATCCATGAGGGCGCCGTAGTTCTCAGCGAGCTTCTCAGCATCGAAGGAAGCCTTACCAAGGATGGCGTGCAGGTTTGCAGCCTTGTCCACGCGGAAGGAGATCTTACCGCCCTTAACCTCGCTAATTGCCTTAGCAACGTCATTGGTCACGGTACCGGTCTTCGGGTTAGGCATCAGACCACGTGGGCCCAAGACGCGGGCGACGCGGCCAACCTTGGCCATCTGGTCGGGGGTAGCGATGGCAACGTCGAAGTTCAGGTTGCCCTCGTTGATCTGCTCGATCAACTCGGAGGTACCAACGATGTCAGCGCCAGCTTCCTGAGCTGCGGTAGCCTTTTCGCCCTCTGCGAAGACGGCGACGCGAACGTCCTTACCGGTGCCGTTAGGCAGGGAAACGGTGCCGCGCACCAGCTGGTCAGCCTTGCGTGGGTCAACGCCCAAGCGGAAGACGACGTCAACGGTGGCGTCGAAGTTCTTGGAGGAGGTCTCCTTGGCCAGCTTTGCGGCCTCGATCGGACGGTACAGGCGGGACTTATCTACCAGTTCCGCAACGGCCTTATAAGCCTTAGACTTGGTGCTCATTTAACAATTCCTTTTCTGGATTGGCGTGGTATTTGGCGGGCCGAAGCTGGCCCTACCACATAAAATTTTTACTTCTCCGGTGCGCCATCGATCTCGAGGCCCATGGAGCGGGCGGTACCAGCGATGATGTGTGCGCCGGCCTCGATGTCGCGGGCGTTGAGGTCCTCGAACTTGGTCTGTGCAATTTCCTTGCACTGATCCCAGGTGACGGAGCCGACCTTATCGGTGTGCGGGACACCGGAGCCCTTCTGAACGCCTGCGGCCTTCAGCAGCAGCTTGGCTGCCGGCGGGGTCTTCAGCTTGAAGTCGAAGGAGCGGTCTTCGTAGACGGTGATCTCAACAGGGACCACGTTGCCACGCTGGTTCTCGGTAGCGGCGTTATAAGCCTTGCAGAATTCCATGATGTTGACGCCGTGGGCACCGAGTGCCGGGCCAACTGGCGGTGCCGGGTTAGCGGCGCCAGCCTCGATCTGCAGCTTGATAAAGCCAGATACCTTCTTCTTTGGAGCCATCGAATTACCTCTTTCCTGTGGTACCGGACCTGCGTCACGATGAATAACGCGGCCCGTCCGGATGCTCACCTCAGTGGGCCACCGGAGGATGAAACGATTTTCGCGTGCGCACGCAAAAGGCGCACGGCGTTCCAGTCTAGAACACCGTGCGCCCTGCACAAAATCATTTTTTAAGAAATGCGCTCGATTTCCGTCGGCGACAACTCCACTGGGGTTTCGCGGCCGAAGATGGAGACTAGGCCCTGCATCTTGCCGGTCTCCGGGTCAATTTCGGAGATGGTGGCGGACACGGCAGCTAGCGGGCCGGACAGGATGGTAACGGCCTCGCCCACCTCGAAGTCGTGGGCGTACTTCTTGGCCACTTCCTTCTCCGGCATTTCAACGACCTGCTCGCCCTCTTGCTCGTTCGGGGCGGCCTCGCCCTTGGTGGCGGGAGCTTCATTCGGCATGAGGAACTTAGCCACGTCGCGAGTCTTCACCGGCGTCGCGTTGCCTTCGTTGCCCACGAAGGAAGTAACGCCGGGGGTTTCGCGGATGACGGACCAGGCGGCATCGTTTAGCTCAGCGCGTACCAGAACGTAGCCCGGCAGCAGCTTGCGCTTTACAATCTTCTTCTTGCCGTCCTTGTTTTCCATGATCTGCTCGATGGGGACGACTACCTCGAAGATGGAGTCTTCCACCTCAAGGGTCTGCGCACGCATGTCGAGGTTCGTGCGCACCTTGTTTTCGTAGCCGGAGTAGCACTGGATGATGTACCACTGACCCGGCTGTTTCTTCAGCTCGCGGGTGAATTCGCGCAGGCGCTTGCGGTAAGCGGCGTCCTCAGCTTCTTCCTCGGTTTCGGCGGAAGCCTCTGCCGTGCCCTCTTCTGCGGCGAGCTCGGACTCCGCCGCAGGCTCGGCCTCCGCCGAAGGGGCATCGGCAAGCGCAGCGTCTTCTGCGCCAGCGGTGTCAGCCTGAGCCGGTGCTGCGGCCTCCTCTTGGGCGTCCTCGACTGCGCTGGCGTGCTCTGCAGCCTGCTCCTGCACGTTGGACTGCATGGCCTCCTCTAGGGAGGTTCCTGGGTTTTCGACGTTATTCTCGTCGCTCATGAGTGGTACTCCAAAATGTCATCGGCGCGTGTTGTAGAACCAGCCTACCCGCGGCGCGTGTGGGCAAAAAGTATCCCGCCGTTCCGGAGTGCGGAAACAGCGGGATAAAAGTTTATAGGACCATTCTAGCTAATTAGTCAGAATCTTCTCAACTCCGAGGCCGGCCAGGGTATCGACGCCCCAGACCAAGGCGGTCATGACGATCAAGAAGGCGAACGTGATAAGGGTGTACTGCACCATCTCCCCACGGGTGGGCCAAACCACCTTCTTCATTTCAGAGACAACCTCACCGGGGAATGCGGCGATGCCGCCACCCGGACTATCGGTGCGGTTTTTATCCTCAACGCGGACGACGTTCTTCTTCGCCGAGTCCGTGGAGGTCGTGGAAGCCGCACCAGAAAGCTGGCGCTTACCGGTGGGACGCGGGGCCGCCGAGCCGTTCGGCTGCTGCTCATCGCTCACAGCTAACCCTCCTTGGGAAATGAAATCTTTTTCCGGGCGCGAAACCCCGCCCAGACATAACTTTGTCAACCCTAGCAAAAGCTGCACGGGCAGGAAAGCACGCCAGGGCGGGTGCGCCAATCTGTGACAAAAATATCCCCGCCACCTGGAAAGCTGGTGACGGGGATTCTTGCAGGGGCGACAGGACTCGAACCTGCAACCTACGGTTTTGGAGACCGTTGCGCTACCAATTGCGCCACGCCCCTATTTTCTTATCCGTGACGCTTGAACGTCACGCGCCGATGACCTTACCAGATCCCTAATTCCGCACGGAAACCAGTGCTCCGCTAAGGCCATAGGCACGGTAGTAAAAAAGCGCCGTAGTGGCGCTTTTCTTTCCCGGTAGCGATGGCGAGAATTGAACTCGCGACACAGCGATTATGAGTCGCTTGCTCTACCACTGAGCTACACCGCCATGGTGAACACCTTCATCCTGAAGGAAGGTAATTCCTCCAGACATGAATGGAGCCCCCTGACAGAATCGAACTGTCGACCTTTTCCTTACCATGGAAACGCTCTGCCGACTGAGCTAAGGGGGCATATCCCAGCATCAAGCACGTCAATATTTCGTTGTGCTCTCCGTTGCGGACTTCAATAATGTAACCTGCCACCTCCACTTTGCACAAATCGCCACGTCAGCGTCCATAAGTGGGGAATTTTCTGCGGCTTAGACGATGGTGCTCCTGCCCGCCCGATGTGCTTGAATGAAAGGCATGCTGGATCATAAAGACTGTCTTTCTCTCGACGCCGCGAAGCTCTACTACAACTCCGGTTTTTCGCAGGCGGAGGTGGCGGCGCACCTGGGGATTTCCCGGCCGACGGTCTCCAAATTGCTCACCCACGCCGCCGAGCGCAGCTTTGTCACCGTGAGCATCACCGATCCCCGCGAGCAGTCCGATGAGCTGGTTTCTGCGCTCTGCGAGCGTTTTTCGCTTGCCGATGCCCGCGTCACCGCCACTCCTCCCGGCGGATCCCTGCTTGCGGATCTAGGCAGCGCCGGCGCCGCCCTACTGGAAGAGCTCATTACCGATCACACTTCAGTGGGGCTTTCCTGGGGCGAAACCATGTCCGCGGTGGCCTCCCACTTGCGCAAGCGTCCGCTAGAGGGCGTGGACATCGTCCAACTCAAGGGCGGACACTCCCACTCGGAGCGCTCCACCAAGGATCTGCACACCATGCAGGCGTTTACCCAGGCTTTTAATGCGGAGGCGCACCTACTCCCCCTCCCGGTCATCTTCGATTCCGTCGAGGCCAAGGAGTGGGTCGTCCGCGACCGGCATATCTCCACAATCCTCGATATGGGGGCGTCGGTAGACGTGGCGGTATTTACCGCGGGGGCCATCGAAAAGGAGTCCCTGGCGCTGAACCTGGGCTACCTCACCGAGGAAGAAAGTGAGGAACTTCTCACCAACGCCGTAGGCGATGTCTGTTCCCGCTTTTATACCGCCGAGGGCGCCATCGCCTCCCCCGCCGTGGATGCGCGCACCGTCGGCATCGATTTGAAGGACTTAGCCCAACGCCCCACGCGCGTGCTCGTTGCCGGTGGGCACACCAAAACCCGCGCCATTAATGTCGCCCTTGAGATGGGCTTGGCCACCCACCTCGTGACTGATCAATCCACAGCTCACAGGCTATTGGAGCTTAATTAACATAAAACGCGTCACACTTAAGGAACATTTGTTAACTTTTCTATTGACATTGGTTCCGGGCGGGCTAGACTAACCCATGTACACACCCGAAGTTCACATGGAGGAGCACGTCAATGTCCGCCACCGACATTTCCACCCCGCACATCAACCCGCACGGCGCACCAATCGCAGAGACCGTCCTGCTGCCCGGTGACCCACTGCGCGCGAAGTTCATTGCTGATAACTTCCTCGAAGACACCGTCCAATTCAACGAGATCCGCAATATGCTGGGCTTTACCGGCACCTATAACGGCAAGCCAGTATCCGTCATGGGAACCGGCATGGGCATCCCGTCCATCGGTATTTACTCCTGGGAGCTCATCCACAAGTTCGGTGCGAAAAAGCTCATCCGCGTCGGCTCTATCGGCGCGATGCAAGAGGACATCGAATTGCACGATGTCATCGTTGCTTCCTCTGCCTCCACCGATTCCAACTTCTTGTCCCAGTATGACCTGCCAGGCACCTACGCCCCCACCGCATCGTGGAAACTGCTTAAAGCGTTGGTGGATGAATCCGAGAAGCAGAACCAGCACATCCACGTGGGCAATATCTTGAGCTCGGACATCTTCTACAACATGGACCAGACCGTGAACGACCGTTGGGCACACATGGGCGTGCTCGGCGTGGAGATGGAATCCGCGGCCCTCTATGCCACCGCCGCCGAGGCCGGTGTTGACGCCTTGGGCCTGTTTACCGTCTCCGACAACATCGTCACCGGCAAGCAGCTTTCCGCTGAAGACCGTCAGACCGCCTTCCGCACCATGGTGGAGCTTGCTCTGCCGCTCAACGCGCTGGATTAATAAGGACCCACCGCCATGCTGAAAAAAGTTAAGGCCACCCCGGGTGAGCGCACCCAGGTAAACCCCAAGGCCGCCGTCCCCATCCTGCTGTTTGTCTTCGTCTTCTCCCTTATCATTGACAATGGTTTCAAGACGATGACCATGCCGATCGCGGAAGCGCTCGAAATTTCCGATAAGACCGCGTCGCTGCAGGCCTCCCTGGCCGGCGTGATCATTGGTATCGGCGCCGTCGTCTACGCCGCCTTGGCGGACTCCATTTCTATCCGGAAACTGATGCTTACCGGCATCGTTTTTGTGGCCGTGGGTTCCATCCTGGCCTTCGTCTTCTCTGGTTCGTGGGCCATGATATTAACCGGCCGCCTGATTCAAACCACCGGTTTGGCCGCCGCTGAGACACTCTATGTCATCTACGTGACCAAGCACTTGAGCGAGGATGATCAAAAGACCTACCTCGGCTTTTCCACCGCCGCCTTCCAGGCTGGCCTGCTCATTGGCGCGCTGACCTCCGGGTTCATCTCCACCCACGTGTCTTGGACGGCGATGTTCCTCATCCCGCTCATCCTCCTGCTGACCATTCCGCCCATCATTAAGAATGTGCCGGAAGATGAGGCCGTGGAAAGCCACCTGGACGCGCTCGGCCTGTTCTACGTTGCCCTCTTTGCCAGCGCTCTTATCTTGTTCATGCAGGATTACACCTGGTACTGGCTCATCTTCGCCATCGTGGGCGTTGCCGCATTCATCGTGCACATCAAGAACGCGAAGAACCCCGTGGTTACCCCGGAATTCTTCACCAATGGCCGCTACGTGTGGACCATTATCATGGTGCTCTTTGTCTATTCCACGCAGCTGGGCTTTATCTTCCTGCTGCCGTTTGCAGCCCATGACATGCACGGCATGAGCTTGGATCAGGCCTCGCTGTTGATGGTGCCGGGCTATATCTGCGCCATCCTCGTCGGCATCTTTTCCGGCAAAATTGGCAAGGTCATGTCCTCTCGCGCCACCATTTACACCGCCTTTGGCATGGTTGCCGGCGCGCTCTTGTTCGCCGCGTTCTTCGCGCAGGTTCACGTTTCCGTGCTCATCATCGCCATCGTGGCCTTTGCCAGCGGCTTTGCCCTGATGTACGCCCCACTGGTCAATACCGCTTTGCGCAATATCAGCGCAGCCAAGTCCGGCATCGCCATTGGTTTCTACAACCTCACCATCAATATCGCCGTGCCCCTGGGCATCGCTTATACCGCCAAGCTGCAGGAATCCACCAGCTACACCACCACGCTGTTGGTCCTCACCTTCATCGCCGCCATCGGCTCTGGCCTCTATGTGGTCTCTGACCTCAAGATGGCCCGTAAAGAATCCGCTGCTATTTCCTAAAGGAGAAAATCATGACTTCTCGCAACGACGTTGCTTCCTACATCGACCACACCCTGCTCAAGCCAGAGGCCACCCCGGAGCAATTCCGCGCCCTGGTAAAAGAGGCCACCGAGCTTGGCACCTACGCCGTGTGCGTCTCCCCTTCCGCCCTGCCGCTCGAGACCCCGAAGTCCCTCCATGTCGCCACGGTCGTGGGCTTTCCCTCCGGCGCCGTCAAGCCGGAAATCAAGGCCGCTGAAGCCGCCCGCGCGGTTGCCGATGGCGCCGAGGAAGTAGACATGGTCATCAACATCCCGCTGGCCATCGAGGGCCGCGCCGAGGAGCTGCAGGCAGAAATCCAGGCCGTGCGCGATGCCATCCCGGGCAAGGTGCTCAAGGTCATCATCGAGTCTGCCGCGCTTTCCGATGCCGCCATCGTCCTCGCCTGCCAGGCCGCCGCTGCCGCCCAGGCGGACTTTGTCAAGACCTCCACCGGCTTCCACCCCGCCGGCGGTGCCTCCACCCACGCCGTCAAGCTCATGCGCGAGACCGTAGGCGACAAGCTGGGCGTGAAGGCCTCCGGCGGCATCCGCACCGCCGAGGATGCTCTCGCCATGATCGAGGCCGGCGCCAGCCGCCTGGGGCTGTCTTCCTCTGCCAAGATCCTCGAGGAGCTTTAAGCCATGTCTGTGGATAAGACCTTCGATTTCGACTACGCCCGCACCTGGGCCGAACACGATCCGGATGCGGACACCGCCCGTCAGGTGCTCACGTGGATCGAGGAAGATAACTCCGAAGAACTCGCCGCCGCCTTCGCGGGCCCCCTGAACTTTGGTACCGCGGGCCTGCGCGCCGCCGTGGGCGCGGGCGAATCCCGCATGAACCGCGCCGTGGTCATTCGCACCACCTACGGTCTTATTACCTGGCTCAAGCAGCAGGTCGATACCCCGGTCGTTGTCATCGGCTGCGATGCCCGCCACGGCTCCGCGCAGTTCCAGCGCGATGCCGCGCAGGTTATCTCCGCCGCTGGCGGAAAGGCCTTAGTCCTGCCTGCGCAGAATCCGACCCCGCTGACCGCCTTCACGGTGCGTTCCTTAGGCGCGGACGCCGGCATTATGGTTACCGCCTCCCACAACCCGCCTGCCGATAATGGCTACAAGGTGTATCTGGGTGGCCGCGTTGCCACCGGCCCGGGCGAGGGCGTGCAGCTCATCTCCCCAGCCGATAAGGAAATCGCCGCCGCCATCGCTAAGGCCCCCTATGCCGATGAGGTCCCGCTCACCTCTGATCACATCGAGGACGTCAATACCCGCGCGGAGTACCTCGACCGCGCCGCCACGTTGGTCGGTGAAAATACCGATATCACCATCGCTCTGACCGCCATGCACGGCGTAGGTGCCGAACTGGGTAAGGAACTGCTGTCTCGCTGCGGCTTTACTGTCTCGCTGGTGCCAGAACAGGCCGCTCCCGACCCAGATTTCCCCACGGTTTCTTTCCCCAACCCGGAGGAGCCCGGCGCCCTAGACCTTGGCATTCAGCATGCTGAGAAAATCGGTGCCGATATCCTTATCGCTTATGACCCTGACGCCGATCGCTGCGCCGCCGCCGTGCCTACCGATGGCACCTGGCGCCAGCTCAGTGGCGATGAGACCGGCGCCTTGCTTGGCGATTACCTCGCCCGCCGCGGCGCTACCGGCAACTTCGCCAACTCCCTCGTATCGTCCCGCCTGCTCGGGCGCATCGCCGCACACTACGGCCTCGGCCACGAGGAAACCCTGACCGGTTTCAAGTGGATCGCCCGCACCCCGGAGCTTGCCTTCGGCTACGAAGAAGCCATTGGTTTCTGCCCCGATCCCAACGCAGTGCGCGATAAGGACGGCATCTCCACCTCCGTGGTGCTCGCCAGCCTCGCCGCCGAATGCAAGGCCGCTGGAAGCAGCCTCCTAGGCCTCTTGGATGACATCTACGCCACGGTCGGCGCCCTGCACACGCAGCCGCTGACTTTCCGCGTCGAGGACTTGAGTCTGATTACCCAAGCAATGGACAAGGTCTCTGCCACCCCACCGACCGAGCTCGCCGGCTCCCCGGTGTCCAAGGTGGAAAAGTTTGCCCAAGGCTCGAAGTTCTTCACCGATAACGATGACCGCGTTATCGTTCGGCCCTCCGGCACCGAGCCCAAGCTCAAGTGCTACCTGGAGTCCCCCGACGCCGGTCGCCTCGATGCCATCGCGGCTGATTTGCGCGATTACTTCGGGCTCTAATCCGCCCGCTTACTGAAAACAGGTTTATGGGCCAGCAGGATTTCGCCACCATAGCGCGAATCTGCTGGCCCATAAGACTTTATAAGGCGGACTAGAGCACAAGGGCTCTTCTTTCCCTACGCGGGAAGCGCCCAACTCGGGCGGGCCCTCATGCCCTCAGGTCAATTACTTAACATCCAAGTATTCGACTAGTTCTTCCGCAATCTTTTTCGCACCCGTTGGGCCAAGACCCAAGAACCAGAGGTCATCGCTGACGCGGAAGGCCTTGCCTTCCTTCACCGCTGACAGATTCTTAAATTGTTCGGATTCAACAATTTTGTCCTCACCAGTGGCCGATGGATCGCCATAGCTGGAGTAGAACAGGTAATCTCCGTCTGCCTCAGAAATGGACTCTGGAGAAATCTCCGCTGCCAGCTCATCAATGTCCTGGTTTTCAGGGCGAGCCAGTCCTGCATCGCGCAGAATGACACCGATAAGGGACTTATTGGCGTACAAGCGGATCTTATCCGGCATGAATCGAAGCATAGAGACCGTCGTGTCCTTCGGCATCTTCTCCTTGATTTCAGCCAAGGTATCCGCATAGTCATTGAGGATATCGACGGTTTTCTCCTCTTCACCGAGCGCATCACCGATCAGCCGGAAGTCTTCCTTCCATGGATATCCTGGGCGGATAGCCAACACGGTCGGCGCGATATCGGAAAGCTGCCCGTACAGATCGTCCACGCGCAGTTGGCTGCCCACAATGAGATCGGGCTTGAGCTCCGCGATTTTTTCGACATTTACCTCCTGAATGGTGCCCACCGAAGGTACGTCTTTCACCTTGTCAGCCAGATAATCCGGCACTGGATTCGCACCCTTAGAGGTAACCATGCCTACCGGCTTAATCCCCAAGGACAGCACAGAGTCGAGCTCACCCATGTCCAGCACCACGACGCGCTCTGGCTTCTCTTTAATCTCAGTTTCACCATTGGCGTGCTTGATGGTGCGGGGGAATTGGCCCGGCTCAGCATCAGTTCCCAACTTGGCGGTTTCTTCATCAGCGGTACCAAAGCGCTCACCGCTATGGGAGACGCTTTCATTGCCCGGACCGCCCTTGGAATCGTCATTTTCGGCAGCACTGCAAGCAGACAGTGACAAGGCAATGGCGACGGCGGCAGCCATGCTTGATAGCAGGCGTTTTTTGTTAAACATTATTTCTGACATAATGGTTAGCCTAAGCTAACTTACTTATTTATTGAAAATAATATGACGCATACCAAATCAACGCTCCCCCCAATGGGTGTACCGAATACTCGTCGCCGCAGGTGGCGGGTCGGCGCCTTCCTTGCACTTGCACTTTTGCTAATGGTGCTTCTGATTGTGCTCAGCCTGTTCATCGGCGCGCAGTCTTTTACCCCCTCTGAAATAGTCGCAGGCCTCCGCGGCGGCCCCGGCAGCAGCACGGCTGGAGACATCCTGTATGAGCGACGAATCCCACGCACCGTCGCCGCCATCCTCGCGGGTACTGGGCTCGCGGTCGCCGGTTGCATTCTCCAGATCATCACCCGAAACCCGCTGGCAGATACCGGAGTATTCGGCATGAACGCCGGCGCCGCCTTCGCGGCCGCGCTCGCTCTTAGCGTATTCGGGCTATCTTCACCCCTAGCTTTTACCGCCGCTGCCTTGATCGGTGCGGGTGGCACCATGCTATTAGTTGCGCGCCTTGGCCGAGACATCTCTGGCGCCATAGATCCGCTCCGTATCGTGCTTGCCGGCGTGGCGTTAAGCGCTGTGTTCGAAGGCCTTTCTGAGGGCATGTCACTCCTAGATCCGCAAGCCTTTGCCCGAATCAAGGCATGGATGGTGGGCAGCATGGATATTGCTTCTACCACCCCGCTTTATCTCATGGGGTGCGGATTGGCCGTCGCCGCAGTGATGTTGGTTTTCCTAGCGCCCCGCCTGACCGTCCTGCCGCTGGGTGAACACGCTGCAGAAGCACTTGGCATCAACGTAGCCCAAACCCGCGCACTGGCCCTCTTTGTTGTATCTTTGCTCGCCGCAACGACCACTGCCGCAGTCGGCGTCTTAGCATTTGTCGGCATGCTTGTCCCCCATTTGGTTCGCCAAGTAGGCATCACCAATGAGCGCGATCAGATTTGGATTAGTGGGTTAATCGGTCCAAATCTGCTTCTCTTCGCCGACATCATTGGGCGGCTTATCTTGCCCGGCGAGTTACCCGCCGGAGTAACCGTCGCAATAATCGGTGCTCCTTTCCTCATTTTCCTTGCACAACGCAAGCAGGTGGTTCTATGAGGACCACAGACCTAAATGCCACGCGAGCCGCTACCACCTCGGTACGCACCATCGCTGCGCGATACCGCCGCCGCGAAACAATTGTGCTTTTTGTGGGCGTCGCCGCAGTCCTTCTCGCTGCCGTCGTAGCGCTGACGTACCCTGGCGCAGGACTAGATCGCGTGTCGGCTTGGCAGGCGCTTATTCACCCCGACTCCGGCTTCGGCACCACCGTAATCTACGAATGGCGCTTGCCCAGAGTCACCGCTGCCATCGTGGTAGGGGCTGGCCTCGCTATTGCCGGCACGCTTTTTCAGACCGTAACCCGCAACCCGCTGGGCTCGCCCGACATCATTGGTTTTAACACCGGTGCCTATACCGGGGTGATCGTGGTGAGCTACTTAGGGTTCAGCAGTTTTATTAACGTCGCATTAGGAGCGGTGGTTGGGGGCGGGATCACCGCACTGATCATCGTCGTCCTAGCCCTACGCAGGCAGGTAAGCGGCATGCGACTCATCCTGGTCGGTATCGGAGTCTCCCTTACGCTCTCCGCGGTCAACCGTTACCTCATCTTGAGCGCAGATTTGGACACGGCTATGGCTGCGGCCACGTGGGCTGCTGGTTCGCTCAACGGCATTGAATGGATTTTCGTCGGCCCAGCGGCCATCGTGCTGGCACTAATCATCGTGCTAACTTTCACGTTGAGGTCGCGTTGCGAGGCCCTAGAGCTTGCCGATGACACCGCCTACTCCCTCGGCCTAAATGTAACCCGCACCCGCCTTGTTCTAGTGTTCCTCTCTGCCCTTTTAACAGCACTGTGCACCGCGCTGGCCGGTCCGATTTCTTTCGTAGCCTTAGCGGCACCACACCTGACAAGGTTCCTTACCGGTGGCCAACGAGTCAGCCTCCCTGCTGGTGCACTTATCGGCGCCACCTTGCTATTGGTCTGCGACATCATAGGGCAACAGCTTTTCCACCCCACCATGCTTCCGGTTGGCGTCGTAACCGTCACCTTGGGCGGCACATACCTGATCATCCTCATGCTCTTCGCGCACCGCACCTACCGCAGGTAATTTTGAAAGGACTTTCCCCAAAATGGCTTTCCCAGATTCAGACAGCGATGGAGACATCGCGGTAGCAGTACAGGGCGCTACCGTCACTTACGGTGACTTCACCGCCGTAAACAACGTAAGCGTGGATTTCCCGCGCGGAAAATTTACGTGCATTATTGGCCCCAATGGCTGTGGCAAATCCACGCTTCTGCGCGCTATGGCGCGAGTATTGCCCACAGAGGCAGGCACTATTTCCTTAGAAAACAAAGCGATTGATTCTTTCGGCCGCAAAGAATTATCGCGGCGCATCGCGCTCATGGCCCAAGATGCAATAGCCCCTGAACATCTCACCGTAACGGAACTGGTAGCACGTGGCCGGTTCGCACACCTGGGAGCGTTGGGGCAACGCAGCAGCCAAGACTTCGACAAGGTATCCCAAGCAATATCGACGGTGGAACTGGATTCGCTGGCTGACCGGCGAATGAATGAATTATCCGGCGGTCAACGCCAACGCGCTTGGTTGGCCATGGCGCTAGCCCAAGACACCCCAGTGCTCCTACTGGATGAGCCCACAACCTTTTTGGATTTGGGCTATCAGCATGACTTGCTCACTCTGGTGAGAAACCTCAGCGAAAACGAGGACAAAACAGTCATCGCCGTAGTACACGACCTCCAGCAAGCGATACGTTTCGCCGACCATCTAGTAGCGATGCAAAGCGGGCAGTTAGTCGCCCACGGAAATCCCGTGGACATAATCACCTCAGAACTAATTGAGCACCTATATGGCCTACCCGTAGAGGTTACCAAGGCTGGGCAGCAAGGACGGACAGTAATCATTCCAGACTGAAGTTTGAAGTGTCCCAGGTTTTTCCTCTGAGTAGACGGGAAATCTGAACTAGGGCCTGACCCCCGGAAAGTAGACACATCGGGGGTCAGGCCCAGCGGATTCATAAGGCCTTGGACTACGCCACCCCACAAAAAGTGGAAACCGAATACTATCTCACTCAGCCCATCAACACAGGGTCGTAAACGGAGCGGAACTCAACCCAGGACGCTTCAAAATTTGGGAATCACCTACCCGTGGCCATTTCCTCTTTATCTTTATCCGGCCATACGGTCACTACTTTGTACGTGTTGTAGACCATTGCTACGAATACAACAATATTTCCAAAGATGAGCCACTGCGGTGCATCGTTCGGCAGAACTATCTGTAGAACAGCACTCACGAAACACAGCATTGCAATGTTCGTACCCAACGAGATGATCAGCATTCTACGTCCAAGGCTCATTTTTATCCCTTACTTTTTCGTGTTTCTTATATTTATCCGCACTGGTCAGCGGCTGTTATGATAGAGCCAGATGCGTTTGCCATGGTAACCGCAGCCATCGTAGGCCCAATAGGGCCTGTGAGCGGCGCGGACGCGACTTCGACTGCGGATCCCACAGTTGCTGCGCCCCCTAGAAGGACAGCCCCCGCACACCCAGCAGCAGACCGAGTCTGAATGAGAGTTGCGTCGACCAACTCTGGATCAACATTCGTTGAATACTTTGCAGCGATCTGGTTGCCCTCTACCGAGTATTCGATGTTTACTTTCTCTCCAGTGATGAGAGTCTTTGAAGTGGGCAGAGCTTCTTCTTTGCCATTCGGGCTTTCTACAACTACTGCGTCTGCTTCTTTATGAACATTGCCGTTTACTACTTCAGCGGAGTATCCACTCTCATTAGCGTCATTGATTACGAGAAGTGCCTGTTGCTCCTCCTGGGCCTTAGCAATCCTTTCCTTAAGGACATCATTTCCCGTCCCTGTGTTGGTTGACTGCTGAACCTCGTTCTGAGAATTTTCTGCGGATGTAGCGACTGGCACTGGTACGAGTACAGAAGCTAGTGCGATAGAAGCAGCAAGCTTAGTTCCAAACTTCAAGGAAAACCTCTTTTTGAATTCTGGAATACGAATGAACTCAGGTGGATGATAAGGTCTGCGCTCGTCCTGCGCAAGACATAACTGGAATATCCCCTTTTGACCTTTAAGCCCCAAGACACACTTTTTGTCGCATATGCCACGAAGCCCCACAAGCTTCAGCTTGTGGGGCTTTATGTTGTGCCAGGTAGAAGATTCGAACTTCTGAAGGCAATGCCGGCGGATTTACAGTCCGCTCCCTTTGGCCGCTCGGGCAACCTGGCATGCACTCTGCGGTGCGTGTATGTACTTTACTATGAATCACCCACCTACCTCCAAATCGCCAGCGCAGCGGGGAGAAATGGAATGTTAGGAGGGGCCACCAGCAAGCAGCTAGCCCACTCGGCGAACGGTGTAATCCGCGAGCTGGCGCAGCGCTTGGCTAGCGGAATTTTCCGGCAGTACGGAAAGCTGTTCTTCTACCGTGCGTAGGTAGGCATTAATGTCCTCTAGCGCCCTCTGCCGGCCGCCAGACTGGCGCAGGAGGGCGATGGCACGCTCGACCTCAGCATCGGTTTCTAGGGGTCCTGTCAGCAGCTCACGCAGCTGGTCGCCCACTTCCCCGTCCTCTTCCAGGGCGTAGAGGACGGGGAGGGTAAACACGCCCTCTCGCAGGTCGGTGCCCGGGGTCTTTCCGGAGTCTTTCGGATCGGAGAAGATATCGATGACATCGTCCACGATCTGGAAGATCATGCCGATGGCACCGCCAATGCGGTACAGCGCCGCAGCGTGGTCGGCCGAGGCGCCGGAGTGGTACGCGCCGAGGTAACCGGCAGAGGCGATAAGCACCGCGGTCTTTTCCTGAATAACGGCCATGTAGTGGTCCACGGGGTTGGCTTCACCGGCACCGATGGTCTCGCGCATCTGGCCGGTCACCAGCTCTTCAAAGGTATCCGCGAAGTGGCCCACGGTATGGGTATCTAGTTGGCTCATCAGGCGGGAGGCGTGCGCGAGGAGGGCATCACCGGCAAGGATGGCCACGGAGTTATTCCACCGGGAGTTGGCGGATTCCACGCCGCGGCGGCGGTCCGCCTCATCCATCACATCATCGTGGTACAGGGTGGCAACGTGCACCATCTCCACAACGGTGGCGGATTTAATAACCTCTTCACAGCCCGGTTTGGCGCCGTACTCAGAGGCAAGCAGGGCCATCATCGGGCGAAAGCGCTTGCCGCCCGCCTTGGACAGATGGCTTACCTTGTCCTTCAAGAAGTCCTGGCCGCGGTCAGTTTCACTGCGCAGCTTTTCTTCTACTGCTTCCATGCCCGCGCCAATGCGTTCATTAAGCTGTGGATCACCAAGATCCACGTGAGTGGCATGCGAGTGGCCGTGAGTCATTAAATAGCGTTCCTTGCAATTAAAAGCCAGAGATAATCGTTTATCTACCGTAGTCCAAACCAGCCCCCTTAACACACTTGAGGGGTTGAACTAGTGCAATGATAGTCCCTATGTCGGAACAGATCGATTCCCCCCGCCCTGTCGAAGTCGCCATCATCGGCGCAGGACCCGCCGGAGCCGCTGCGGCCATCCACGCCGCCCGCGCTGGCTATGAGACTATCCTCATTGATTCAGCCACATTCCCCCGCGATAAAACCTGCGGCGATGGCCTCACCCCACGGGCAATGCACCAGCTAGACAAGCTTGGCATCACCATTAACGCCGTCTACCGCAACCGCGGGCTTAAGCTGCACGGCTACGGCGGGGACGTCACCGCCCCGTGGCCGCAGACCTATCCTTCCCAGGTGGGCACTGCCCTGCCGCGCTTTAGGCTCGATGCGCAGCTGGTAGAGGCTGCCACCGCCGCAGGTGCCACGCTTATATCCGGTACCCCCGCGAGCGCCCCGGTCATGGAGGGCAACCGGGTGACCTCGTTTCGCATCGGCGAGCAGATTATTCGGCCGAAATGGCTCATCGTGGCCGATGGCGTGCGTTCTACCTTTGGCAAGCAATTGGGCCGCACCTGGCACCGCGATGAGGTCTATGGCATCGCCGCGCGCTCCTATGCCGCCTCCCCTCAGGCAACCGAGCCGTGGATGCACTCGCACGTGGAATTAAAAGACGAAGACGATTCCGTCCAGCCCGGCTACGGCTGGATTTTCCCGTTGGGCGCAGAGCTTGGGCAGGTCAATATCGGCGTCGGTGCGCTATCGACCGCACAGCGGCCGGCCAAGATTAATACCAAAAAGTTGCTGGAGTTCTACGCCGCCCAGCAGCGCGCGGAGTGGGGCCTTGGGGACATCGAGCATGTCACCTCTGCCCTGCTGCCCATGGGCGGGGCGGTCTCTAATGTGGCGGGGGCCAATTGGATGCTCATTGGTGATGCCGCCGCGTGCGTCAACCCCTTAAACGGCGAGGGCATCGACTACGGCCTCGAGACCGCAGCGCTCGCGATGGGCATGCTCGGGCCGAAGGATTTCACCCTCGCGTGGCCGGCCACCCTGCGCGAGCACTATGGCGAATCCTTCCTGCTTGCGCGCACGGCCGCCCGCCTGTTGACCTACCCGCAATTCCTGCCCGTGGCGGGCCCATTAGCACTGCGCGGTCCGGTGGGCCGCTTGCTGATGCCCGCTGCCGCACGCCTCATGGGCAACCTCATCACGGAGGAAGACCGCGACCTTATCGCCCGCCTGTGGCGCACGGCGGGCCGCAGCATAGGGGCCGTCCGGCGCGATACGCCCCTGTGGGCCTCCACCGCGGCGGTCTAGGAGGGCTGTAAGGGGTTTACTTCAGGGCATCGGCAAGCGGCTTCGTTGCCGAGTGCAAGGCGACGATGCCCAGGGTGAGGTTTTGCCAGCCCGCGTCGGCCCAGCCATTGCGGTTGATGGCCGCCGCCAACTCCTCTTGTCCAGGCCAAGCGCGGATGGATTCCGCGAGGTAAATATAGGCATCCGGGTTGGAGGAGACCACGCGCGCAACCGGGGGCAGCAGGCGCATGAGGTATTCCTTGTACACGGTGCCGAATACCGGGACGATGGGGGTGGAAAATTCCGCCACCGCCAGGCGCCCGCCCGGCTTGGTCACGCGCGCCATTTCCCGCAGCCCCAGCTCGTAATCGTGGATATTGCGCAGGCCATAGGAGATGGTGACGGCGTCAAACGTATTATCCGCAAAGGGCAATTTCATGCCATCGCCGGCCACCTTGGGTACGTCGCGCTCGCGTCCGGCGGCGAGCATGCCGCGCGAAAAATCGCAGGCTACGCACCACGCGCCGGATTTGGACAGCTCTTCTGTGGATACCGCGGTTCCGGCCGCGAGGTCGAGGACCTTCTCCCCCGGCTGCAGGTTAAGGCGCTCGCGGGTGCGCTTGCGCCAGCGCTTGTCCTGTCCAAAGGACAAGACGGTATTGGTGAGGTCGTATTTTTCGCCGACGGCGTCAAACATGCGCGCGACGTCGAAGGGCTTTTTATCCAGATCTGCCTTAGACACAAATGCCTAGTCTAGGCTACGCGCGCCCCAAGGGCACGAGCCGCCCACCGCGGCAGCTCTGGGCGCTGCCCCAAAATGGTCAGCGGCACCCGGCGGGTATCTTCCAGCACCTCTTCGTAATAGCCCACCAGCTGCTCGCACAGCGCGGTCCACGTCTTCGAAGAAATGGAGGCGCGGGCATTATCCCGCAACTCCGCATGGATCTCTGGGTTTAAGAGCGCATCGACGGCATTGGGCAGGTCATCGACAAAGCTATCCACGTCTAAGAGCAGGCCGTTATAGCCTTCTTGGATAAGGTCCACGGGCCCGCCTGCCCGCGGGCCGATGGTGGGCACGCCAGAGGCTTGGGCCTCCTGGATGGACTGGCAGAAGGTTTCAAATTCGCCGGCGTGCACAAAGACATCGAGCGAGGCATAGGCCTGAGCCAGCTCCTCACCGCTGAGCGCGCCGGTGAACACGGCGTTGGGAAGCTGTGCCTCCAATAGCGGGCGCTCGGGGCCGTCACCGACGATGACCAGCTGAATATCCTCGCGGCCATTAAGCGCGGACAACCGGTGCACGCCCTTTTCCGCGGCCAAGCGGCCGACGAAGCCGACGATGTTTTTCTTTCCACTGCGGTCCCAGCTGCGGCGCAGGCTAGCCGAGCGCTTTTGGGGATGGAAAAGCTCGGTATTGACGCCGCGGCCCCAATGGCGCACGTGCTTGATGTGGTGTTTTTCCAAATCCCGGATGGTCAGCGAGGACGGCGCCAAGGTCATCTGGCAGGAGTTGTGGATCGTGCGCAGCCACTCCCACACAGCGTAAGCCAAGGCGGAGGCGTGGTACTTGGTGGCGAATCCTGCGACATCGGTTTGGTAGAGCGCCACTGCCGGAATGCGCTGTTGGCGGGCCGAAAATGCGCCCGCCGCACCCAGCACAAACGGGCTAGCTAGGTGGATGATATCGGGCTTGAACTTCCGCAGCGCATCATCCACGGCCGTGGTCGGCACGCCCACCGGCAACGAATCCACCAGCGGCACGCGCACGGTGGGCACGCGGTAAATGGGAAAGCCCAAGTAATCAGGGATTTCTTCTTGGCCCTCGCGGGCACCGGGGGCGATGACAATCGCATCGTGTCCGGTTTCTTGCAGGTGCTCCAAAACGCGCAGCACCGAGTTTGTCACGCCATTGACATTGGGGAGGAACGATTCAGCCACGATTGCAACTCGCATGCCACCATAATGACCTATTTTTCTTGGCCTTTGGTGAATCCAATGAAAAATCTGGGTAAATTATTTTTCAGCCCGATTTTCAGCGCGGCGGGTGGTCACGGTAATAAGCCGCCACAGCCCCACGGCGGCAAGCGTAGACACAACCGCCACGGATAGCGCCGGTATGACCGCCAAGGTCCACTCGCGGCCTTCTACCTTCACCAAATCCGGATTATCCTCGGCATACTGCACCCATACCTGCTGGCCCTCGCCCAAGTCCGTGGGATAGAGCAAGCCTTGCCGCGGAGAATGATAGATCCCGTCGCTATCTTGAAAATCCACGGTGGTGCGCAGCGCGCCGACGTCCTTGACCGTTGCCAAAGCCCGGCTAGGCTGCGCGGAAATGGCGCGGTCATTGAGGAGGGGGCCTACCACCAGGCCCACCGAGCCCACGATCAGCGCCACGTAGATGGCCAGCACGAGCTGGTGCAGCCGACGCCGAACAACCGCGGGCCTATAGCGCGGGGCCACTTACTGGCCCACCTTCTGCGTGAGCTTATCCTGCAGCGCCCGGCGCGTGGCACGGGTGGTCTGCGCCTCCACGATGGTGATGCCCGTGGAGTATTCCTTAAGCTCTGCCAGGGTATCCAGCAGCTCCTGCGGGGTGGTCACCAGACGGTAGTCTGCGTCATAAGCCTCTGCCAGCTTGTCGATGCCCACCCCATGCGGCGTTCCAAAGGCCGGCTCGAAGGCATCGCGAAGCGCGGGCGCGCCTTGTTCCAGGGTTTCAAAGATGCCGCCGCCATTGTCATTGGCCACCACGATGGTGAGGTTCTCTGGCCGCGGCTGGTCCTCCGGGATCAGCAGCCCGTTGGCATCGTGCAAAAAGGTCACATCCCCTACCAGGGCCATCACGCGTGGGGCGCGCCAATTAGTGGGATCCAGCGATTGCGTGGCCAGGGCCACGCCGATGGCTTGGGAGACGGTGCCATCGATGCCCGCCACCCCGCGCGGGGCGTAGGTATCCACGCCGTCAAAGGGCAGCCCGATGAGGGAGGCATCGCGCACCGGATTCGAGGCGCCGAGCACCACCGTGTCATT
Source organism: Corynebacterium sp. MSK204 (assembly GCF_030229885.1). NCBI lineage: Bacteria > Bacillati > Actinomycetota > Actinomycetes > Mycobacteriales > Corynebacteriaceae > Corynebacterium > Corynebacterium sp. MSK204. The sequence continues at coordinate 64,580 of NZ_JASPGQ010000012.1, read as the reverse complement.
GACCGCGAGCGTATCGCCTACCGCCGCCGCTACGTGCAGGCCGGTGAACCCGAGTTCTTCATCCTCCAGGGTTGTGCGCACGGCCTCGCCGACCATGTCGGTCGCGCCTTGGCAGATCTTGAGCCACTCGCGGCTTGGCTCCCCGGTGGTCTTGACGGTGGTGCCAAGGCGCGCGTTATCCCCGCGCTGGTTGGTAAAGTCCGCCGTGCGCGAGAGCACCACCAGCTCGATATCCGGGTCATTCATCAGCGCGAGCACGCCGCGATGCAGCGTGGGATGGCCCACCACGATGACCTGCTCGACCTTGGTATTGACCACGTAGTCATTGGCGGAGACCTGCGCCTTGCGGAAAATATGCGCCGCGGCCGGGTGCACGGGGTGGAAGGGCCCCGGCGCGGAGGGCTCCGCGATGGTCGGCACGTCTTCTAGGCCCTCGACCTCCCAGGCCTCATCGCCGGCGATAACAAGGGTATTTTTGCTCAAGTCCACCGCGACCTCGCCGTGGTCATAAAACCGCGGGGTGGCCGCGCGGGTGCCATCGCCACCTACTCGCTCCGGCAGGCTATCTCCTACCAGGGGTGCGTCAAAGGCGATATTGATGTGTACCTGGAGGTCGCGCTCAAACCGCTCTGCAATGGCGGCGATATCCTCTTCCGCATTGACCTGGGTGGTATCCGCATAGACGCCGAAGATGCCATCTTGCACGATGGTTTGGGAGGCGCCGGTGCCGATCAACCGCTCCGGGCGGTCCGCGCTGATAATGGCCAGCGGGGTATGGGAATAGTGCGCCTCAACCACCGCGGGCAGCGTATTGGCCACGGCCGTGCCGGAGGTCATCACCACCCCGACGTGGCGGTGCTGCACGCGCGCCATTCCTAAGGCGGTAAACGCAGCGCCGCGCTCATCAATGCGCGTATGCACCCGGATATCCTCGCGCGCGAGGAGGGCGAGCGACAGCGGTGCGTTGCGGGATCCCGGGCACAGCACCACATCGGTAAGGTGGCGCGCCAATTGGGCGGCCACCTGTTCAGCCAGCTGCATCGATTCATTCATGCTGCCAGATTTTACCTACTGCGGCGCAGCGGCCGGCAATCGCGCCGCGCCGCCGCCTTGCCTATAGCCGGTACCGCTGGTTAGCCCTGCTGCTGGTTGCCGCCATTGCCAAAGAGATCCCGCAAAAGGCGTTCCACGTCGAGGTCATCGCCTTCTTCCAGGCGGTCCTGAATTTCCGGTGGCAGCTCGGTAGGAATATCTTCGGGGAGATCGTCTTGCAGATTCGGCAGATTGCGCAGGCGCTCAGAAATACCAGGGCCCGCATCCTCGGTCTCGGTCACTGTGGTGGGCACCTGCGTGGTGGTGGTTTCCGTCACCGGTTCTGGCGCGGGCTTATCGGCATCGCTCGCGGCATTGCGCCACAAGAAGAACAGGGCGCCCGCCGCCAGGATGGCAACGACGGCGATGGCGGCAAAGACCCCGGCCATCCCGCCGTTTTTCTTCTTTCCCCTGCCGCGCTGGTCCGGGTCATAGTCCGACGGCACCGGCTCATACTGCTGCTGGGCGTATTGTTGCTGGCCATACTGCCCACCGGGCTGCTGATAGTTTTGTTGGTAATTCTGCTGGTAATCGGCGTTCGCGTCGAATTGCCGCGTCTCATTCTGCGGCTGCTGCGCGCCCGGGAAATACTGCTGTGGGCGCTGGCTGCGGGCATTACCGCCCGCATTATCTGGGACGCGGCCTATCTGGCGCGTGGCATCCTCGGCCGGGCCAGACCACTGGCGGGTCTCGTCAGTGCCGCGCCCATCATCATGAGAGCCTTTTCGGCCATTGGAACCGTTTTCACCAAAGCCATTATTTGTCATGCCTACCAGATGTACATCATTTTCCTGTGAGATCCCAGGGAATCTCCCAGATGCCAGCGTTGGACCGAGGGGAGATGCTAGCTCTGCAGCTGGCGCGCCCGCAGCGCCCGTCCGGTCGCGGTATCTTCCGCGGCCAGCTGGCTTGGGGTGGCATCCGCGATGATCTGCCCGCCGTCCGCACCGGCGCCGGGGCCCATTTCAATGATGCGGTCCGCGCTCGCTAGAACGTTGAGATCGTGCTCGATGACGATCACGGTATGCCCGGCATCGACAAGCTTGTGCAGCTCCGCATTGAGCAGGGCAATATCGGCTGGGTGCAGGCCGGTGGTGGGCTCATCCAGCATGTAGACCGTGTGCCCGCGCCGCGAATTGCGGGAGCGCTGCAGTTCCGTGGCGAGCTTGATGCGCTGCGCCTCGCCGCCGGAAAGCTCCGGCGCACCCTGTCCCAAGCGGAGGTAGCCCAGGCCCACGGCCTGCAGCGTGGCGATGGCGCGGTGGATCTTTGGTTCCTCGGCAAAGAATTCGGCGGCCTCATCCACGGTGAGCTCCAGCACCTCTGCGATGCTGCGCCCATGCCAGGTCACCTCGAGGGTTTCATCGTTGAAGCGGGCACCGCCGCATTGTGGGCAGGTGGTATAGGAACCCGGCAAAAAGACCAGCTCTACCTCGATTTTTCCGGCGCCACCACAGGTGGGGCACTGGCCCTGCTTCACGTTGTAGGAAAAGCGCGAGACCGTCCACTTGCGCTCCTTGGCCTCCGGGGTGGAGGCAAAGAGCTTGCGCACGTTATCGAAAAGGCCGGTATAGGTGGCCAACGTGGAACGCGGGGTGCGGCCAATGGGCTTTTGGGAAATCTGCACCAGACGGGAGACCTTATCCAGGCCCTCTACCCCGGCAAGCGAGAACTCGTGGCCGCCCTCGTCCGCGTCGTCTTTATCCTCATCGGCCACGGCGGTGGCGGATTCCTTGAGGGTTTCTGCCAGCACGGTGCTCACCAGCGTCGACTTGCCCGAGCCCGAAACCCCGGCCACTGCGGTAAATTGCCCCAGGCCAAAGTCCACATCGAGCCCGTCGATACTGCGCGCCGAAATGCCACGGAGGCGGAGGTGGTTGGAGGGGGTGCGTGGGGCATCGGCAAGCGCGAGCTCACGCTGCGCCAACGCGCGGGCGGTAGGGGTATCGGCGTCGTAGTCCTCGACCGGACCGGAATAAACCACCTTGCCGCCGCCCTCGCCGGCGTAGGGGCCAACGTCCACGAGCCAATCCGCCTGGGCCACCAAATCCATATCGTGTTCAACCAGCAACACCGAATTGCCGGCGTCAATAAACCGGCGGCACATATCCAGCACCGCCCCGCGCTCATCGGGATGCAGGCCGGCAGACGGCTCATCGAGCACATACGCCACGCCAAAGAGCCCGGAACGCAGCTGGGCGGCGAGCCGAATGCGCTGCAATTCACCCGCCGAAAGGCTCTGGGTGGGCCGGTCCAGGCTCAGGTGCGCCAACCCCAGCTCCAGGGCGGAGGTCAGCGCCGGCAACACCTGCTTGAGCAGCAGATCCTCCGCGGAATTCTCCTCCGGTTCCTGCGCGCTGAGTACCTCATAGACCTGGTCCAGCGGCAGGGCGCCCAGCTTGTCGATGCTCATTCCCGCATACATCACCTTGAGCGCCCGCGGGTTCAACCGCCGGCCGTGGCAGGTATCGCACTCGCGGGATTCCATGAAGGACAACGTGCGCTTGCGCAGCGATTCCGATTGGGTCTCCTGCAGCGTCTTGGTGAGGTAACTGGCCACCGAGCGCCACGTGCCCTCATAATTGCGCTGGATCTGGTCCGCGCCGCGCAGGGGTTTTACGGTGACCACGGGGCGTTCTTCGGTAAATAGGATCCAGTCGCGGTCTTCCTGCGGCAAGTCTTGCCAGGGGGAATCCAGGTCATAGCCCAAGTTCATGAGGATATCGTGGAAATTTTTGCCCGCCCACGCACCGGGCCAGGCCTTAATGGCGCCTTCCTCAATGGACAAGGTGGGATCGGGCACCATCGATTGCTCGGTGGGCTCGTGCACCACGCCCGCGCCCTGGCACTGCGGACACATGCCCTCTGGGGTATTTGGTGAAAAGGCATCCGAGTAGAGGCCCTCAGGGTTATCCCCGGCGCGCGAGTACAACAGGCGCACGCTATTAGATAGCGCGGAAACCGTGCCCACCGTGGAGCGCGCCCCGCCGCCGGAGGTGGATTGCTGCAGCGCCACCGTGGGCGGCAAGCCCTCCACCTGGCTTACCTGTGGGTCCACCGCGGAGCTAATGAGCCGGCGCGCAAACGGCGCCACCGATTCCAGGTAGCGGCGCTGCCCTTCCCCGTGGATGGTGCCAAAGGCCAGAGAGGATTTTCCGGAACCGGAGACTCCCGTCACCGCCACGAGTTGGCCGCGCGGCATATCCACATCGACGTTGCGCAGGTTGTGTAAGTGGGCATCGCGAACCTTGATTGTCATGACCACAATCCTACCCGCGCACCAGCTCCCTAAGGCAACGCTTCGGCCCGCCACCCCCGCCGCGCATTGCCTACCGATCTGTCTACCACTCCGCCTGCCCAAGAATTAATTTCACGCCCGCTCAGGGTGTTCCGGCTGGCGAGCGCGCCCTGCAACCACCAAGCTGCCGCCGGTGCATATTTCGCCGCCTCTCTTGCTGATAGACTTCATTGTCTATTATGACGATTCCGCTTGGTCTATAAGCTAGAAGGTAGGGCTCCGCGTTGACCGATAACACTTCATCCATCGCGCTGATTGGACTTGGCCCCCGCGGCATTTCCGTCCTCGAGCGCCTCGTGGCACAACTCAATACCGTCTCCCACCCGCCAGAGAAACTAACGCTGCACCTTATCGATGATGCCCAGCACGGCGGCGGCAAGATTTGGGATATCAACCAGCCCAAATACCTGTGCATGAATACCTTCGCCCACGGTATGACGCTGTTTTCTGAGACCAACTCCACGGTGGAGGCCCCAGTGGTGGAAGGCCCCACCATCTACGAGTGGATCCGCCTGACGCTTGGCGATGCCCACGTGTCCCCCGGCGCCCGCGATTACGTCGCCGCCCACCCGCTCGATCCGCAGGTGCTTGGGGAATTCGGCCGCACAGAGCTAGAGAAGCTGCGCCCCGAATCCTATTTGCCGCGCGCGCTGTACGGCCACTACATCCTGTGGGTCTTCCGCTCCGTCTTGCAGGATGTGCCGGAGTGGGTTGAGGTCAAGCAACACCACGCCCGCGTGGTGGATATTGAATCCCGCGAGGGTGCAGATATTTTGCACCTTAATAACGACACCACCGTTGCGGCCGGCTCCACCTTGGCGGTCACCGGCTGGCAAAACCAGGGCTATACCGAAAACGAGCGGTGGATCTTAAAGACCTTGGAAGATAACCCCAGCCTGCGCTGGATCCGCGCTGATAACCCAATCGACCAGGGTGTTGACTCCATCAAGGACAACGAGAAGGTCCTCGTGCGCGGGCTTGGTATGGGCTTTTTCGATATCCTCATCCTCTCCACTGTGGGCCGCGGTGGTAAGTTCGTCGAGGATTCCTCCAAGCCTTGGGGCATGCGCTATGAGGCCACCGGCACCGAGCCCACCTTTGCAGCCGCATCCCGGCGCGGCTATCCCTTCCTGCCGCAATCCAATGAAGGCGCCCTCCCACCGGCCGCGGAGATCCCGCGGTTAAAGAAGGTCGTCGCCGAGCTATCCCACCGCACGGGCGCGCGCTCCATCAACTATGACACCGAGGTATGGCCTGCGGTCGCCCGCGATGCCTACCAGGCCTATATCGATACCCTCGCCCGCGTCGAGCCGGAAAGCCTGCGCGCCTCCCGCGAGGAGATCATCGCCGCCCTCGATGCCACCCCGGTAGATGCAGGCGTGGCCTATAACGGCCTGGCCCAGCTCGATGAGGTCATTGCGCGCCATACCACCAAGGATTTCAGCCTACTGCGCTGGATGCACCTGCTCACGGAGGATTTTTCCAACCAGCAGGAGCTCACCGAGCACATCGCGCAGAGCCTGTGCGAGGACCTGGCAGAATCCCAGAAGGGCCCGGATAGCCCGGTGCGCGCCGCTTTGTGGTCGGTCGGTTTCTCCCGCAAACCCACCCAGGTTCTGGGCGCTGAGGGCCGCTATACCCTGGAGTCGCGCCACCACATGTTCGATAAGGCCATCTCCTTGGGCCAGACCACGTGCTCCGGCCCGCCGCCCTTCCGCACGCAGCAATTGCTGGCGCTTGTCGATGCCGGCATTGTCAGCTTCGTCGGCGGCAACCCCGTCTTGGGAACGAATGCCGATGCCGGGGAATGGACCATCAGCTCCAGCGCGTCTGGTGGCAAGCGCATCCCGGGCACGACGCTTCTCGATGCCTGGGTGCACAAGCCCGATATCCGCCGCACCCCGCACGATTCCTTCATGCACTCCCTCGTGGAATCCGGGCGCGTGCGCGCCTTTACAGAAACCGCCAGCGATGGCATCGAGGTACCTACCGGCTCGCCCGCCGAAGACCCCGATACCCGCCAGGTCCACAACGCCGATGGCACCGTGGATGAGCGCCTGCACCTCGTAGGAATCCCCGCCCACGCCGAGTACCCGGATACTACCTTGGCCCCGCCGATTCCCGGCACCGATTCGTGGTTCATCCAGGAAGCCGATAAGGCCGCCGTGCACGCGGCCCAGGTAGCACTCGCGGGGCAAGCGTAGCTAGCAGCGAGGGGGCAGGCAACCGCCTGCCCATTACGCTGTTAGCAGTTCCGTTCGGAGGAGCCCAGGATTCATACTCCTAGCCCCATGCTGGGGCAGGTTATGTTTATCTGCGTTCGGACCTGACCCCCATTTGGTGGACACCTGATATCCAGCCCAGTCGGACTGGGAAGAAAGGTAATCTACCATCATGTCCAGGTATTCCGAACAGTTCAAACGCGATGCCGTGGCCCTCTATAAGGAACAATGAGGGCCTCTCGCTGAACTCAGCATTAGCCGAACTCGGCATCAACCGAGCTTCGCTGCATTCTTGGGTCAAAAAGTACGGCACCGGCAAACGTGCCCGCATAAAAGCCGTGCATGATAAAGCCCAAGCGGCGAATGATTCTGCGCGAATCCGCCAGCTAGAGAAAGAAAACGCAAAACTGCGCGAAGAACGCGATATCCTGCGTAAGGCCGCGAAATATTTTGCTTAAAGCAACTCACTGGTGATCCGCTTCCAGTTCGTCGATGACCACCGAATAAAGTACTCGCCTCACACGGATGTGCCACGTGTTAAAGCTCAATCGTTCCTCGTTCTATAAATGGGTCCACACCCGTAAAAAGCGCAGTTTAAAGATGCATTCCGACGGTCTTATTAGTGCAAGAATAAAGACCATCTTCGACGATGAGCACGGGCTTTACGGAGCTCAACGCATCGCCGCAAGCCTTAAAGCCGATGAGAGCTGTGGTCCGACGAATCACAAGAAAGTTGCACGAATCATGAAAACCATGGGACTTCAAGGCTTTACTAAACGGCGTCGATGCACCACCACTAGGCGCAAGCCTGGTCACCGCGTCATGCCAGATCTAGTAGGCCGCAAGTGCACGGACCTGACCCCCTGGTGGTGGACACGCTGAAACCAGCATGTCGCTGGGGAAGTGAGGTACCTTTCCACCATGCCACGCAAGACCTACACCGAGCGGTTCAAGCGTGACGTAGTCTCGTTGTACGAGTCGACTCCCGGAGCAACGATCAACGCGATCGCCTCCGATCTCGGGGTCAACCGCAACTCCCTGCGCACCTGGCTCGATGCCTTCGGCACACGCACCAAAACCAATGCCAACGGTGAGAAAGTCGCCAGCCTCATCGCCGCGTCGGACTCCGCCACCGCTGCCTCAGGACTGTCGGACGCCGAGCGCATCCGCGTACTGGAACGCGAAAACGCCAAACTCCGCGAGGAACGAGAAATCCTTCGTAAGGCGGCCAAGTATTTCGCGGAAGAGACGAACTGGTGAACCGCTTCCGGTTCGTTGACGACCATCGAGACCTCTACGAGGTCAAGCGGTTATGCCAGGTCCTGGAAATCAGCTGCCCCTGCCCGCCGGCAACACCTCGTCGATGACGCGGTGCTGGGAGCGCAGATCAAGACCACCTTCAACGCCGAGAACGGCTGCTACGGCGCGAAACGAGTGACTGCGGCGATCAACTCCGATCCCGTCAACGACCGGGGCAAGGGCGGCCGTCTCAATCACAAGCGCACCGCCCGGCTGATGCGGCAGATGGGCCTTTTTGGTTTCACCAGGAAACGCCGGGTGAAAACGACGACGTCGAGTAAACGGGCCCCGAGGTTTCCGGATCTGCTGCAACGCCGGTTCACTGCGGACAGGCCGAACGCGGTCTACGTCGGCGACATCACGTACCTGCCGATCGCGGACGGGTCGAATATGTACCTGGCCACGGTTATCGACTGCTATTCGCGGCAGTTGACGGGGTTTGCGATCGCTGATCACATGCGCACCGAGTTGGTTGAAGAAGCCCTGACGATGGCCCGGAAGGTTCGCGGGAGCCTAGACGGGGCGATCTTCCACTCGGATCACGGCAGTGTTTATGCCTCTGATCAGTACCGGAGACTATGCGTGCGCTTCGGTGTCACCCAGTCGATGGGCGCGATCGGGACGAGTGCGGACAACTCGTTGGCGGAGTCGTTCAACGCCTCGTTGAAGCGGGAAGTCCTGTAGGATGAGTCTGTTTTCACTAGTCAGTTGGCCTGCCGCCAGGATGTGTTTCGGTGGTGCACGCGGTACAACACCAAACGATTGCATTCATGGTGCGGTTACCGCTCACCGAACGCCTTCGAAGACGCCGGGTTAGCTACACTTACTATCGCATCGTGATTAAATCCCCGTGTCCACTTTCCGGGGTTCGGGCCCCCGTCGTGCGACCGCTGCAGCAGCGACCCCTGCGCCGATAACAGCAATTCGGGTCGTCATCACGCATCCTTTCCGGGGGCAACAGTAAACAGATCACCATGGGCGTCGAAAGACTCAAGAGATTGAAGATCGGTCTCAACAGCAGCACGGTCAGAAGAGCCAAGAAAAACCATGCCAAACGCACCAGTTGTTACGCGATTCGACTTATCGATATAAGTGCCGATCTTTGGTCGCCGCGAGATTCTCTGAACGGTCGGGCGAGTTTGGACAAGATCCCAGTGGCACTGTTGAAGCACACCGTTTGACTGCGGGGTAGGCATGAGCCAGGCGACACACCCGTCAAGATTTCCGGCGAGTACTTCCTGTTCGGCAGCTTGTAAACCATCCACTAGCATCGTGGCGAGAACACTGATCTGGCTGAAACCGCGAGTCGGGAGATAGACCTCGTCGGGTACTTCGGGGCCCATACAGCGACCGTTGTATTCAATAAGTACCCACTGCCCCTTAGACCACCTCAGTTCCACGTGGGAGGCTCCGAAGTTTACTTCCAGAGCGTCAAGGAGCGATAAGGTATATTCCACGGCACCGGAATAGTGGTTGTCCTCCGGTCCTACTGTGATAGCTGAATATATGTGGGGAGCTCCAGATTCCTCCGTAAGTCCGTATCGGAAAACTTCGGTCACAATATGACGCCCTTCGGCTGTCACCGTGTTCACAAAATATTGAGGTCCGTCTACGTACTCCTGAAGAACCACGGAGGGTGATTTTTCTCCTAGCAAAGTCGTAGAATTTTGAATGGTAGTAATCGCTTGAAGAGTCTCGGGTTCTGTTTTGCAGAAATAGACATGGTCACTGCCCCGCTTCCCACAGGCTTGACAACACAATCCTTGACCAGGGACGGGTCTAGATAAAGGCTGTCTTGTGCAGAAGCGGGGGATAGGGTAACAGACCTTGGGGCACGCAGTCCATATTGGTGAGCAACATCAATCATTCCTTGCTTATGGCGACGGTGGCAGATCTTCTCTCTACCGTTATGCGGTAGTCCTAACTCAGCTGAAACCCACTCAGCTATGGATACTCCTGATTCGCTTCCCGGCACAACAAGGTCAAATTTTTCTTGGCTACATTCCCGGAGTAGGGGGCCAGGGCCCATGGATCGGAAATGCTCCCGTCTTCGTTAGCTGAGATGGCATACGGCGGGTTAGCAGTAGCAACCTCTACGTCCCTTTTTGGCGCAGGGTTGCCACCAGATCGGCGCTACTTGAAGAATCATCAACTACTAATATTTTCTTTTTCCGTGTTCCCCACATTGCTTGGCTTATGGTTATTGCCACAATGAGCATCAACAAAGTTAACTGAATTGGTTCGACTTGAGAGCCCAATGCCACCTCGGTAGCCATCACCACGGCCGGAAGGGCCGCGATGATCAGTGCCGAGATGAAAGGCGACGCTAAGGTAATTCCCCACTGCAAGAGCAGGATAGGAAAAGTAATGCACATCACCGATAGCAGGACGATTGACAGGGTAGAGCCTCGAAGCATCTCCGCTTCCACGGAAAAGAAAGCCACGAGACCGCTAATAATCCAAGCTAAGTGAAACCTCACTGCTGCAATCGTGAGAACGCTGTTCCCTTGTTCAGTAGCCCAGCGCGAGGAGTAAAGCACTCCTACCGCAGAAATTCCTGCGCCTACAGCTAGAGCGAAACCCAGATAAGACTGGGGTGAACTGCTTCCCGTTCCTAGGAAGAAAAAACATAGAGCCAGAACCACTACTGCAGTTGTGGACACCAATGAACTGCTGAGCCTTCTGGCCGACCAAGTCATTATTACTGCGACAATAAAAGGGCCGACTCCTGTTTCGATGACACTTGCTGCAGTGGGCTGCATCAAAGTAGTGGAAACATAGAATAAGCAGAAAGCGCCCGCAGTAAACAGATTGAGGCTTGCTGCAGTTGTCATTTTCATGGGGGGATGCGGTGTTTCCGTAGCTCGGTATTTTCTACGATAAAACGCTAAATAGACCACTGTGGAGATAATCGCTGCGATAAGAAACGCTGAAAACGTAGTAAAAGTAGATAGCTCTGGGTCTACTTGGGCTCCGACTATCGCAGTGCCGATTCCTTGCCATAGGACAGCTAGGGCTACGATAACCGCCCCTACACCTGGTTTATTGGACTGGATCATAAAACCTTACCCTCAAAATCCGTAAAGTTAACTTAATAGGTGCTGTTGCAAAGTTGGGCGGAGAGCAGCGAAGACTCAGTTTCTCATTCCCTGATGGCCGCTGCGTGTGGGCGTTGTTAGGCCGTCTCGAAGACCCGGTTGACGATCACCGCGTCCGGGTTCGGTTGCCCGTAGGCCAACATCGTGCCTTGCCCTTTCCGCAATGAGTGCATCGCCTCCATCCCTTTCAACGTCCGATATGCAGATGTCCGGTTCTTAAACGCGCCTTTCGGCCCGAGGATCCGCTTCAGTCGACCATGGTCGCCTTCTAGGATGTTGTTGAGGTATTTCACCTGCCGGTGTGAAGTGCCCCGAGTTTTGTTCCTAGGCATTTGCCTTGATTTCTATTATTCCCTGTTGCGGGGTCTTCTTCCAAAATTCGGTTTCCACCTCGGCTGGGGTTGGTCTGGGCTGGATTAAATAGACCATGTGGTTTGATCGTGTCTTCCGTGACAGCCCTTTGTTGGGCAGGAAGACTGATAATCATGAAGAAGTTTTCAAAACACACTCCTGAGCAGATCGTGGCCAACTTGATAAAGCCCGATCCATGAAGGCCTCGGGTAGTACCGTAGCCGAAGTCTGCCGCGACCTCGGTGTTAGCGAGGCAACCTACCGTCGCTGGGTCAAGCAGTACGGCGAGATGTCCCGCAGCGAAGCCCGCCGCTTTAAAGAACTGCAGGAAGAAAACGCCAAGCTTACCCGCCTACTCGGAGAAGCCGAGTTGGAAAAAGCGCTACTGAAGGAGCTTGCGGAGGGAAAATTCTGACCCCGGCACCCAAATATGAAGCCATCTATGACGCTGTATCCGTGGGCTATTCGGTGCGCTTTGCCTGTCGCGTGGTCGGGGTATCTAGAGCGGCGTACTACAACGCCCGCACACGCCACCAGCAGCCCAGCGTGGATAAGTACGCTGCTCTACGCAGGTGGCTCGTCACTTTCGCTGGTGAGCACCGACGCTGGGGCTATCGCCGTGCTTGGGTGAAAGCCAGGCCAGCTGATTTTACCTGTGGCCGTGATGTGGTGTATTACCTGTGGCGCCAGGAGGGTTTGCGGGTCTTGCCTCGCAAAGCTGGTAAGCAACAGTGCTTGCCTGTGCCAACGCCGCGCACCCAGCCAGCGACATGTCCGGGGCACGTGTGGGCACTGGACTTCCAGTTCGATAGTAACTTTCAGGGCAAAGCCTTTTAAGATCTGCAACGTGATCGACGAGTTTACCCGTGAGCATGTTGGTTTCGAGGTCGCTCGGTCAATCACCGCTACTGCCGTGATTGACCTGCTGGAGAACGTGAGCTGCTGTGCGTGGCAGGCCTCGGGTGTTACGTATGGATAACGGCCCGGAGTTCATCAGCCGTGAGCTGGCTAGTTGGGCTGCTAAGCAAGACACTGTCGAGGCGTTCATCCCACCGGGAATGCCATGGCATAACGGGTTTGTGGAGTCCTTCCACAACCGGCTACGCGACGAGCTGTGAGAGGACGAGATATTCGACGACCCCGACCATGCGTCGCGTTGCCTGCGACTGTGGTCGAAGCGCTATAATACCTATCATCCTCATTCGAGCCTAGGGTTTATCCCGCCGACTGAGTACGCCAACCAATGGCACCACCCCCAGGAAGGCACTCAAACCGCCCGGTCTTAAAAACCAGCCCGGCCCACATCGACATGTTTTCCGCCAAGATGCGGTCTTCCACGAGACGGACCACACGGTCCTTCGCATCCTGGTCAAATTTTCTCGGCACGTTCCAGATTTTCCCATCTACTCAAACGGAACAAAACCTGGGACACTTCACACAAGCATTTAGAAACTACTGCTCATCGTTAGGTGTACGCCAGTCCATGGGCGCGGTTGGAACGAGTGCCGATAATGCCCTGGCAGAATCATTTAACGCCACCTTAAAGCGGGAAGTACTGCGTGATAGGAAACTCTTTGAAAGTCCAATCAGCTGCCGCCAGGAAGTCTTTCGGTGGTGCATGGGCTACAACACCCGAAGGCGCCACTCCTGATGCAATCTTGTAGCTCCTGATGTCTTTGAAGCCGAGACTTCAGCTACACTAATTAAAGCAGCACAGCTACCCCGACGTGTCCACATTTCGGGGTCAGACCCTTATGTCGAATTCGCCCAATCGGGCTGGCAACAAAAAATTAAAGAACGCCCTATAGCAATCGTCTTTTGCATCGATCAGATTCCACGAGCGTTCCCGGCAATTCTATGAACGAAAACGCAAAGAAGGCAAAAGACTCAACGCCGCAGCAACCTAAAGTCAACACACCCCCAACAAGCCCACCCACGAAGTTGACAACCTATATAGGAACATCCTCTCGCTCTAGCCGTTTTCGAGCAGCCCAAGGAGCCGTTCGCGCAGCTCATTTTTGCGCTCCACCACCGCGGAGTCATCGCTACCGCTGCGCGGGCGGGGCAAGCCCACTTCAATGTCCTCGATGATGGTGGCCTCTGGCCCCGGCGACATGACCACAATGCGATCCGAGAGCAATACTGCCTCATCCACGTCGTGGGTGACCATGACCACCGTGCGGCGGTTTTCTTCCCACACATTCAACAGCAGCGACTGCAGCTGGCGGCGGGTAAGCGCATCCAACGCGCCGAAGGGTTCATCGAGCAATAAGATATCCGAGCCGATGGCGAAGGCGCGCGCCAAACCGACGCGCTGCTGCATGCCTCCGGATAACCGCGACGGGCGCCGGTCGGCCGCATGGCCCAAGCTGACCTCGTCGAGGAAGTCCTGCGCAATCTTGGTGCGCTCTGCCTTCGACAGCTCCGGGCGGGCCGATCGCAGTCCGAATTCGATATTCCCGCGCGCCGTCATCCAGGGCAGGAGCGCGTGATTTTGAAATACCACGCCGCGGTCTGGACCTGGGCCGGTCACGGCCTCGCCTCGCGCGCGCACCTCGCCGGTAGAGGGAAATGCGAGGCCCGCGATCATATTCAGCATGGTGGATTTGCCGGAGCCCGATGGCCCCAGCAGGGATACGAACTCGCCCTCCCCAATGGATACCGAGGTATCCCCAATGATCTTGGTTGGGCCGTAGCTTTTGGTAATACCAGCAAATTCGATATGGGCTTTAGTCATAGCGCACCACTTTCTGCAGGGAGGCAACGAGGTAATCCAGGGCCAATCCGATGACACCAATAAGCACGATGACCACGACGATGGCGTCAATATCGAGGCGGTTCCACATATTCCAGACAAAGAAACCGACGCCTTGGCCGCCGACGAGCATTTCCGCAGCCACGATGACTAACCAGGCGGTCGATAGCGATTGCCGCATGCCGGTGATAATCCCTGGCAGCGCAGCCGGCCCGACGATGTAGAGGAGCTGTTGCATCCGGTTCGTGCCGAGCGTGGCCGCTAGGTTCTTATACGTGGGGTGAATCCCGCGGACCGCCTCGATGGTATTGAGCAGCGTCGGCCACAAGGCGGAGAGGATGATGACGAAGACGGCGGTATTTTCGGCATCGCGAAGCAGCGCCAGGCCTAGTGGCAGCCATGCCAGCGGGGAGACGGGGCGCAGGATCTGGACAAAGGGATCCGTCGCGCGGCGGAAGGTTGCAGAAGAGCCCAGCCAAAAGCCCAGCGGAATGGCTATCACCATGGCGATGGCAAAGCCAATGAGCACGCGGCGCAAGGAGGCGACCATATGCCAAAGAATGCCCACTGAGGCCGGCCCATCCCGGTAGAAGGGATCCGAAAGAATCTCTACGGCCCTATCCCAGGTGTGCGCGGGAGTGGGGGCGATATCGGAAAGCCAGCCCGCAGCCGCGACCGCCTGCCAGAGGGCGATGAAGGCAATGAAAAGCGCAATACCCAGGCCCATTGCCTTCCACGGGCTCTCCCGCCGCTTCTTCCGGCTGGCGGTGCGGCCCGAATGGGGCGCTGCTGTGTGAGTGTCAGTGGAGTGCGCTGTACTGGTGCTAGCGCTGTCATTTTTTACTGTGGTCATAAGGCAAGAGTCCTTAACGCTGGTATCCGGCGGTGGGGTGCAGGGGATCGAAGCTATGGCCGTTGATTTTCACCGGGTCCGTGGTGAGATCGGCTTCGCGCGGTAAGACGGATTTCGTGACATCTAGCAACGCTTGGTCATCCATCCGCATCGCGCTTCCGCCCAGATCCCAGCGGGCCATTTGGGTGCCCATCCACGTAATTGCGGTGGCGGAGGTGCGGCCGCCAAACTTGATCATCTGTGGATCCACCGTGTCCTTGCCGTCCCAAGTGGTGTAGTTTCCGGCGAGCGCCCGCGAAATCAGCTCTTCCTTCTGGTTCAGGTACTTCTCCTTAGCCAGCATGGACGCCGATTCATGGACGTGGTCTGGGCTATCGACGTACTGCGCGCCTTCCTGCAGCGCCGCGACGACGCGGTCGCGCACGCCCCGGTCCACTTCCTTCGCCACGGCAACCGAGCAGCACGGGTGGTTGTCCCACATCTGGCGGGTGGGAACAAAGGCGCGGCCCGAGCCGGTAGTCAGGGCGCGCTGGTTGAAGGGCTCTGGGCCAATGAAGCCGTCGATGGTGCCGACCGAAAGTTGCGCCACCATATCGGCCGGGCGCAATAGGCGCAGCTCCACATCGGAAACTGGGTCGACCCCGCCGGCCACGAGATAATCGCGCAGCAAGAGGGCATGCACGGAGTACTCAAAGGGAATTCCCAGCACCATGCCCTTCAGGTCCGCTGGCCGCGACACGGTATCCAGGTGAGAGGTGGACAAGGTCAGTGCCTGCCCGTTGGTGTTTTGCGTAAAGGCTAACTCGGTGGGCCGGGAGGCGTTGGTGGCACCGGCATCAATGGCTAGCGGCATGGGCGAGAGCATGTGCGCTACGTCTAAGGCGCCGGTGGCATAGGCGGTCCAGAGATCTGCCCACCCCGCGAATTTGCGCAGCTCAACGTTGAGGCCCTGCTTTGCGAAGGCGCCCAGGCCATCGGCGGCGACCAGCGGGGACGCGCACGCGATGGGCACGAATCCGATGGTGAGGGTTTCCCCGCCCTGCCCGGATGTCCCGGACTGGGCATTGTCCTCCTGCCGCGGCGAGGAACACGCAGAGAGGACCTGCGAGCCCACTGCTACCCCGCCCATTGCTACTGCGCTGCGCAGTATCTGCCGTCGCGACAGCTTCCGATTGTGAACCATGCGTTCTTTCTTAACTAGACCAAGTGGTTTGTTCAGAACGAACCTAGGCCGGGCGCACTACGGTGTCAATTTCTAAATTCACAGGTCAGCAAATGCGGTGCACACATTTATATTCACTCTAGACCTGGCATTCTCTACAAAATAGACCCCTTGTTCTAGATTTATATTTGCCTTCGCGTTACCATGGCGCCATCAGTTAATAAACATCTGATACAAGGAGCAATTTAATGTCTGATCTCACCCCAAACCACAACGAAGGCGACGCTCTCGAGCCCATCGACGGCGAGAAGCTCAACGACCTAGCACAGAAGAACATCGACAACCCTGAGGGTGCCAAGAAGCACGTCCGCACCCACACCGAGGCTGACGGTTTCTTCCGCAATAACACCACCGTGCGCGACCACACCATCAAGGTGGGCGAGCCTTTGCCGCTGCTTGGCGATGACTCCGCACCCAACCCCACCGAGGTCGCTCAGGCCGGTCTTGGCGCCTGCATCAACGTTGGCATCCAGGCCATCGCTCAGCACCGCGGCGTTACCCTGACCAAGCTGGAGCTCGACATCGTTGGCGACATCGACCTCTCCCCAACCTGGGGCGTTGGTGACTTGGGCGAGGACAAGCGCCCGGGCGTTTCCGACGTCAACGTTAAGGTCAATATCGACGGCGACGCCGACAAGGAGACCCTGCAGAAGATCGTGGACGACGCCATCAAGTGGTCCCCGGTTGTTAATACCTACACCCGCCCGGCCAACCTCACCCACGAGTTGGTCTAAGGTTTAGATAGATAAAAGCGCCTGGCAAGTGCCAGGCGCTTTTTCTTATGCTTTTAGGCGCAACTACAGGTGCTGCCACGATTCCCGGAGGCGCTCGAACCACCACTCGCGGCGTTCGGCCGGCGCGGCTAGGTCGGACAGGCGGTCCGGTTCTGGGGCGAGGATCTCGGCGCGCAGGTGCCCGTCGTGTAGCTGGCGTGGCGCGGTGACGTCTTCCTCAAAAAGGCTGCCCGTGGCCAGGCCCGCTGCGGCCGGGGTAACGTCGATGTCCTCGTCATCATAGATTTGCGGCAACGCCGCCACCGCCGCCAAGCCCATATTGATGCCGATGGAGGTATCCAGCGCCGAGGCCACTGTAATATCCATGTGCCGTTCGCGCAGGTGCTGTGCCACCTCGAGGACGCGGCGCACCCCGCCCAGCGGTGCAGGTTTAACCACTGCTACATCGGCCGCCTGCAGATCCGCCACGCGGTATGGATCCTCAACCTTGCGAATGGATTCATCCGCGGCCACGCGCACAAAAAGCCCGTTGCGCATGAGCTGCCTGCGCACCTCCACCAGTTCTTCCGCGCTCGCGCAGGGTTGCTCCATATAGTCCAGCGGCATGAGTGCCTGGGCGGCCTCTACCGCTTCGGCCACACTCCAGCCGCCATTGGCATCCACGCGCAGCACCGGGATAACCCCCCGGGCGCTGACGTGCTCGCGAACGGCGTGGACGCGCGCAATGTCATCGGCAAGCGTCTGGCCTTTCTCCGCCACCTTGATCTTGAACGTCCGGCAGCCGGGGTAGCGATCCACAATCGCGGGTACCTCGCTGGCGGGAACGGCGGGAATGGTGGCGTTGACCTCTACCCACTCTCGGACTGGCTCCGGAAATCCCTCGTAAGCGGCCTCCAACCCGGCGCGCAGCCACGCGGCCGATTCCGCGGGCCCGTATTCCAGGAACGGCGCAAATTCACCCCAACCGGCTGGCCCATCAATAAGCAACGCCTCTCGCGTGGTGATGCCGCGAAACTTCACGGCCAGCGGGAGGGAGACTACGTGGGCGCGGTCGAGAACGTCATCGATGTTCATAGGCTCATGGTAGCTGGCACGCCGCTCGCGCTGCGGACCACAACCCATTGACCCCAGCCCCCACCCCGGCTACGTTGGTTCCTACCTACCCCTGAAGGAGGAACCATGTTACTGGCAGAGGCATTAGCAGAGCGCGCCCAGGCGCAGGACCGGCTCAATGAGCTGCGCGAGCGTCTACTTTCCGTCGTACGCGTGCAGGAGGGCGATACCCCGGACGAGGATCCGGCCGAGCTTTTGCGCGAGTTGGAGGGCATTACCGGGCGCATCGATAAGCTCGTGCAGGCCATCAATGCCACGAACGTGGCCACGGATTTTGATGGCGAGAAGAACCTGATGCAGGCCCTTGCGCTTCGCGATGGCCTCGTGCGCACCCGCCGCATCTACCACGACCTCGCCCAAGCCGCGGGCGCGCGGCAGGACCGCTATTCCCGCGCGGAGATTAAGTTTGTGGCCACGCTGCCGGTAGCAGAGCTGCGCAAGCGGGTCGATGACCTGTCCAAGCAGTTCCGGGAGCTTGATACCCGCATCCAGCAGTTGAACTGGAATACGGAACTGATAACTCCATAGCGAAGCTTTAGTCATGCCACGCCGCGCGCGTGGCGGTAGCCTTTACGCACATGCAGCGAGTATGCCCCCGCCTTCGAGGGGAAATTCGAGGACATGTAGGCACCCTTTGGCGTTAAAGGGTTGAGGGAGTTCGAGTCTTCCCACAGTATTGATGACCGCGCCAGCATAGGGTACACGGGTACATTGCGGGATAACCCCTCGCAGTTATTGAGTATCGATTATTACCAGCATGCTGGGCAGTGCGTAGAGGTGAGGGTTGGGAATGGGGACTAAACTTTTCGCGCCCACTATGCTGGGCGCTATGAGCGAGCAGAAGAAATACAGCACCGAAAATCCGTTCCGCGAGGAATTGTGGCGCCCGGTTGAGGGCTTTGGGGATCTCACGGACGTCACCTACCACCGCCTGGCGGCGGACGGCCGGAAGAATGGCATCGTGCGCATCGCCATCGACAGGCCCGAGGTGCGCAATGCCTTCCGGCCACACACCGTAGATGAGCTGTATCGCACCTTGGATCACGCCCGCCGCACCCCGGATGTGGGCACGATCTTGCTTACTGGCAATGGGCCCTCGCAAAAGGATGGCGGCTGGGCGTTTTGTTCCGGCGGTGACCAGCGCATTCGCGGCCGGTCGGGGTATCGCTACGCCACCGAGCACGCCCACGATGATGCGACGGCGGATGAATCCAGCGTCGACGAGGCCCGCGCCAAGGTCGAAGGCGGCCGCCTGCACATCCTGGAGGTCCAACGGCTTATCCGCACCATGCCCAAGGTGGTTATCGCCGTGGTCAATGGGTGGGCCGCCGGCGGCGGGCACTCGCTGCACGTGGTCTGCGATATGACCGTGGCCTCCCGCCAGGAGGCGCGCTTTAAGCAGACGGATGCGGACGTCGGATCCTTCGATGCGGGCTATGGCTCGGCCTACCTGGCCAAGATGGTGGGCCAGAAATTCGCCCGCGAGATCTTCTTTTTGGGCCGCACCTACGATGCCCAGCGCATGTATGAGATGGGCGCGGTCAATGAGGTCGCAGACCACGGCGAGCTCGAGGACACCGCCATCCGCATGGGCCAGGAAATCAATATGAAATCCCCCACCGCCCAGCGCATGCTGAAATTCGCATTCAACCTTACCGATGATGGCCTGATGGGCCAGCAGGTCTTCGCCGGCGAGGCCACCCGCCTGGCTTATATGACCGATGAGGCCGTCGAGGGCAAGCAGTCCTTCCTGGACAAGCGCGAGCCTAACTGGGACGAATTCCCCTATTACTACTAAGGAGTGCCCCGCACCGTGCTCATCGCATTTTGTATCCTGCTTGCGATCCTCGCCGTCGGGGGCGTTCTCGGCTCGCGCGTGTGGATGCTGCGCCGCATTAAAGAAGCCGAGGCCAATAACGAGCGGCCCTTTGATCAAGAGGACACGTACCGCTGATTCCCGCATCGACTCACCCCGGCCGCAACCGGGCTTTGTCCCGCCGTAGCCTTAAGATCTACTGCCGTGACTATCCTCGCCCCCTTGCCCGTTGATCCGCATGACCCCGCGGCCATCCTGCCGGACCTCGAATCAGCCATTGCCGGTAGGTCCTGCTTTTTGCCGCTGCCGCTTGCCGATGCCACCCGCGCCACCCTCCTGCGCAATTCCCAACGCGCCGGCGAGCCCATCGCCGCGGACATCGCGCTCGTGGTCTCCACCTCAGGGTCCACCGGCACCCCAAAGGGCGCTCAACTAACGCCGGCCAACCTGGTCGCCAGCGCCGATGCCACCCACCAGGTCCTCGGTGGCCCTGGGCAATGGCTCTTGGCGATGCCCGCCCACCACATCGCCGGCATCCAAGTCCTCGTCCGTTCCCTGGTGGCCGGGGTGGATCCGCTCTGCCTCGATCTCAGCGCAGGCTTTAATATCTCCGCCTTCGCCCGCGCCGCCGCGGAGCTCTCCCGCACCGGTGATCGCACCTACACCGCGCTGACCCCGCTGCAACTGGCCAAGGCCATGGATACACCGGAAGGTATCGACGCGCTCCAGAGTTTCGATGCCATCTTGGTGGGCGGGGCCGCCATCCACCCGCGCCTGCACGCCGCGGCCACGGAGCGGGGCATCACTATCACCACCACCTACGGTTCCTCCGAAACCGCCGGCGGCTGCGTCTACGATGGCCGCCCCCTGCCCGGGACGACCGCCCGCGTCCAAGACGGCCGCATCCTACTCGGCGGGCCCACCATCGCGCAGGGCTACCGCAACGCCCCAAGCCACGAGGCGTTTCCCGGAAACGGGTGGTTTGCCACTTCCGATGCCGGCGTCATCGAAGATGGCATCCTCACCGTAACCGGACGCCTCGATAATGTCATCGACTCCGGTGGGCTCAAGCTGCACCCAGAGGTCTTGGAACGCGAGATCCTCCGCGTGCCGGGTGTTGAGGAGGCGTGTGTCGTCGGTATCCCGCACCCGCGGCTGGGCCAGGCCATCGTGGCCGCCTATACCGGTAATGCCGAGCTTGGCGATATCTTCGAAGCCCTCGAAGACGCCGAACTTCCCCGCTGGCAGCTGCCTAAGGACTTAAAGCGCCTCGCGGACTTTCCCACCACCGGCCCCGGCAAGATCGACCGCCAGGCCGTTGCCGCCCTCTTTAGCGCCTAACCTCCACCGCGGGCCCCGGCCTCGACTCCGGCCTCGGCCCCGGCTTCCTGATTGCTAAACGCTGCCAGCCCAGTGGCACAATGGTGGCTATGACTTCATCAGCCGGTAATTATTCCGCTACCGCACAGGATTGGATCAATGGCGCCCGCCCGCATACGTGGGCTAATGCCTTCGCACCCGTTATCGCCGGTACGGGCGCGGCCTTCGGCATTAATAGCGGGCATATCGGCCGCGCGGTGCTCGCGCTCATCGTGGCGTGGGCGCTTATCATCGGCGTGAACTTTGCCAATGACCATTCCGATGGTATCCGCGGTACCGATGATGACCGCACCGGCCCGCAGCGCCTGACCGGCAGCGGGCTTGCGCAGCCGCGCCACGTGAAATACGCCGCCTTTGGCTGCTTTGCCGTCGCCGGTCTGGCCGGAATCTTCCTGTCGCTGGCCGCTGGTGCCTGGTGGCTCATCCTCATCGGTGCGCTGTGCATCGCCGGCGCGTGGTTTTATACCGGCGGCAAGAACCCCTACGGCTACCGCGGCCTGGGCGAGGTCGCCGTCTTTATATTCTTCGGCCTCGTCGCCGTGCTCGGCACCGAATTTACCCAAGCCGGTCGCATTTCTTGGACGGGCCTGGCCCTCGCCATCGGCATCGGCGCCATGAGCTCCGGGGTGAACCTGGCCAATAATATCCGCGATATTCCCTCCGATGCCGAGGCCGGCAAGATCACCCTCGCGGTGCGGCTGGGCAATAAGAACGCCCGCCTGCTCTTTACCGGCCTGCTGCTGTTGCCCTTCATACTCACCATCGCGGTCGCCTTTGGCAGCTGGCTCGCGCTCGCAGGCCTGGTCTACTTCCCGTTTGCACTCCGCGCGGTGCGCACCGTCAACCGCGGCGCCACCGGACCCCAGCTCATCCCCGTGCTAGGGCTGACCGGGCGCGCCATGCTCATCTGGGCAGTCATCGAGGCCATCGCCGTCGCCCTCGTCTAGTCAAGGGCCAGGCTTGCGCGCCTAGGCCTCCGCGCGGCCTTCCAATTCGGCTTGCACCCAGCGCTTGTGCGCCTTGCGCTGCGCGGAGTATTCCGCCAGCGTCTGCGTGGCCTCGATGCGCCAGTTTTTAAACATCAGCATCGATAGCGGCAGGGCAACAAAGAGCGCCAGGAGCGCTGCCATGAGGACGGGGATGGGGAAACCAATCGCTACCGCCAGCAGCTCAATGACCGCGGTGAGCGCGATAAAAAGCACCACGCGCGCGAGCCCGTATTTCCAAAGCGCCTTGCGGGAGCGACGGCGCAGTTCGGGGTCCGGTTTCGGTGGCTCAGGGTTGTGCGTCATGGGGGTCGATTGTACGCCGTACAGGTAGAATAATCTGCATGGGTCGACTAATCCTCCTACTGCTTTTTGTCCTCGCCGCCTACCTGGTGTGGAAGGCCTTT
Organism: Corynebacterium sp. MSK204; assembly: GCF_030229885.1. NCBI lineage: Bacteria > Bacillati > Actinomycetota > Actinomycetes > Mycobacteriales > Corynebacteriaceae > Corynebacterium > Corynebacterium sp. MSK204. Next base: position 41,954 of record NZ_JASPGQ010000012.1, on the reverse strand, counting down.
GGGCCATCATCCTGGAAGTCCCGCCAGGTTGAAGAACAACCGCGTTCCATCAAGGGCCCCGATGATGACGAGGAGTTCCTGTGGAACCTGGAAAAGGAGCGCTTCAAGCAGCGCCGCAAACAGGAGGTCGAGGAAGAAAAACGCCGCCAGCGCCGCACTCGCGACGCCGACGGCAACAATGGTTCAAAGGGCCAAGAAGACAACCAGGATTAATCCTTTGGCACGAACCGCATCTCCAAGCCCAGCGCTTCTGCCACGGCGGTAACCTTTTCCCACCGCACGCCTGCCCCACCGTGTTCGATGGTGTGGAGGGTGGAGCGGGAGATGTGGGCGGCATCGGCAAGCTGCTGCTGGACGATGCCCAACTCACGCCGCCGCTGCGCAATCTGCGCGCCCAAGCCCAGGATGAGCTCGTTATCGCCGGCGGGCTTTCCCTGCTTATTGCGCGGGCTATGGTTGGTGGCCATTTAGTTCAGCCCCGCATAGGAGTGCAGGCCGGAGACCACCATATTGATGAAGAAGAGGTTGAATACCATCGCCGCCATGGCCAAAACGTTGATCCACGGCGCCGCCTTGCGGAAGGCCGGGGTGGCGCGCGCATGCAGGTAGGCCGCATAAAGAATCCAGGTGGCAAAGGACATGGTTTCCTTCGGATCCCAGCCCCAGAAGCGACCCCACGCGGATTCGGCCCAGATGGCACCCAAGATGATGCCTAGGCCCAGGGTGGGCAGGGTGATAACGGCCAAGCGGTACGCCAAGCGGTCAATCTTGGCCGCGGATGGCAGCGGATAAGCCAGAGCACCAAAAATGCCACGCTCCGCGTTCTTTGGCTGCCACTGGCGCAACAGGGTCAATAGCGAGATGATGCCGGAAATGATGCCGATGGACGCGCCCAAGGACACCACCGTGACGTGAATGGGCAGCCAGTGCGATTGCAGGGCCGGCACCACAGGTGCGGACTCCGCATACAGCTTGGTAGACCCGTAAAACATCAGCGCCAGCACTGGGGTAAGGATCCACGGCCAGACCGTGCGCCATTCCTTGCGCTGCATGGCGATATTGCCCACCAAGAGCACGCCGAAGGACACCATCAACACGTACTCGTAAAGGTTGCCAAACGGGAAACGCCCCGTGGCCAGCCCGCGCAGCACGATAGCCGCGGCGTGCAGGGCAATGCCCACCCACATCAGCGAGCTGGTCATGCCGCCAAGCTTATCCAGCTTGCGTTCCTTGTCCGCGACTTCTTCCTCGCTCAAGGTTGCAGCCGCAGACGACGCCTCAGCCTCGTAGTCGGTGCCGACATCCGTTGCGCCCGTGCCGGTTGCAGCGTCAGCACCGGTATCGCCGCCGCCAGCTCCGGCGGCGGGAGCAGCCGCGGCACCAGCCTCGGCTCCAGCGCCGACCAATACCTTGGACGCCTCCGAGCGGTTGACGCGGTGCGCCTCGATAAGGCTGCGTATGCGGCCGTAGTACAACAGCGACATAAGAAGCGCGACGCAGTACACCACGAATGCGGTCTGCACCGCGAGATCCGAGAAGTTCGACAGATTCTGATCGATCTGCAAGGGAGTCCACCTAGCCTTCACACGTGCGGGATGATGCTGATTACCTTACTCATGCACACAGCGGGATCCAACTATAGTTGGATTACTCATCAGTATAGAGTTTGTCTTCTTCCACCTCATCTGGATCCGGAAGCTCCAAGAGCGCGCGGTGCAGCTCATGGAATTCCTCGGACCAGCCGGCGCGGTCGGTGCGGGCGAGACCACCCATCTCAATGGTGGTGCCGCCGGCGGAATCCGGCCGCAGGCGAATATAGACGCGGCGGCGCTTAATCATCAACGAGGCCACCAGGGATACCAACATGATTAGCGCGGATGCCAGCACCCACTTCTGGAATGGGTCATAGGAGACCTGATAATTGGCAAACTCGTTGGCGCCGTTGAAGGTGATCTTGGTGCCATCGTCAAGCGTGACGTCATCGCCTTGGCTCAGGTTCACGCGGTCGATCTTCTGCAGCTGCCCGGAGTGTACGAGGCTTGAATCCAGCGAAAAGAGCGACTGCGGCGTACCGGTATCGAGGCCAGCATCGCCGCGGTAAATATCGACCGCCAGCGCCGGATCATTCAGGCCCGGGTGAGAGGACTGCAAAAGCTTGCCGTTCTCACCGCTCCACTCGGCCGTTGGGGCGAAGAGGCCCTGGATGGCCAGCTGGTTTTGGCGGCGCTCGAAAAGATCCGGGTACATGCCCGCCGGCGGGTCAAAGCGCAGCACGCCCGAAGACAGGAAGAAGGTCGTGTCAGTGGGCTGGAATTGAATGGTCTGCGTGCGCTTTTCACCATCCGGCCACTCCACGGTCACCGTCGGCGCATAGCCGTGGCCCTGCAGGTAGACGCGGTTTTGTGCCAGGCGCAGCGGGTGGTTGACCTTGAGCTCGTAGTCCTTCCATTCGGAAGGATCCTTATAAATATCGTCGCCTTCCGCATAAGAGACATTGGAGGTAAACATCTCCGCCTGGCCATTGGGCAGGTACTTCGCGGTGAAGTCGTGCGCGGTCATGCAGAAGGGGTGGAGCCCGGTGCCATCGAAAAGCGGCCCTGCCCGGAAGGAGTCAAAGTTCGAGGTGGAGGTATTACAGAACTCCGTGGACTGCTCCAGCGAGGTATTGCCGCCCTGCGAGCCGGATTCCGTAACCACGATGACCTGGCCCTCGTAGTTGACCAGGCGGCCGGCGGCCACGGTGACCAAGATCGCCACCAGGGCGACGTGGAAAATGAGGTTGGCCAGCTCGCGGCCGTAGCCGCGCTCAGCGGAAAAGGCGTGCACCCCGGCGCGGTCCTCATTCGGGGTGTATTCTGCCACGCGCCACTTTTTCAGGCGCTTGTGGATCTCCGCGCTGAGTTCTTCCTCGCTCTTATCCGAATGCCCCTCGGCGCTTAGCGGCAGGCGGTGCAGGTACTTCGGCGCGCGCGTGGGCTGTGTGCGCCACGCCTTGTAGTGATCGATCGAGCGCGGAATGATGCAGCCAATGAGCGAGACCGCCAACAGCAGGAAGATGGCTTGGAACCAGATGGAGGAAAAGACATCAAAAAGCTGCAGCTTATCGTAGATTTCCGCCACGGTGCCATTGGATTCGATGAACTCCTGCACGTTCTGCTCGTTCAGATCGCGCTGCGGCAAGAGGGAGCCGGGGATGGCGGCGAGCGCCAGCAGGAAAAGCAGGGCCAGCGCGGTGCGCATGCTGGTAAGCCAGCGCCAGGCTTTGCGGATATATTTCACGTTTCTCCTAAATGAGGGTTGCGCCGTAGTCCACGGTCCATTTCTGGATATAGGAAATAAACTCGCCCCACAGGCCGGTAATCAGGGCAACGCCCACGAGGATCATCGCCACGCCGCCAATAATCTGAATGGTGCGCGAGTGCTTGCGGGCCCACGAGATGGTGCGCATCGCCCGGGCGGATCCCAGCGCCACCAGCAGGAACGGCAGGCCAAGGCCCAGGCAATAGCCCACGATGAGCAGGGCGCCGCGGGCGGCGGTCACGCCTTCGGTACCGGCGGAAATGGACACAATCGCCGCCAGCGTGGGTCCCAGGCACGGCGTCCAGCCCAGCGCGAACACGCCGCCCAAAAGTGGCGCGCCCAGCCACGTGGTCCAGCGCTTTGGCGCCAAGCGCGTGTCTTTCTGCAGCGCCGGAATCGCGCCCAGGAAAACCACGCCCATCAAGATGGTGACGCCGCCGCCCACGCGCATCAGCGTATCGGCGTTGAGCGTGAGCGCGGAAATCGCGCCAAAGACCGAGACCGTCGCCAGCACAAAGACCACGGTAAAGCCCAAGATGAACAGCGCTGCCGCCAGCACGACGGCCCATTGCCTGCGCTTGCCGACGCCCACCCCCAGCTTCTCGTCATAGCTCACCTCACCGCCAACCACGCTGGCGAGGTACGAGATATAGCCGGGCACCAGCGGGATGACGCAGGGGCTGGCAAAGCTGACGAGACCCGCCAGAGCCGCGGCGAGGATGCCGAGGATCAACGGGCCGGAGGTGGCAGCTTCGGCAAACTGGCCGCCGATATTTGCTGCGTAATCCATTTATTCCTTTTCTAACTTATCCACAACATCCATCACGTCATCGGTAGTGATGGACCGCAAGAAAACGGTAGCCGGACGGTGTTGTTTATCCAAGACGATCGTGGTCGGCACCACGGACGTAGGCACGCCGCCGAGCGCCGCGGCCGTCTTAAACGGCGGGTCATAGATGGAGGGGTACTCCAGCCCGTTATCGTCCAAGAAGTCATTGGATACCTGCGGGTTATAGTCGCGCACGTTGATGCCTAAGACGGTACCCAGGTCGCGTTTTTGCAGCTCTGCGTGCACTGCCTGCAGGTCATCGGCCTCAGCGCGGCACGGCGCGCACCACTGGCCCCAGGAATTCAAGACCACGACTTCACCCTCGTAGTCATCCAAGGAAATGGTCTTATTCGTATCGCGGACATCGGCGCCGCTGAAACTGCGCAGCGGTTTCCTATCGGCTTCCTCGTAGTGGATTTCCCGCTCCCCGCCCGGGGAGATGAATTCGAATTCGCCGCCGGTGGCCACCGCGTTCTGCGCGTTCTCGGCGTCCTGCGTGCAGGCGGTCAAGGTCAGGGCGGTTATAGAAAGCGCGGCTGCCACAACGCGCGTTGCCGCACGGGTGCGTGTACGTGCCATTAAATCTCCTGCGCCGGCGAGGAGTAGAAGATATCGGTGACCTGGTTATCCTCAAAAAGCAGCGAGGTTACCGAGGCCAACGCGCACTCGCGGTTCCACGGCGCATGCGGCAGGCGCTGGCCCAGCACCGTGCGCTGCACCATCACGATGGGCAGCTGGTGACTCACCAGCACGGCTTCATGCCCCTCCGCCGCGGTATGCGCGCGGTCGACCGCACCGAGCATGCGCTCGGCGATGCCCTCATACGCCTCACCCCACGACGGCTCCAGCGGGTTGACCATCTTCGGCCAGTGCCGCGGGTTCCACAGCGCCGAGCGCAAACCCTTGGTGCGCAGGCCCTCGAATTGGTTACCGGACTCGATGAGCGTCTTATCGACGTCCACATTTAGCCCCGTCACCTGCGCAATCGGCCGCGCCGTTTCCTGCGCGCGCTGCAGCGGCGAGGCCGCCAAATAGGTCACATCATGATCGCGGAAGCTTTCCGCCGTCCGCGCGGCCATGGAACGCCCGCGCGAGGATAGGTGATAGCCCGGGATGCGCCCGTACAGGATCTTGCCCGGGTTGTGTACCTCGCCATGGCGCACGAGGTGAACGATGGTGCGTGTCATGTCTCTCCTTATTGAGCAGGCCTAGTTACGCAGGCCTTATTGTGCGGGACGCGCTGCGGCCGCGGCCTTCGCGGCAGGCTTGAGGGCGGCATCGATGCGCTCGAAGTCGGCATCGCCAAGAGCATCAGAGACGAACCAGGTCTCGAACGCGCTCGGTGCCACGTAGATGCCGTTTTCAAGCAGCGCGTGGAAGAACGGGGCAAAGCGGAAGTTCTCCGCGGCCTGCATATCCGCGAAGTTGCGGCCCTCGCCCTCTGCGAAGCGAATGGAGAACATGGATGCCGCGCGCTGAATGTGGTGCGCCACGCCCTCGGCCTCCAGCGCGGAAGAAATCATCGCGCCGAGCTGGTCGGCCTTTTCTTGCAGGCGGGGGTAGAGGGATTCATCGGCAAGCTGCAGCGACTTCAGGCCCGAGGCCATCGCCACCGGGTTACCGGACAAGGTGCCCGCCTGGTAGACCGGACCATCCGGCGCCAGGTAGTCCATGACCTCGGCGCGACCGCCAAAGGCCGCAGCCGGCAGGCCACCGGAAACCACCTTGCCAAAGGTCACCAGGTCCGCCGCCACGCCATCGACGCCGTACCAGCCCTTATAGGAGGTGCGGAAGCCGGTCATAACCTCGTCGAGGATGAGCAGGGCGCCATCGGCATGCGCGATTTCCTTCAGCGCCGCGTTGAAACCCTCATTCGGAGCCACGGTGCCCATATTGCCGGCAGAGGCCTCCGCAATGATGCAGGCAATCTGCCCCTCGTTCTCCGCGAAGGCCTCGCGCACCGCATCCAGATCGTTATAAGGAACGACGATGGTGTCCTTCGCCGTCGCACCCGTCACGCCCGGCGAATCCGGCAGGCCGAACGTCGCCACGCCCGAGCCTGCCGATGCCAACAGCGCATCCACGTGCCCGTGGTAGCAACCCTCAAACTTCAGCACCTTCGCGCGGCCGGTGTAACCGCGGGCCAAACGCACCGCCGACATGGTCGCCTCCGTGCCGGAGTTAACCATGCGCACCTTATCGGCCGCAGTGCGCTTGACGATTTCCTCCGCCAGCAGCGCCTCACCCTCCGTCGGCGTGCCGAAGCTCAGCCCGCCGGTGGCAGCCTGCTGCACGGCCTCGACGATTTCCGGGTGCGCATTGCCGTGGATCATCGGGCCGTAGGAGCTCACGAGGTCGACGTACTCATTGCCGTCGACATCCCACAGGCGCGATCCCTCGCCCCGCTCAATCACGCGGGCCTGGCCGCCCACGGAGCCGAAAGCGCGCACCGGCGAGTTCACCCCGCCCGGGATGACTTTGGAGGAACGCTCGAACCACTGTTGCGACTGGGAAGTATTAGGCATGTCTGTCATTCTAGCGACTCGCGCGCCATACAAAAGTTTGACTGTGCATGTCGGTGGAATTCACAGCAACCCGCCAACGTTCCCTGAGGTTCCGTGATACGTCATAGAAAACGGCATTCACGCTGAGATGGCACACTGGGGAGGTATGAAGATCGCATTTTTAGGAACCGGACGCATGGGCACCGAGCTTGCCCGCCACCTACTCTCTGAGCACGAGCTGACGGTGTGGAACCGCACCGCCGAGCGCGCGCAACCCCTCGTGGACGAGGGCGCGGCGCGCGCCGATACCCCCGCCGCGGCCATCGAGGGCGCCGAGGTCATCATCACCTCCCTCTTCGGCCCCGACCAGATCCGCGAGGTGATCATCGAGCCGCAGCTTATCCCCGAGGGCATTACCTGGATCGACACTACGACGGTCTCGCCTGACGATGCCCGCGAGTTCGCCGCCGCCGTCGACTCCTACGTCCACTCCCCCGTCGTGGGCTCGCTGGGCCCGGCGCGCGAGGGCAACCTGGGCGTTTATGTTGGCACGCCCGACGATGACCGCCGCGAGGTCGCCCTCGGCCTTGCCGAGGCCTGGGCCGGCGAAGAGAAGCTGATTGGGGTGGAAACGGCGGCGACGGCGGCCATCGGCAAGCTGCTGGCCAACCTTGCCCTAGCCGTGACCGCCGAAGGCCTGCTCGAGGCCCTGCAGCTCGGCGAGTCCGAGGGTCTCGATTCCGAGGTAATCCTGCAGATGCTCGACATCACTGGCCTGTCGTTCATGTCCAATATGAAAGGCCCGTTCATCACCGGCGAGCGCAATACCGACCCCGGCGATTTCACCGTCGACGCCCTGGCCAAGGACGCCAAGCTCATGGAGAAGACCTCCGATAAGCCCCTGCCCGCCGTGTCCGCCGCCATCGAGCGCTTCGCCGAGATGCAGGACATGGGCCACGGAAACCAGGACTTCTCATCCATCTTCGTTTTCCGCAATAAGGGCTAGTTATTCACATGTCGCGTCAACGAACCGCGGCTTTTTAGCGCCTTTGGGCCGAATTATCCACAGGCTGCGCCCGCGCGCCGCGCTTTAGTTGCGCTATCACCTTAAGCTGCGGGGCATGACAGCACTTCAGGCATACCTCGCGGCCCTGGCGCCCGGCATCGACATCGTCGCCGGGTGCGCAGGCATGTCCGCCCGCGAGCTGCGCGCGGCCGGTGCGCCGAATCGGACGGCGCGCACGCTGCTCACGCTTGCCGATGCCTTCTTCTCCCCCACCTCCTTTTCCCGGCAACAACGCCGCGCCGTGGCCGCCGCCCGCGAACGCGCCCACGCGCTGCCAACGCTCGAGGTCATCGAGCGCTACGCCACGCGCGCCAAGACCAAGCGCCAGGCGTGGCAGCTGAGGGTGGAGCTCTGCCGCACCGCCGCGGATACCGATGAGATGGAAAAGCTCGCGCGCAAGAAGCTGCGTGAGATTAATCCGCCCACCCCGCCGCGCCCCGGCGTCCGCATTCGCCGCCGCAAGGATGCGCCGTGGACGCTCGCGATTACTGGGCCCTCCGCCCTCATCGCTGACTTGGAGTCCAACCTGGACGAAGATGCGCCCTTAGACTCCGTCGCGGGCCTTTTCTCCGGCTCCGCCGCCCCGCGCCCCACGGTGACGACCAATGCGATCATCACGCTCGACGAGCTCGACCGCATCATCGATGGTGACGGCGAAGAAATCACCATCCAGCTCACCAACGGGGCGCGGCTGACCGGCGCCGAATTGGTCGCGCGCACCCTTTCCGAGCGCGGCCTTATCACCCTCGTGCATCCCTTCGAGGGCGCGGTGAACCTCTACCGCACCGAGCGCATGGCCAACGAGAAGCAGCGGCTCATGGCCGCCGCTGAAAACCCCGTCTGCCCGTGGCCGCGGTGCAACTATCCCGCGGATAAGTGCCAAATCCACCACCTCGAAGCCTGGCAGCACGGCGGCGATACCAATATGGCCAACCTCGCGGCCTGCTGCCCGTACCACAACGGCGTCAACGACGATGACCCGAATGCCCCACCTCGCCGCGGTCGCCTCACCCGCAGGCGCGGGCGGGTGGTGTGGCAACCGCCCTGGGCCGATGCCGTGCCCGATGCCGTGCCCGGCCCCAGCGCCGGAACCTAGTATTCGCACCTAGCGCCCAGGTCCCGCCGCCATTCTTGGGAGAGGGACAGGTCCTCGCACATGCCAATTATCTGCGCGCATGTCAGGTTTCCGCACGCGCGGAATCGGCCGCAAACGCCTGTTCAGGCAGCAGTAACCCTGCTGCCTGTTTAGGCATGCCTAAAACCGTCGCGCTCCAGCTCCGGACCGCGACACGGTTCAGGCGCGGGACCGCCGGCGATTCTTAACTACCGGCAGCGCCAGCCACCAACTTCGCTAGGTGCGACCGGCACCAGTTGCAGCCGGCGCTAGTTGCAGCCGAGGCCAGCTTCTGATGCTCGATGCGGGTCCCAGCCGCCCAGCCACGCGAGCTAGCTGCCAGCGATGCGGGCGGCGGCAGCGCGCGCATCCGCGATGACCGCAGGCACGCCCACGCCGCCGGCCCAGGCACCCGTGACGTCGACGCCTGGGGACTGGGATAAGGCATCGCGCACGGCGGCCACGGTGTCGAGGTGGGTGGAATCAAAGCGGGGCAGGCCGCCGAACCAGCGCTGTGTGAAGATTTCGGCAACGCCAGCCGCGCGGCCGTCGAAGCCGGTCAGGTGCTGCAGGTCATCGAGGGCGTAGTCCACGAGGTCGTCTTCCTCGGCGCGGACGATGGCGTCGTCGCCGAACCGGCCGAACGAGGCGCGCACCAACGCTCCGCCGCGCTCTGCCAGGTGGGGCCACTTGCGCGATGACAACGTAAACGCCTTTGCATGCACGTCATCTTGGTCGGTGGCGACGAGGATGCCGGAGTTTTGCGGCAGCGCGGTGCCGGAGGGATCGGTGTCGGATTCGAATTTGAGGCCCACGACTGCCGATGCCGCCAGCTTCACCCCCTTCAACCGCGTCGCCGCATCCGGAGCCACCTTGGGCAGCAGACGCGCGGCGGTCGGTGCTGGTGTAGCTACCAGCACGCGGTCGAAGGGCGCGGTATCGCCCGGCGCGCCGGTCAGGTGGAACTTATCGCCATTGCGCGTGATGCCAGAAATGAACGTGTCAACGAAAATCTTCGCGTCGGATTTTTCCGCCAGGGTCTCGTAAACCTCGGCGTAGCCACCGCGGAAGGTCTGGAAAACGGGCCCGGAACCGCTGGGGTTATCCGCACGGGCTTCCTCAAGGGAGCGCACGGCCGCAGAAAGGGTGACGGGGTGGGAGGCGGCGAGGGAATCGAGGGCATCGGCAAGCGTGGGGATGGTGGCGCGCAGGCCCAGGTCATCGGCGGTGCATGAGTACACCCCGCCCAGCAGCGCGGAAACCACGCGGTCCACCAGGTCGCCGCCGTATTGTTGACGCACCAACTCACCGACCGAAACGTCGCCGCCCACGGTCCACTCGAAGGGCTGCTCGTTATCGATGCGCCGCGCCGTCTCCTCCGAAACCAGGTGCGCGACCGGCGCGGAATGCGACGGAATGCCCATCACCCCGCCCTGCGGCAGGGCCTTGAGCTCCCCGCTGTAAACCAGCGAGCGCAAACCTGACGGGTCAACTAAACTGCCGGCAAGGCCGAGGGAGTGGAAGAACTCCACCGCATCGCGCCGCCGGGCGAGGAAGGCCTCGGCGCCCATGTCGGTGGGGCCGTCATTAAACGGCACGGAATACAGCTTGCCGCCAATGCGCCCGGCGGCCTCGAAAACCTCGACGTCGTGATCACGCAGTTCGTAGGCGGCGGTAAGGCCGGCGAGGCCGGCACCGATGATGGCAATACGCATTTAGCCCTCCTCGTGAATGATGGATACGGCGCGGGTGATGGCCTCCGCGTCGGTGGTGGGCAGCACCCCGTGCCCAAGGTTCCAGATGTGGGTGTCGATATCGCCGCGCTGCTGGGCGCGCTCCACCTCGCCGCGGATGGTGCGCACGGCCTGGCGCACGGCATCGTCGCCGGCAAAAAGCAGCGCCGGGTCGAGGTTGCCCTGCAGCACACGCGAGTTCACGCGCTGGGCGGCGGCGTCCATGGCCACGCGGTAGTCCACGCCCATGACCTCGGAGCCGGCTTCGGACATCGCCTGTAGCAGCTCCCCGGTGCCCACGCCGAAGTGGATGCGCGGAATATCGACGCTGGCGAGGATTTCCTGCGAATATGGCAGCACGAACTCGCGGTAGTCACGCTCGTTGAGGTAGCCGGCCCAGGAATCGAAAAGCTGCATGGCGTCGATGCCGGCATCGACCTGCACCCGCAGGAAATTAATGATGGTGGGCACGAGCCGGCGCATGAGCATGTGCCACGTCTCGGGCTCGGCGTGCATGAGCGCCTTGGTGCGCTCGTGGTTCTTGGACGGCCCGCCCTCAATGAGGTAGCTGGCCAGGGTAAATGGCGCGCCGACGAACCCGATGAGCGCTTGGGTCTCGGTAAGCTCGCCGAGGATGCCCGCAATGCCTTGGGCGACTTCGGGCACGTCGGTATCAAGGATAGGCAGCTTGCCGATGTCCCCCTTCTCCCTCACCGCCTTCTCCATCACCGGCCCGCGGCCGGGCACGATGTCGACGTTGACGCCGGCGGCCTTGAGCGGGACGACGATATCGGAGAAGAGGATGGCCGCGTCCACGTCGTGGCGGCGCACCGGTTGCAGGGTGATTTCTGCGAGGAGTTCCGGCATGAAGCAAGAGTCCAGCATGCTGATGCCCTCGCGGGCGGCGCGGTACTCCGGCAGGGAGCGACCAGCTTGACGCATCAACCACACTGGCGGGCGGGAGGGGGTGCGGCCGAGGGCGGCATCGATAATGGGGGCGCGGTTAAGTCGAGACATACCCCTCATTATGAATCAAAAGTTGGAGCAGGGGCTAATTTGCCGCGCACGTCAGTCGCGCCCGTGGAGGCTGCGGTGGGCGATAAACCGGTTGGACTGGGGCCGGAAGAGCAGAACCACCGCGATTAGCAGCGTCACGGCGATAATCAGCAGGCCAAGCCCGCCAATGCCAAGCGCTAGGGCCGCGATATTGAAGAAGAGGGCAATCGCAATGACGACGGAGATAATACGGCGCGCCCACTTCGATCCGTTGGCGAGTTGCGCGGAAAAGAGCGCCAGAAGGATCGCGCCGATGATATTAAATACCGAGACGAATAGGCGGTTCGACCGCACGTACTCGGCGATGCGCGAATCCGAAGGCTCCATCTGCTCGCCGCCTCCGCCGAAGATGCCGACCATGCCGCTGACCAGCATGATGACGGCTGCAACAACGAGAACCCAATACGCCCACTGGAGCGGGCGCGGCCACACGGACAAGTCTTGATCCTGGGTGGTGTGCTGCACAGGGCGGTTATAGTCACGGGGCCCCGGGCGATGATTCTTATCCGCAGAACCGCCGTTCCGATCATCATCGCGCCGGCCGTGGCCGGGGAACATGCTGGTCATCGGTTGGCCTTGTGGTCATCGCCCCTGTTTTGGGAGCCGGAATTCCGCGGAGGCTGATTGCGACCGACTTTATCTTTGGGGTCCTTTTGCTTGGCGTCCTTCTCTTGGGCGTCTTTCTCCTTGGCCTCCTGCTTTTCGCGCTTCTCGCGCTCTTTATCCCGGCGCGCCTGTTCGAGTTCCTTTTCCAGCTCGCGCATTTGCTCCAGCTCGCCGGTGTAGTCGAGGGTCTCGGGCTTTATGGAGAAAATAAGACCTAATACGGCGGCGACGCCGACCAGGATTTGCACCATGCCGTCGGAGGCGAAGAGCCAGTCGGGGACGTCGGCACCCGCGGGCGTGACCATGAAGGTCAGCAGGATGCGGAAGCCAAAGTAAATGGAAAAGGCGAACCAGATGCGGCGCGAGGTGCCCGCGCGTTTTGATGGCCCCGCCAGCGACTTCAGCAAAAACAGCAGCAGCACCAGCACGCCGACGGCAATGGCAGCCGACAGCGCCACCGATCCATAGGCGGCCATTTCGATAAAGGAATCCGATACTTCCTCGCCGTCTTCGCCACCCGAGGTGCTTTCGACCATTTGCTTGGCCTGCGCCATGAGCACATCGTGGTTGAGCAGGGTCAGCACCACGTTGAGGATCTGGTGAACTGTCTCGCCGACGACGACGCCCAGCCATAGCCACAGCATGTAGACCACGGTCTCGGGGCGCTTGGAACCGCCCTTCGCGTCCTTGCCGCCCTGCCGGCCGCCGCCAGTTTGATTCGGACTCGGCTTCCCCTGCTGGCCGCGCGGTTTGCCGGGCTCCGGCTTGGGCCGCGATTCTCGTTGAGGCTCACGCTGCTTATCGCGCTGCGGCCCCGGGGTTCCGGGTTGTTGCCCCTGCTGGCCACGCGGATCCCCGGGCTGTGCCCCTGGAGCGCCCGGTTGCGGCTCCTGTTGACCGTGCTGTGGTCGCGGGTCGCCTGGCTGTGGGCCTGGGTTGCCCGGCTGTGGCTCCTTCTTGCCTAGCAGATCTCCAGGCTGCGCCCCCGGGTCACCCGGTTGTGGGCTCGGGGTGCCGGGGTGCGGCTCCTGCTGGCCGCGCGGGTCGCCCGGCTGCTGCGGCCCCAGGTCTCCCGGCTGCTGCGGCGAAGGCGGCGAAGCGGGCGGCGGCGTCGGACGAGAAGAAGGCTGTGTCACAAAAATCCTTTACTTGAGCAGGCGTGCGGCTTCGGTGGCGAAGTACGTCAGGATCTGGTCGGCACCGGCACGCTTGAAGGCGGTAAGAGACTCGAGCATGATGGCCTCGCCATCGACCCAGCCGTTGGCGGCGCCGGCCTTGATCATCGCGTACTCGCCAGAGACTTGGTACACGGCGACGGGTACCGAGGAAGTCTCCGCGATTGCGGACAAGACATCCAAATACGGCAAGCCCGGCTTGACCATGACGAAGTCGGCGCCCTCCTCGATATCGAGCTCGGCCTCCAGCAGGGATTCGCGGAAGTTGCGCGGGTCTTGCTGGTAGGTGCGGCGGTCTCCCTCAAGGGAGGAACCGACGGCCTCGCGGAACGGTCCGAAGAAGGCGGAGGCGTACTTCGCGGAGTAGGCCATGATGGAGACGTCGTCGCGCCCGGCCTCATCGAGATCGGCGCGGATGGCGGCAACCTGGCCGTCCATCATGCCAGACGGCGAAATGATCTGAGCGCCGGCTTCGGCCTGGGAGCGGGCCATCTTTTGGTAGAGCTGGACGGATTCATCGTTAAGCACGCGGCCCTGGTCATCGAGGACACCGCAGTGCCCGTGCGAGGTGAACTCGTCGAGGCAGGTATCGGCCATGATGATGAGGTCATCGCCAAATTCCTCGCGCAGGGCGGCGATGCCGCGGTTCAAAATGCCGTCGGGATTCCAGGCCACGGAGCCGGTGGCGTCCTTGTCCTTGTCCAGCGGCACGCCGAACAGATCCACGCAGGTAACCCCGGCCTCGAGGGCCTCCTCGGTCGCGCGGCGCAGCGAGTCAAAAGTGTGCTGGTACACGCCGGGCATGGAAGAAATCTCATTCGGCTCATCGAGGCCGTCTGCGATAAACATCGGCAGAATTAAGTCCGATGGACGCAGCGTGGTTTCGGCGACGAGGTTGCGCATCTGCGGCGTGGAGCGCAGGCGACGGGGGCGGCGGGCAGGAAATGAGCTCATTGGGTACTCCTTAGAGCGAGACTAAAAACTTACGCCTTCTCGACCTTAGTAGTCTTCTTGCGAGCGCGACGCTTCTTGCGGGGCGCGGGCAGGTTACCGGCGGCGCGGAGGGCGGCGACGTGGCTGGCGAGGGCATCGACAAGCGCGGGCACGTCCGCAACATCCGGCACGACATCAACGCGCAGGCCCAGCTCTTCTGCTGCTGCGCTTGCCGATGGCCCGATGCACGCAATGATCGTCCGTTGGTGCGGCTTGCCGGCGATGCCCACCAGGTTGCGCACGGTGGAACCGGAGGTAAAGGCCACGGCGTCGAAGCCGCCGGTCTTGATCATGTCGCGGATTTCTGCCGAGGGCGGGGCGGCGCGCACGGTGCGGTAGGCCACGACGTCGTCGACGTCCCACTGGAGGGCTTGGAGGCCATCGACAAGCGTATCGGCGGCGATATCGGTGCGCGGCAGGAGAACGCGGCTGACGGCGTCGATGTCCTCGACGTAATTGGGAAAAACCTCGAGCAGCCCTTCGGCGTTTTGCTTCTTCTTGTGCGGCAAAAGCTCCGGCACCATGCCCTTGGCGCGGATGGCATCGGCGGTCTTGGTGCCCACGGCGGCAAGATGCACGCCGGCAAAATCGCGCGCATCCAGGCCGAGCTGGGAAATCTTATCCCACACGGCGGTCACGGCGTTGACGGAGGTAAAGACGATCCACTTGTAGCGGCCCTCGACGATGCCCTTGATGGCGCGGTCCATCTGCGCCGGGTTGCGCGGCGGCTCGATGGAAATCGTCGGCACGTTCTGCGGGATGGCGCCGTAGCCGGCCAGGCGCGCGGACATGGGCCCGGCCTGTTCCTTGGTGCGCGGAACTAGCACGCGCCAACCGTAGAGCGGGCGGTTTTCCCACCACGAGTATTTGGTGCGGTCATCGATGCTGCGGCCGAGCGTCACCACCAGCGGGCCGGACAGGTCCGCGTCCAGCTTGGGGATGGTCCCCAGCGTCGTCTCGTACGTGCGCTGCAGACGCGTGGTGCCGTGGACGGTCACAAATGCCTCGGTTTCCGCCGGCATGCCGCGCTGCTGCAGCTCGGTGGAAATCTCCGCCAAGTCTTCCTTGGTGGCCTGCAAGACGATGGGCTGGGTGGCATTGGCGAGCGCGTCCCAGTCGGCGCCATCGGTGACATCGGCCTCTGTGTACGTCGAGCCCAAGGCTAGCCCGGCAAAAGACGGCACGGTTGAGGGCAGGGACATGCCCGGCACGACCTGGAACTCCAGGCCGGCGGAAGCCACGGCGTTGATCTCGGCCTTGATGGATTCGCGGTTGAGCGGGTTGCCGGTCACGAGGCGGATGACATCCTCGCCATCGGCCTCGGCAAGGCACTCGCGCAGCTGGCTCACGATGTCCTCGCCCGGTGCATAGATAACCGCGGCGGTCGGCGCCGGCGGGCGGGGCGGCTTGCGGCGCGCGCCCTTGGCCTTGGCATCGGCGCACATCTGCGCGTATTCCTCTTCCGCGGCGTCGAGCAGCTCTTGCGGGACGGGCAGCGCGGTGGCGACGGCATCGCGCACGCCCTGCATGACCTGCGGATCGGCCACGGCGATAGCGTTATTGGCCAGAACTTCGCGGGCGCGGACGGTCAGCAGGTCTGGGTTTCCCGGACCAGCGCCCACGAAGACGATCTTGCCCAACTGGGTGTCTGACACAGCATTGCTCATAAAGTTCTTTTCTAGATCTGGGCCCGCGGCACCGCACACGGACATGATCGCCTGCAGTGTTTCTCCCCGCGCCGTCGGTGGGTATCAAGGTCATAACGGCCAAAATCCCAGGCGCGACGTCCTGGGATGCCCTTAAAGGGGGCCGGGTATCATTGCAAAAAATGATCTATGGTATCTACACCTTAAATTATTAGCGCTTAAAGTAGAAATTACTGACCTAGCAGGTCGGCCGCGCCTTGGGCGAAAAGCTCATCAGAGACCCGCGTGCCCAACTCCGCCGCTTCCGCTGCGTCCATCGCAGCGCCGGAGGCGGTGGCGGTCAATTGGCGGGAACCATCCAGCGCAAAGACGCCGCCGCGCACCGTGAGTTGATCGCCGTTCCAGCGGGACGTAGCGGCCACGGGCGCGGTACAGCCCGCCTCGAGGCGGGCGAGAACGGCGCGCTCGGCAAGGGCGGCGGAGGTGGCTTGATAATCAACAATGGCGTCTAATGCCGCGGCCGCCTCGGTGCCGGCGGCGGCCTCGATGGCCAGTGCACCCTGGGCTGGGGCAGGCATGAATAATTCTGGATCGAAGATATCGCTCGCCCGATCCTCGTAGCCGCCGCGCAGCAGGCCGGCATAGGCCAGCACCACGGCATCAAGCTCGCCGTCGGTCACCTTGGACATGCGGGTATCGATATTGCCGCGCAGCGGGCGGATCTCCAGGTCCGGGCGCAAGGCGGCCAGCTGGGAGATGCGGCGCGGCGCCGAGGTTCCTACCCGCGCGCCCTCTGGCAGTTGCATCAAGGTCATCCCATCGCGGGCAACCAGCACCTCGCGGCTGTCCTGGCGCTGCGGGATGACCAGGCGGAAGCGGTCATCCTCGGCCGTGGGCAGGTCCTTGAAGGAATGCACGGCGATATCGCATTCGCCGCGGTACAGCGCCTCACGCAGCGCCTGGGTGAATACGCCCACGCCGATGCGCTCGACCGGGGCCATATTGGTATCGCCGGCGGTGGTGACGATGTGGAGTTCGGAATCGAATCCGGCATCGATAAGCCAATCGCGGACGTGTCCTGCCTGGGTGGTGGCGAGCTTGGAGCCACGGGTACCAATCTGGAACATTTACGCCTCCTTATTCAGCGTGGGCAATTCATTGACGGCCACGGCAACGCCGGAGCCTTCCAGCTGCAGGCCAAAGAGTTCCTGCAGGGCATTTTCGCTGCTAAAACTGCTATCCGATGCCGCCAGCTTCTTCGCCCGCACCGTCGGTTCATGCAGCAGCTTGTCGGCGACGCGCTTGAGGGCGCCTTGGACATCGGCAAGCTGCTTGCCCTCTAGCTCCGGGTGCTTTTGCTGCAGGCGAGCCGCCTCGCACTCCACGAGGTCCGCCGCGCGGCGGTGCAGGGCGCTGACAGCCGGCGCCACATCGCGCACGCGCTGGGCGGAGGTATAGGCGGCGAGCTCCTCATCCACGATGGCGCGGGCCTGCTCGTGCGGGTCCGTGCCAGCCGCAACATCGGTGGCGGCCGCAGACAGGGACTTGCTCAGGCGCTCGATATTCACCAAATCCACGTCATCGATTTTCGTTGCCGCGTCATCGATATCGCGTGGGAGGGAGAGGTCAATGAACATCAGCGGGTGCGCGGGCGGGATGTCGGCCGCGGTAATGGTAAAGCCCTCGGCGCCGGTGGCGGAGATGGCGAGGTCGACATCGGCAAGCGCGGTGGCGCGGTCCTGAAAGTCCACCACGCGGGTGCGCACGCCGGCCTCCTCAGCGTGGCCGGCGAGGCGCTCGGCGCGCTCGCGGGTGCGGTTGGCAATCACCAGCTCGCCGATGCCCAGCCGGCCCGCGTGGGTGGCCGCAAGCGAGGCCATCGCCCCGGCGCCGAGCACGAGCGCGGACTTGCCCTGCAGATCCTCCGCATTCAGGCGCTGCAGCGCCTGGTCAAAGGCGAAAGTCACCATTGAGACGCCGGCCTTATCGATCTCCGTCTCCGAGTGCACGCGCTTGCCGGCACGCAGCGCGGACTGCGCCAAGGCGTGGATGCGCGGGCCAACCGTGCCCTGCTCGGAGGCGGACTGGTAGGCAGAACGCACCTGACCGATGATCTGTTGCTCGCCCACCACCATCGAATCCAGGCCGGAGGTAACGGACATGAGGTGTTCCGCGGCGGCATCGGCATAGCGCACGTAAAGGTAATTGCGCAGCTCTTCCTCATCGACGTGGGAGACTTCCTGCAGCACCCGGATGACGTCCTGCACGCCGGTGTGGAAGGAATTGGTCACCGTATAGACCTCGAGGCGGTTACACGTGGAAATGATCATCGCCTCAGTAAGGGACTCGGTGTCAACCAACCGCCCGCAAGCGGAATGCTGCACCACATCGTCCATACTCAATTTTTCCAGCAACGCCACGGGTGCCGATTGGTGGGACATTCCCACAACGAGCACGCTCATGCTCCACACTCCTCAACCTTTTGATTGACCGCAATGGTTCCAAAGACTACCCCGCGTGGGCGCGGAACCCGAATCGTCAGCGCAGCTCCGCAGCCAACTCTTCGTTATCGACTTCCCAGCAGGCGAATTCTTCTCCGTCTATCACTACAACGGGAACGCGGTCACCGAATTCCATCTCGAGCTCGCGGCTATCTTCCACGTTGCGCACTTCCAGCTGGGCACCGGCCTCCTGGATAACGGGGGTAATCTGCTCTTTTACCCGTTTACAGGAACCGCAGGTGGGGCGCACCATGAGCTCAACTAGATGCTGGGACATAGGGGCGGGATTCTCCTCATAAGGACGCAGACGGGGGAAACGTTTACTATGGACATGTTAGTCCACCCCGCGTTTGCGAAAGCTGTTTATTCCACTCGTGTCCGCTTTACCTCCCCCCGGATTCCCCGAATCTCCCCGCGACTTTTTGGCCAATTGGACGGCCTCGCGCGGCAATCTGCGCAACTTTTTAGAAAACCAGGCGCTGGCCCCCTTGGGCGAGGAAGAACAGCGCGCCGCAGGTGAGGCGGCCGCTGCCGCCGCCTTAGAGGAATTCGGGCTCGAGCTCGAGGACTTCGCCTCCGGCATAGCCTCCGTCTCCGGTTCTTATGACGCCGCAGGCTCCCAGCGCATCACGGCCCAGGATCCGGACGTCCCCGTCGACGTGGGCGCCGCCGCCTTTTTCGACGTGGACAATACCCTCGTTCAGGGTTCCTCCTTGGTGGAATTCGGATTTGGGCTCGCCCGCCGACGCTACATCCGCATCTCTGAGATACTCCCGGTTGCCTGGAAGCAGCTTAAATTCCGCCTTTCTGGCGCAGAGAATGCAAAGGACGTCGCCGCCGGCCGCGCGCAGGCATTGGAGTTTGTCAAAGGCCGCAGCGTGGACGAGCTTATCGATCTCTGCGAGGAAATCGTCGAAGCCTCCCTCGCCCGCCGCGCGTACCCCGGCACCACGCAGCTCGCTGAGATGCATCTGGCCGCCGGCCAACAGGTGTGGCTGGTCACCGCTACCCCAGTCCAGCTCGCCCAGGTCTTGGCGCGTCGCTTTGGCTTTACCGGCGCCCTCGGCACCGTCGCGGAGGTAGAAGACGGCAAGTTCACCGGCCGCTTGGTTGGCGATATCCTCCACGGCCCAGGTAAGAAGCACGCCGTGGCCGCCCTCGCTACCATCGAGGGCCTCGATTTGGACCGGTGCACCGCCTACTCCGACTCCGCCAATGACATGCCCATGCTCACCATGGTGGGCACCCCCGTGGCCATCAACCCGGACCGCAAGCTGCGCAACATTGCAGAGAAGCGCGGCTGGATCGTCCGCGACTATCGCTCCATCCGCCGCGCCATCCGCACCTACGGCCTCCCAGCGCTTGTCACTGCGGCCTTTTCCTATGGCGGCTGGCGCTATTTCCGGAAGTAGCAGCGTACGCGGCGAAGCACTCTCAGCGTAGAAGCAGCTTCGGCACTAAAACCAGAAATCCTCCGCCGCCGCGCTAAGGCACGGTGCGGAGGATTCGTGGGCTGTTGGGTTTACTTGCCCAACTTGCGACGCTGCACGCGGGTGCGGCGCAGCATCTTGCGGTGCTTCTTCTTGGACATGCGCTTGCGGCGCTTCTTGATGACAGAACCCATAACAGGCGTCCTCACTTTCTTTTAGTACGTACTGTGAACCTGCCGGCGCCTGAAACGGCAAAGGTGCACTCTTTGCCACCTTGGCCGCACATATGCGGGCCATCACGGCGTGCCGACACGAATGCGATCTATCTTACCTAGTCCCCAGCGCGTCTCCAAAAGTGGCCCCGGCGGCGACCCGCGGAAACGGCGCGCAGCATATCGCTGCGCGCCGCAAAAGGGTGAAACGCGCTGCACAAGGGTGATGTGCGGTAATCGGACGACACACGGGAAACGAGACAGCGCCCACCACCGCTGACCAAGATTGGCCAACAGAAGTGGGCGCTGCCTTAAAGGCGCGAGCACCTACGCTCCGTAAACGGATGCCTCGAGGTACTCGTTAACGGCAGACTCGTGAACGCGGAAAGAGCGTCCGACGCGCACGGCCGGCATTTCGCCTGCGTGAACCAAACGGTAGACAGTCATCTTGGAGACGCGCATGATTTCGGCGACCTCCGCGATCGTCAGAAAGGTTCCTTTTTCTTCATTTGCCATAATTATCTAACCCTTCAGCTCGTTACGCGCTGTAGGCTTCCCCTCCCACAGGACTTCACGCACGTGCTTGTCCCAGCCTATCGTGAAACATGTGACTAATGCGACCCAAGTGCCAAATTTTTTCACAGCAGTTGTTCAGCTCACCGCCAAAAGCGCTGCGTAACAACCACCCCATGGCTCCCGTATGGCCCCTGAGTGGTGAGAGGTACCTACACCCCCACCACGGGGAACTGGCCGCATTAGGCGGGCTGCTAGCCCAGCTCCTTGGCCTTATCGGAGCAGGCTTGGGCGGCGCGGTAGAACGCACCACGCAGGCCGGACTCCTCCAGCTCGCGCACGGCCGCGGCGGTGGTGCCGCCTGGCGAGGTCACACCCGCGCGCAGCTGCGTTGCCGAGCGGCCGGAGTTGGCCAACATATCGCCGGAGCCGGCAGCTGCTTGGGCGGCGAGCTTTTCGGCGATATCGCGGGGAAGGCCGAGCTGCACGCCGGCATCGACAAGCGCCTCTGCCACAAGGAAGAAGTAGGCCGGCGAGGAACCAGCCAGGGCTGTCGCGGCGTCGATGTTCTTCTCCGGAATGACCGCGACCTCACCCACGGCCTCGAGCAGCTCCGTCACGCCCTGCATCTGGGCCTCAGTGACGTGCTCGCCGGCGGCGCAGGTGCACATGCCGCGGCGCACCAACATCGGCGTATTGGGCATAACGCGCACAACCGGCACGCCGTCGCCCGCAGCAGCCTGCAGGGCCTCCAGCGTCAGCCCTGCGGCCATAGAGACCACCACGGCGTCCTTAGCCGGGTTAATCTCGCCCAGCAGGTCCAGGATGGCATAAGGCTTGACGGAGGCGAAGATATAATCCGCGCCGTCCACCGCCTCAGCGTTATCCGTCGTGACGTTGACGCCATAGTTGCTCTTGAGCTCTTCACCGCGAGAGGCCGTGCGGTTGGTCACCGTGATATCGGAAGCATTGAAGCCCGATTCCACAAGACCCGAGGTCAAAGCCTCACCGATTTGTCCTCCACCTAAAATTGCAATCTTTGTCATAGTCTCCACAATGCCAAAAATAACGCCACCCGGCTACCTCCACGAAGGAAGCAGCCGGGTGGTTCTCAGCAATTCGCTGGTTTAGAGCATGACCAAAAGCAGTGGTCCGAACGTCAATATGAGGCCGGTAATGCCTGCAAGGAACATGGAGAACCCATCGCGGGCCGTGCGCAGCGCATGCGTAACGCCAGCCATAATTGCGGTCACGCCGAGTGCCAAGATAGATACGACGACGCGCGGGAAGTTATCCCAGAGCACTTCAAAGCCCTTGAAGATGACGATGGCCAAGACGATGCCCACGACCACCATGATGAGGATGGACATGGGGTTGAGCTTCTCGTGCTCTTCGGTGACTTCCTCGTCCCGCACCTGAGACAGCTCGCCGGTATCGTCAGACTTCTTCGCAGCCGCCGCAGGCTTCTGCTCAGGCGCGGCAGCCTTGCCCTTGGTTCCAGCGTCCTTGGTGTCTGCTGCGGTCTTCGCGCCAGCCTTCGCTCCCGTTACGGTCGCTGCAGCAGCGCCTGCCCCGGCAGCGCCAGCTGCGCCCGCCTTCTCCTTGGCTTCCTTGGCACCGGATTCAGCGGCATCAGCGGCGTCCTTGCGCTTGTCCTGCGAGGACTGCGACTTACCGATGCGCTGCATTACCGCCGTGTCATCCGCGGATGGCTGATGGGACTTCTTGTCGGCGTCCTTAGCGCCCGCCTTGTCCTCCGGACCCGACTGCGCAGGCTTCTTTGCCTCCTGTGCGTTTGTCTTCTGCGCTGGGGCAGGCTTGGCCGTCGGCTTCGAGCCAGACCCCGCCGCAGGCTTGGGAGAGGCGGTCGGCTCACTCGGCTTCCCGTTCTTCTTCGGCGCAGGGGACGCGGTTGGGGTACCAGCGGAAGGCTTCTCGGCAGCCGGCTTAGGAGAGGAGGATTGGGACTGAGATTGCTTGCTTTGCGCAGGCTTGCCGATGCCCTCCTGCCCCGCGGACGGCTTGCCTGCAGCGGACTTGGCGCCAGCAGGCTTAGCACCGGCAGGCTTGGACCCAGCTGGCTTGGAGCCAGTCGGCTGCGCCGCGGAGTTGTTCGCCGCGGTCTTTTTCTCAGCGGCGTTTTTCTCAGCGGACTGTTCGTCCTTGGACTTCGGCGCGCGGATGACAGGGGCGTCATCGTCGATGGATACGTTGGTGTGCTTCGCCTCAGGCGGGGTGGACTTTACCTTCTTCAGGCTGCCGGTGAGCTCGGCAACGGATACGCCGCCCTCATCGAGGCTCCGCCGACGACGGCGAGAGGTCTTCTCGTCTTTATCCGTGCGGTCCTTCTTATTGCGAGCCAGCAGCTCGGCCACGGTCAACTGTTTTTCGTCAGCCATGATCTCTTCCTATTCCAATCCCTTGTCGGTCCGGCGCAAAATAACACCTTCGCGCAGCGCCCATGGGCAGATTTCCAACTTCTCGATTCCAAGAGCTCGCATGCTTGCCTCGGCAACCAAAGCGCCGGCGACGATTTGGTGCGATCGGTTCGAACTTACACCCTCAAGGTCCGCTCTGTCTGCTGCAGTCATGCGCGTGATGAATGAAATCAACTGGCGCAGGCCCGGTGCGGTCAAGGTGCGCTTGACGTATGGCCCCGCAGACGATGGCGCCGCACCGGTAAGCCGCGAGAGGGTGCGGAAGGTTTTCGAGGTGCCCACGGCCAGGCCAGCCGGGCCCATTGCCTTCATCTGCGTGACGGCATCTTCAAGCTCCGCATCGATGAAATCGCGCAGCGCACTGACCTTCTTTTTCTCCGGCGGATCGGTATCGAACCAGTTGTGGGTCAGCCGGCCTGCGCCCAGATCGAGCGAGAAAGCCAGGTCAGGGTGTTCATCGGTACCGGTGGATAGCTCTAGGGAGCCACCGCCGATGTCCAAGTTGGTGATGCGTCCGGCGGACCAGCCGTACCAGCGGCGGGCAGCGAGGAAAGTAAGCTGTGCTTCCTCCACGCCCGAGAGGATCTGCAGGCGCACGCCGGTCTGCTTTTCCACCTCATCGAGTACCTCTTCAGAGTTAGGGGCAGAGCGGACCGCGGAGGTCGCGAAGGCGATGAATTCGGAGCACCCGAGTTTGTCACCCAGCTCACTTGCCTCACCCACGGCGGAAACGAGCTTTTTCAGGCCCTTTTCGTGGATGTTTCCCTTCTTATCCAGCTGTTCTACCAGCCGGAGTGGGGTCTTCCAATCGCTCATCGGAGTAGGCCGTCCCCCCGTTGCGGCATCGACCGCAACGAGGTGGACGGTATTACTTCCGACGTCTAATACACCTAATCGCACACCCATAGCGTAGTAGGTCTACCGTGGTTAGGTGTGAATCGCCCAAAATCTGACACCGTTTACCTAGGTTTTCCCGCGAGCTCGCCAGCGGCGGCATCGATTAAAGCCGGGCACGAAGAGGCCCCAGATTTTCCGCGGGAGTGGTTCGAATTTACCAACCCAAACGACCCTTACCACGTCTTTTCCATCGATCTCACGTGGGTGGAATCGCACTACAGCTGCCAATTTGGCACGTCGGCGTGCCGGGGCATCGATAAGAGCCAGCCCGATGTGGGCTGCTGCGTGCACGGTGCATATATGGCCGATGAACAAGACCGCGACCAGCTTTACGATGCCGTCTCCCGCATGCCCGCGCGCTATTGGCAGCTGCGCCCAGCGGGGGTAGATGAGTTCCTGGCGCAAGAAAACACCGATGAGCTAGAGCCCTGGTTGGAATGGGACGAGCTCGATGGCGAGGACGGCGAACCGGAACCGGCGCTGAAAACGCCCATCGTGGATGGCGCCTGCATCTTTGCCAACCGCGCCGGCTGGGAAACGGGCACGGGCTGCGCTCTGCACCAATGGGCAGTAGATAGCGGCGAGGAGCTGACCGTGGTCAAGCCGGAGGTGTGCTGGCAGCTGCCGCTGTGGCGCTACGAGGATTATGAAGAACGCCCCGATGGGCAGGAAATTTTGCGCACCACCATCGGCGAATATGACCGCCGCGGCTGGGGCAATGGCGGCGAAGACTTTGATTGGTACTGCTCTACCGATGGCGCCTGCCACGCCAATCCGCTGCCGATGTGGCAATCGCACGAGGACGAGCTCGTCGCGCTCATGGGGCGCGAAAGCTACGATATTTTGGCCCAACAATGCCGTGCCCGCGCAGAAGCCGCCGAGCACGGCGTGCAGCTTACCCAGCACCCGGCCAGCATCAAGGCCGGCTGGTACTAGAGCGCTAGCCGGCGCTAGAGTTCGAATTTATAGCCCAGTCCGCGCACCGTTACCAAGTGCTTCGGGCGGGAAGGGTGCTCCTCAATCTTGGTGCGCAGGCGCTTGATGTGCACGTCGAGCGTTTTGGTATCGCCCACGTAATCCGCACCCCAGATGCGGTCAATGAGCTGGCCGCGGGTCAGCACGCGCCCAGCGTTGCGCAGGAGGTATTCCAGCAGGTCAAACTCCTTGAGTGGCATGGCCACCGGCTCGTCCGCCACGGTGACGATGTGGCGCTCCACATCCATCTTCACGCGGCCGCCGGATAGGATCTGCTGGTCTTCTACCTCGGCGTCCTCCGCGGCGTCCGCGTGGGAGGACTGATCGTTGCCGCGGCGCAGCACGGCGCGGATGCGGGCGATGAGCTCGCGGGAGGAATACGGTTTGGTGACGTAATCGTCCGCGCCCAGCTCTAGGCCCACGACCTTATCGATTTCCGCATCGCGCGCGGTGACCATAATGACCGGTACGGAGGAGGTGGCACGTAGCTGCTTGCACACGTCGGTGCCGGACATACCGGGCAGCATGAGGTCAAGTAGCACGATGTCGATGTCATTGTCGGCGAATTTCTCCAGCGCGGAGGGGCCATCGAGGGCGATAATCGGCTCGAAGCCTTCCTTGCGGAGTAAGAATGCCAGCGGATCGGCCAGCGACTCTTCATCTTCCACGATGAGAATGGTGGTCATTGTGCTTTATCCTTTCGACGTGCTGCAACGCGTGCTACCGCACGCTGGAGCCCAGGAGCCGCCGCATCGACGGAATCCTTGTCTTCATTATCCTGCAAGTCAGCCTCGTGCGCTGGCTTCTCTTCCTTATATATGGGCAACTCGATGGTAAAAGTAGAGCCCGTGCCAGGCCGCGACCACAGCTTGATATTGCCCCCGTGGTTGGCCACCACGTGTTTGACAATTGCTAATCCTAGGCCAGTGCCTCCAGTCTGCCGCGACCGGGCTTGGTCAACGCGGAAAAAGCGCTCGAAGACGCGCTTTTGATGCTCCGGCGGGATGCCGATGCCCCGGTCCGTCACCCGGATCAGCACGACATCATCCCCCACTACCTTCTGTGAGACGGAGACCGGCAATTCCTCTGGCGAATAATTGATCGCGTTGGAAATAAGATTGGACAGCGCGGTTACCAAGAGGGACCGGTCGCCCATGACCTGCACGCCTACGGACGGCCCTTGAGTCAACCTGATGGAGCGCGCGTCTGCGGCAAGCTGATTGCGCGAAATCGCCTCATCAATCAAATCGTCTACGTAGAGCGGTTCCATCTCCGGCAGCGCCTCGGCGCCCTGCAGCTTGGACAGGGAAATCAGCTCGCTGACCATATCCGCCATGCGGTTGGCCTCTTTTTGCACCTTGGTACCGAAGTACTTCACGTGCTCCGGATCCTCGGGGTCTTGCAGTAGGGCCTCTGCCAGCAGCGCGATGCCACCCACCGGGGTTTTCAGCTCGTGGGAGACGTTGGCTACGAAGTCACGGCGCGCGGATTCCATGCGCACGTTTTCGCTCTCATCAGTGCCGTAGATGATGATGAAGCGGCCATCGTTCAGCGTCAGCGGCTTGATAACGGCCCTCACCTGCGTGACGCGGTGCCCGGTGCGGCGCTTAGGGATGGCCAAGTCCACGGTGCGGGTTTCCTTATCCTCGAAGACCTGCTCCGCGGTCTTCCAGATTTCCGGATTGACGGCGCGATCGTGGACCACAGACATCTCGTGCGCCGCGGGGTTGGACAGGATGATTTCCTGGTTCCTATCGAGCACCGTCAGCGCCGTGGGCGAGCCCTGGACCGCGAGGTGGAGGCCTTGGCTCACGGTGGTGACCTGGTTTGCCTGGGCATCGCTCGCGCGCTGGCGGCGTGCCATGCGCTCGCGCACCCGGGAAATCAATGGCAGCGCCACCGCGCAGGCAACCACGCCCGCGAGAAAGACAAAAATTAATTCCACGTCATTAAGCCTAACCATTAGAAAGTCCCCAGGGAGCACCTCCCCGGGGACTTATATGCAGTAGTGGGGTTACTTGTCACCACCCTGCGCGGCGACGGCAGCGGCCCCGGCCTCGGCGGCCTCTGGGTCCAGGTAAGTGCCGCCCTCGTTGACCACGGAGCCATCCTCCGCAATCTCGTACACCAGCGGAATGCCGGTCGGGATATTCAGCCCGGCGATGTCATCATCGGAAATGCCATCGAGGTGCTTGACCAACGCGCGCAGGGAGTTGCCGTGCGCTGCGATCATGACGGATTCGCCCTTCTTGGCCCGCGGCAGGATCTCTTCCTCGAAGTAGGGCACGAAGCGCTCGACAACGTCCTTCAGGCACTCCGTCTGTGGGACCTTGTCCAAATCCGCGTAGCGGGGGTCGTTGGCCTGGGAGTACTCGGCGTCATCGGCAAGCTCGGGCGGGCGCGTGTCATAGGAACGGCGCCATGCCATGAACTGGTCCTCGCCGTACTCTTCCTTGGTCTCGGCCTTGTTCAGGCCCTGCAGCGCACCGTAGTGGCGCTCGTTGAGGCGCCAGTCGCGGATGACCGGGATCCAGTGGCGGTCGGCCGCATCCAGCGCGATATTGGCGGTGCGGATTGCGCGGCGCAGTAACGAGGTGTACAGCACGTTGGGCAGGATGCCCTCTTGCGCGAGCAGCTCGCCGCCGCGCTTGGCCTCTGCCTCACCCTTTTCTGTCAGATCAACATCGACCCAACCGGTAAATTGGTTGGATTCATTCCAGGTGGATTGGCCGTGGCGAAGAAGAATCAGTTTTCCGTTAGTCATGCCTCCAGCATGCCACGAAACCGCCCGGCGCGTCAGTGAGGCTAGTCTCCCATCGCGCGGCGTTGGTGGCAGTCAGGCACGGGAATCTGCTGGGCTTCGGCATAAATCTCCGTCAGCTCCCGGGCCGTGTTGGTCCAGCTAAAGCGCACGGCGTGCGCGACGGCGGCCTCGCCCATGGCGATGCGCCGGGGGTCATCGTCCAGCAGCTGGGTCAAGGAATCCGCCCACTCCTTCGGATCGTGGGACGGCACCAGCAGCCCGGTCTCACCATCGACGACAGCGATGGACAGCCCACCCACGGCCGCGGCGACGACCGGCGTGCCAGAAGCCTGGGCCTCGAGCGCCACTAGACCAAAGGACTCGTTGTAGCTGGGTACCGCCACAATATCCGCTGCGCGGTACACACCCACCAGCTCCTCGGGCGGGCGGGGCCCTAAAAAGCGCACGCGCTTTTGCACGCCCAACTCCCGCGCCAATTCCCTATACGCCTCCGGCGAGGCATTGGCCCCGGATGGCCCACCGCAGATGAGCACCCGAAAATCGCGGGTGGGCTCGCGGTGGCACAGTTCGGCGGCGGTCCGGATAAGGACTTCGGGCCCCTTGAATTTCTGTAGCCGCCCCACAAAGGCCACGACCTTGGTATGCAGCGGGATGCCCAGCTCGCGGCGGGAACGCTCCGTATTGCGGTCGGTACCTGGGGTAAATAGCCCCACGTCGGCGCCCGGGGAGACCACGCGGATGATATCGCGGTCAGCATCGTAATGCTCGGCTAGGTCGCGGGCTTCCTGATCGGTATTGACCACGAGGAGGTCTGCGTTATCCACCAATTGTTGCTCGCAGATGCGCCGCGCTTCTGATTCCACGGTGTCCTCGGCCGTGCGGTAGGCGTTTTTCACCGCGGCCAAGGTGTGGGCGGTGTGGACCAGCGGAATGCCCCATAGATCGCGCAGCAGCCACCCCACCTGGCCAGAAAGCCAGTAGTGGGAATGAATGAGGTCATATTTTTTGCCCTGCCATTTAGCAAATTGCACCACGCCGCCGGAAAAGGCCGCGAGTTGGGTGGGCAGATCTTCTTTTTCTAGCCCCTCAAAGGGGCCTGCCACGATGTTGATCACCCGCAGGTTGGGGGCCACGTCCACGATTTCTTTGTGGCTGGGGCGGGTCGCACGGGTATAGACATCTACCTCTACGCCTAGCTGGGCTAATTGGCAGGCAATATTTAAAACGTAGACGTTCATTCCGCCGGCATCCCCGGAGCCAGGCTGCTCAATGGGGGAGGTATGCATAGAAATCATGGCGATGCGCATGGTGACCCATCTTAGCGGCGCTATACTGGCCCCTGCCAATAACCTACGCTACCGAAAGGTCACGCATTGTCCGCTTATGAATCAAAGGCATGGCTCCAGTATTACCCGGAGTGGACGCCGCATAGCCTCGACTATGGCAACACCACCCTGTTAGACCTGTATGACAACAACCTCAAGGTCAATGGCGATAAGTCAGCCACGTATTTCTTTGGACGCAGCCAAAACTATTCCGAGCTGGACCGCCAAGTGCGCGCCGCCGCAGCCGGCTTGAAGGCCTTCGGCGTGCGCCCCGGTGACCGCGTAGCCATCGTTGCCCCCAATAGCCCGCAGTACATCGCGGCCTTTTATGCCATCTTGAAGCTCGGCGCCCAGGTTGTGCTGCACAACCCGCTTTATACCGCCCACGAGCTGGAGGGGCTTTTCCAGGATCACGGCGCGCGCATCGCCATCGCCTGGGACAAGGCCGCCCCCACCCTGGAGAAGCTGCGGGCTACCACCAACCTGGAAACGGTCGTGTCCATCAACATGATCAACGCCATGCCCACCCTGCAGCGCGCCGCGCTGCGCCTGCCGCTTCCCCCGCTCAAGGCCAAGCGCGAGCAGCTTTCTGCCCCGGCACCAAATACCGTGCCGTGGGAGGCGCTGATTGGCGATGCCATCGGTGGCAACGGCAGCGATATTAAGACGCCAGAGGACATTGATAAAGACACCGTCGCGCTGGTGATGTACACCTCCGGTACGACCGGTGCGCCCAAGGGCGCGATGCTCTCGCACGGCAACCTCGTATCCAACCTGCTGCAGGGCAAGGCTTGGGTTCCAGGCTTGGGCGATAAGCCAGAGCGCATGCTCGCCGCCCTACCCTTCTTCCACGCATATGGCCTGACCATGAACGTCACCTTGGCACAGCTTATCGGCGGCGAATTGGTCATCCTCCCCGTGCCGCAGATCCCGCTCATCATGCAGCTGATGAAGAAGCACACCCCGACCTGGGTCCCGGGCGTTCCTACCTTGTACGAGCGCATCGTCAAGGCCGCCGAGGAGCAAGAAGTACCCATCAAGGGCGTGCGCGCGGCCTTCTCTGGCGCATCCACCCTGCCTTCTGAGACCGTCAATAAGTGGGAAAACGCCACCGGCGGCTTACTCGTGGAAGGCTACGGGCTTACCGAGTGCTCCCCCATTATCGTGGGCAACCCCATGAGCACCGACCGCCGCCCCGGCTACGTGGGCATTCCCTTCCCGGATACCGAGGTGCGCATCGCCAACCCCGATAACCTGGATGAGACCCAGCCAGACGGTGTTGAGGGCGAGGTGCTGGCCCGCGGCCCGCAGATTTTCAAGGGCTATCTTAATAACCAGGAAGCCACCGATGCCGCCTTCCACGATGACTGGTTCCGCACCGGTGACATGGGCATCATGGAAGAAGACGGCTTCATCCGCCTAGTCAGCCGCATCAAGGAAATCATCATCACCGGCGGCTTCAACGTCTACCCGGGCGAGGTCGAAGAAATCCTGCGCGAGCACCCCAGCGTCGACGACGCCGCTGTCGTGGGCCGCCCGCGCGACGATGGCTCCGAAGATGTCGTTGCCTGCCTCGATCTTGCCGATGGCGCCGCGCTCGACCCCGAAGGCCTCAAGGAGTACTGCCGCGAGCGCCTGACCCGCTACAAGGTCCCGCGCACCTTCTACCACTTCGAAGAACTGGCCAAGGACCAAATGGGCAAGATCCGCCGCCGTGAGGTACAAGAAGACCTCATCAACCGCCTCGAAGCGGAGAAGAACTCCTAAAACACCTAGAGTTCCCACCACCATGCTGCGCACCATCGATACCCCCATCGGCCCGCTGCTGCTCACCGCGGATGCAGACGGGCTGTCCCGCGTTGACTTCGTCGCGATCCAGTTGGGTCGCGACGGAACCAGCAAGGGTCGCCGCAAACCCAATGAGGTTCGCGACGAAAACAGCAAGGGGCACCGCAAAACCAATCAGGTTCGCGGCGAGGAAAGCGGCGGAGTACATGGGGGCATCGACAAGCGCGGTGCAGACATCTTAGATGCGGCGCAAGAGCAGCTCGCGGAGTATTTCGCTGGGCGCCGCCGCGAGTTTGACCTGCCGCTCAACCCGGCGCCGACGACGGAATTTCGCGCCCAAATTCACGCGCAGTTGGACACCATTGGCTACGGCGAAATCTCAAGCTATGGCGAGCTCGCAGCCGCCGTGGGGCGCCCCGCTGCTACCCGGGCGGTCGGCACCGCCTGCGGCGCCAATCCCCTGCCGATTATTCGGCCCTGCCACCGCGTGCTGCGCAGCGATGGAACGCTCGGCGGCTATGCCGGTGGCCTGGATATCAAGCGTTTTTTGCTGACACTCGAAGAAAACTAGAGGATTTCCTCACGTTCTGGGTATACTCGCCCTTTGTAATATTTTTCTTTAGCAAACGAAAGGGCAGCGCGTGTCCGCATACGAATCCCGGGCCTGGATTAAGCACTACAGCGACTGGACCCCCGCCACGCTTGATTACGGCGATAAAACCATCGTTGACTACTACGTCAATAACCTCCGCATCAATGCGAATAAGTCCGCTACCTACTTCTTCGGCAGTACACAGAGCTACGCGGACCTAGACGCACAGGTGCGCGCCGCCGCTGCGGGACTTAAGGCCTTTGGCATCCGGCCTGGCGATAGGGTCGCCATCGTCATGCCTAACTGCCCCCAACACGTGGTGGCGTTTTATGCCATCCAGCTGCTCGGGGCCACCGCGGTGGAACACAATCCCCTCTACACCGCCCACGAGCTCGAGGGGCTTTTCCAGGACCATGGCGCGCGTGTGGCCATCGCCTGGGATAAGACGGCGCAGACGCTGAATAAGCTGCGCGCCACCACCCCACTAGAGACCATCGTGTCCGTCAACATGATCGATGCGATGCCACCGCTCAAGCGCCTCGCACTCCGGATTCCCCTGCCGCCGCTGGCCGCCAAGCGCGAGCAGCTAACCGGCACGGCCCCGAATACCGTGGCCTGGTCCACGCTTATCGGTTCTGCCATCGGCGGCGATGGCAAGGACCTCGAGATTGCCAAGGTCACGCAGGACGATATCGCGCTTATCCTCTACACCTCCGGCACCACAGGCAAGCCCAAGGGCGCGCTGCTTTCGCACGGCAACCTCATCTCCAACTGCGTGCAGGGCGAAGCCTGGCTGACGAATATGGACGCCACCGACCAGCGCTTCCTCGCCGCATTGCCGCTCTTCCACGCCTACGGCATGACCACGCTGTGCGTGCTCAGCATCTACTTCGGCGCCGAGCTCATCTTGGTTCCATCCCCGCAGATGCCGCTCATCATGGACATCGTTAAGAAGCACACCCCCACCTGGCTACCGGGCGTGCCCACGTTATACGAGAAGATCATGGACGCCGCCGAGGACAAGGGCGTGGATCTTGCCGGCATCAGCAACGCCTTCTCCGGCGCCGCTACCCTGCCGGTTGACGTGATGGAGCGCTGGGAATCCATGACCGGCGGCCGCCTCGTGGAGGGATTTGGTATGACCGAGACCTCCCCCGTGCTCATTGGCAACCCCATGAACGGCAACCGCCGCCCGGGCTATGTGGGCCTGCCCTTTCCCGATACCGAGGTGCGCATTGGCAACCCGGATAACCTCGATGAAACCCAGCCAGATGGCGAGCCGGGCGAGATGCTGGCTCGCGGGCCGCAGATCTTCCAGGGCTATTTCAATAACGAAAAGGCCACCGAGGAGTCCTTCCACAACGGCTGGTTCCGCACCGGCGATATGGCCACCATGGATGAGGACGGCTGGGTCAAGCTGGTTAGCCGCATCAAGGAAATCATCATCACCGGCGGCTTTAACGTCTACCCGGCCGAAGTCGAAGAGGTGGTGCGCAAGCACCCAGACATCAAGGAGGTCGCCGTGGTGGGCCGCCCGCGCAAGGATGGCTCCGAGGACGTCGTCGCCTGTCTCATCCTGCGCGATGGCGCCGTCTTGGACCCAGAAGGCCTCAAATCCTTCTGCCGCGAGCGCCTGACCCGCTACAAGGTTCCGCGCACCTTCTACCACTTTGAGGAGCTGGCTTCGGACCAGCTGGGCAAGGTCCGCCGCCGCATGGTGCAGCAGGATCTCCTCGATCTCCTCAAACAGAAGGCTTAGTATTAACCACCATGTCAGACCTCGAGTACGACGCCACGCTGACGGATTTCCTCGCCACCGCCGTAGCCAACTTCCCCCACCGTCCCGCCACCTTTTTCGCGGGCGAGACCCTGAGCTACGCGGAGTTGGATACCCGTATCGCCGCTGCCGCCGGCGCCCTGCGGGAGATGGGAATCCGCCCCGGCGACCGGGTGGCGCTGGTCTTGCCCAACTCCCCGCAGCACCTCATTGCCTTTTTCGCGGTGCTGCGCCTGGGCGCGGTCGTGGTCGAGCATAACCCTCAGTACACCGCCCACGAGTTGGCCCCGCTCTTTGCCCACCACGGCGCCCGCATCGCCTTGGTCTGGGATCAGGTCGCCGCCGTGGTCGATGGCCTAGCCAGCACGGTGATTCCCGTGTCCTTGGAGGCGCCCCTTCCCCTCTCCGGCGCCCCAGTGCCTCACCGCCAGGCCGCGCTTGCCGATGCCGCCCTCATCCTCTACACCTCCGGCACCACCGGCCAGCCCAAGGGCGTGGTGCTCACGCACGGCAACCTCGCCGCGAACTGCATCCAATTGGAAGCCCAGGCCGATCTGCGCCCGGGCCACGAGCGTTTCCTCGCCACGCTGCCGATGTTCCACTCTTATGGATTGACCATGAGCGTCTTGCTCGCGGTGCGCTGCGCCGCCGAGATCATCCTGCTGCCCTCCCCACGCCCCGCAGCCGTGGTCGGCGCCTTGGCACAGCGCCGCCCGACCTGGATGCCGGGCGTTCCCACCATTTATGAGCGCGCCATGGGCGAGCTGGCGGCAGAATCTGCCTCCGAGGCGGCCGCTGAGCCGACCGCCGAGCAGGCCACAGACCTGGGCGGGGTGCGCTACGCCATTTCCGGCGCGGCATCGCTGCCCGCGCGCATCATCGAGCCCTGGCAAGACCGCACCGGCGGCATGCTTGTCGAGGGCTACGGTCTTACCGAGGCCTCCCCCGTGCTGACCATCAACCCGCTTGGTGAGGGTCGGCGCGTGGGGACCATCGGCAAGCCGCTTGCCGATACCGACTTGCGCATCGGGGATCCCGCTGACCTTGACCGCAGCCAACCCGATGGCACGCCCGGCGAGATCCTTGCCCGCGGGCCCCAGGTTTTTTCGGGCTACCTCGATAATCCCGCCGCCACGCGGGAGGCATTCCACGGCGATTGGCTGCGCACCGGCGATATGGGTGTGCGCGAGGCCGATGGCCATTTCCGGCTGGTGGGCCGGATTAAAGAGGTCATCATCACCGGTGGCTTTAACGTCTTTCCCAGCGAGGTGGAACATGCATTGTTGAGCCACCCCGCGATAAGCCAAGCCGCGGTGGCCGGCGTCCCGCGTGCCGATGGTTCCGAGGATGTCGCCGCCTGCCTTGTGCTCCACCCCGGCGCCACCTTCGACGCGGAAGCGCTGCGCGAGCACTGCCGCGGCCTCCTGGCCCGCTATAAGGTCCCGCGGCATTTCGTGGTGCAAGAAGAATTGCCCACCGATCAGCTGGGCAAGCTGCGCCGCCGCCAGGTACAGGAAATCTTGGTGGCGGAAGTGTCCTCCCGCTAACTCGCGGCGCACAGTCGGCTGAAGAATCTATTCTGTGAAGTGACACTCGCAGCGATTAGGCTGGGGAGTATGACTGAACAGAACCAAGAAAAGATTAACGTCAAGTCCTTCGAGCTCGACCACCGCCTCGTCAGCGCGCCTTATATCCGGGTGGCTGACCGCACCGATTTGGGCGGCGGCGTCGAGATTATCAAGTACGACCTGCGCTTCTGCCAGCCCAATAAGGAGCACCTGGACACGGAGGCGCTGCACTCCGTGGAGCACATGATGGCCAACTTTATGCGCAACTACACCGATAAGCTCACCGGCTTTGCCCCTATGGGCTGCCGCACCGGCTTCTACGCCATTACCAACGGCATGGAGCAGGATGAATTGCTGCGCGCCGTTGAGGGTGCGCTGAACGATATCCTCACCGCCACCGAGGTTCCCGCCGCCAACGAAGAGCAGTGCGGTTGGGGCGCACACCACAGCTTGAAGGGCGCGCAGGATGCGGCCCGCAAGTTCCTAGACGCCAAGCCGGAGTGGCTCGAGGTCATGGCTGCCTAGGAGCCCGCAAGCAACACTTCCGTCCAAAACAACCGCGTTTCGCCAAAAATGAGGGCGAATTTTAGAAGAACGCGGTTGTTTTGGACGTTTTTATCTCCGCGCGGGCCTAAAACCCGGCGCGAACCCAGCGGCTAAGGCCCCGTCGCGCCGAGAGGCGCGGCCTAGTCCTCGTCCATGGATAGGCCCAGCCACACGGGCTCGGGCACGAGCTCGACGCCGAAGGCCTCGCGGACGCCATCGCGAATAGTGCGGGCCAGCGCGACAATATCGGCGGCGCTCGCGTTTCCGCGGTTAGTCAGCGCCAGGGTGTGCTTGGTGGATAGCGTTGCCGGGCCGGATCCGGGGTAGCCCTTTGTAAAGCCGGCGTTATCGATAAGCCAAGCGGCCGAGAGCTTCTCGTGCGGGGACGATTCGCCCTGTGCGGTGGCGACGGGGTGGCGGGGCATGCGGTCGGCGGGGGCATCGCCAAGCGTGGCGCGCACCTTGTCTTGGATGGCGTCGGCGACGCTGGATTCGACCACGGGGTTGGTGAAGAAAGAGCCGGCGGACCAGGTGTCATGGTCGGCGGCATCGAGCACCATGCCCTTGCCGCGGCGCAGGGCGAGGACCTCCTCGCGGACCTGGGCGACGGGGCGGCGCTCGCCGGGGGCATCGGTAAGCTGCCCAAAGCGCAGGGGGCGAGAGAGCCCATCCGTGGTCAATTGCAATTCGACCTCGAGCACCACCGCGCGGCCGGTGAATTTCAGGTTGGAATAGCGGTAGGCCAGATCGAGATCGGAGACGGGAACCCACTCATCGGCATCGGTGCGCAGGTTATACAGGCGCACACGGGTCAAGACCTCAGAAATCTCGGCGCCATAGGCACCCACGTTTTGCACGGGCACCGCGCCCACCGTGCCGGGGATGCCGGACAGGCACTCGATGCCGCCCAGGGACTGCGTCACGGATTCCGCCACGACCTCGTCCCATACCGCACCGGCTTGGGCGCGCACGAGGCCAGTTTCGGTATCCATGTCCACCGCGGCAAAGTCGAGGACGACGGCGACCACGTCTACCTCACCATCAGAAACCAGCAGGTTGGAGCCGCCGCCAACCACAATGAAGGGAACTTTTTCTTTCTCGAGGTACCGCAGTGCCGCAACTGCCGCTTCA
Organism: Corynebacterium sp. MSK204; assembly: GCF_030229885.1. Classification (NCBI taxonomy): domain Bacteria; kingdom Bacillati; phylum Actinomycetota; class Actinomycetes; order Mycobacteriales; family Corynebacteriaceae; genus Corynebacterium; species Corynebacterium sp. MSK204. The sequence continues at coordinate 5,475 of NZ_JASPGQ010000012.1, read as the reverse complement.
GGCAGCGAGCAACGCAACGTGACCCGTGGCTTTCCCCCCACGCGCAAGGTGGTGAGATCAGCAAAGCTCGCCGTGGGATCCACGTCTACGCCGTCGATTGCTGTGAGTTGTTGCGTCAAAAATTTATCAAGCACGTATACCAAGGTAGTCTGTTAAGCATGTCAACTCGTAGTGAAAACACCGTAACCATCAATCAGCCTATCGACATGGTTCACAAGGCGCTGCTCACCCAGGGGTACTGGGAGTACATCGTGGCAAACCTTTCCCCGGAGGCAGGCCAGGTTCACGATTTCTCCGATAACGTAGCCACGCTCTACGAGGTCCTGCCGACCACCCTTTTGCCAGAGGCAGTGCGCGCCATGGTCTCGCAGGACCTCAAGGTCAAGCGCGTGGTCACCGTGGGCGAGCTCAACGGCCAGGCCGCTGACGTCAACTACACCGCTGACGTCAAGGGCACCCCGGTGGACTTCAAGGGCGATATTTCCCTGGCCGGCGAGGGCGAGATGACCAAGCTGACCTACACCAACGAGATCTCCGTCAAGATCCCGATGATGGGCGCAGCCATCGAGCCGAAGGTGGGCGAATCCCTGGCAGAGCTCTTTGATAACGAGGGCAAGCTGACCGAACAGTGGATTTCTGAAAACTCCTAAGGCACTCCCAACCTTAGAATCCACCGATTCCCATGGCCGACCACGCTCATAACCTGCGCGCCAGCGCAGCAGCGGGTCGGCCTTTTGGCGTTATTACCCGCGGCACCACCAATTACAACCGGCTGCGGCGCTGCGATAGGTGGATGGTCGCCCACCCAGAAATTTCGGCGCTGCTGCGCCACGTGCGCACCCCGCTCGCGCTCGACGTGGGCTACGGTGCCTCCCATACCACCACCGTGGAGTGGGCGCGGTGGCTGCGCCGCATCAATCCCCGCGTGGATGTGCGCGGGCTGGAAATCCACCCGGACCGGGTGCTACCGCCGCGCGATGGCGTGCGCTTTGAGCTGGGCGGATTTGAGCTTGCGGGCTACCGTCCGCAGGTGGTGCGTGCCTTTAATGTGCTGCGCCAATACGACGTGGACCAGGTTGCGGAGGCCTGGCAGACGGTGTGTTCCCGCCTGGCCCCTGGCGGGTTCTTCGTGGAAGGCACCTGCGATGAGCTGGGCCGGCGCGCGGCGTGGATCCTGCTCGATCAGCATGGCCCGAAGACGCTGACGCTCGCGTGGGATCCCTTCGACGTGGCCCGCCCCTCCGATGTGGCCGAGCGCCTGCCCAAAGTGCTCATCCACCGCAACGTGCCCGGCGAGCCCATCCACGAGCTCCTGCAGGCCGCCGATAGGGCCTGGGATCGCGCCGCTGGGTGGGCCCCGCACGGCCCGCGGGTGCGATGGCGCATGGCACAAGCCCTGTTTGCCGATGCCCCCTTTAACCTCCAGCCTCCCCGCCGCCGGCTGCGCGATAATACGCTCACTGTGAGCTGGGAGAGCATCGCGCCCCGCTAATATCCAGCACACATTGCCACCGGCCGCCTCATGCGCCACACTGGTAGTCATGGCTGCAAAGAAATCGGGCGGATCGCTCGCTTGGAAAATTGTCGTAGGCGTCCTCGTAGCGCTGCTTATTATCATCCTCATCGCCGAATTTGGCCTGCGCTGGTTCATTAGTAATCAGATGACCGAGGAGTTTAAAAATAGCGCCAAAGAAGAAGGCATCGAGGCAACGGAAGATCCCTCGGTAAGCTTTGGCGGCAGCCCCCTCCTCTTTGGGCTTATGCGCGGCTCGATTTCCCAGATGGACATGACCACGCCGTCGACCCTGCAGATCGAAGGCTCCCAGATCAAGGGGCAACCCGCCTCCGAAATCCACGTGGAAGATATGTCCACGGATGCGGATAACCCAGTGGCCGGCTCCCTCCGCGCCACCACCACCGTTCCGGATGACTACCTGCTGGCTAGCTTCCAAAAAGGAATCTCGGACCAATCCGGCAGCGACACCATTGGGAATATGGTGGTTACTGAAATCACCGCGAATGACCAGAGCGACGAGCTGGAAGTGAAGTTCGGCGGCGGCTTGGCCAGCCTTTCGCTCAAGCCCACCGCCCGCGACGGCAAGCTAGAGATCAATGCCACCGAGGCCGCCATCTTTGGCCTGTCGCTTCCTGAGCAAGCAACTAGTTCCATTTCCGAGGCACTGCAGGAAGGCATGTCTGATGAGCTCATTGCCAAGGACTTGCAGGTCGAATCCGTGGACGTGGGCGATGGCAAGCTCACGCTCACCTTTACGGGCACCGATGTTCCCTTGAATGATTTGGAACACTTCTCGGGCGAAAGCGACGAACAGAAGAAAGCCGCCTAACAACGTCGGCCGCAGAAGCGGCCGACCTAGGGAGAGACTTAGGCGGTGGGAAATTCTACGACGGGCAGCGAGCTGGACAGCTCGCTGCCTTTTTCTATGACGAGTGCGTGAAATCCCGCCTGGGCGGCGGCGGTTTCCGCGAGGGACCGCGCCGGCTCCACCTCCGGCAAGATGAGGCCCACGCGGGCTGGGTCCGGGCAGGCCTCGCGGATGGCGACGAGCTCGGAGAGGATAGGGGTAACATCGGCAAGCGTGGCATCAACGCTGACCCACACCTCGTCCGCGCCGGACTGGATGGCCAGGCGGGCCTCAGAAGCCTTGATGAGCGTGTGGTGCCGGCCGGTGGGATAGCCCGCCACGGCCGTAATGCCCGCTGGATCGGCTGCGGCCGCCACCGTCACGTGATGCGGCGAGACCAAAACATGCTGCCCGGCGGCCTGCTCCCTGACCTCAGTGGCGGAAGCGTGCAAGAGATTTTTCATGCTTAGTAGCTGTAGTCGCCGTTGATGATGGCCTTGAGCTGCGGGCGCACGTCAAACCAGTAGATGCCGGTGATGACCGTGCCAATCCACGCCAAAATTTGGAGGCCGGTAGCCATCGCAACCGCCGAGCCCGCAAGTAGGCCTACCCATACCCATTTACCCTTGCGGTCGCCGGCCCGAAACGCGTCCTCGCGCGTAGATGCCGCGAGCACGGCCCCGATGATGGCGGTAATGGTCAGGACCTGGAAGAAGTAGATGGGAAAATTATAGGCAATGTCAAGTAAGAGGTACATGCAGATTAATTCGTGGGTTCGTCGGTATCGATAACTTCGCCATCGATAATATTATCGTCCTTGTCCGCCGCAGCGGAATTACCGTTCTTGGGCGCGTTCTTCTTCTCGTTCACGCGCTCCTGGGCATAGCCATACGCGTCCTTCACGCCCTCGCGGGTTTCCTGGTACGCATCCGCGAACTTGTCCTTCGCCTCAGAGAAAGCCTCCGAGTCGCGGGTTTCTTCCGCGGCCTTCTTGATGGACGCGCCCCACTGCTTGGCGGTGTTGGTGGCCTTATCCAGCATGCCGTCCTTATCGCCCTGTGGGCCCTGCGCACCTGCGCCCTGCGCGCCCTGGTTCTCGCGCTCTTCCTGCAGGCGGCCGCCGAAATCCTTGGCGGTATTTAGCGCGGACGCACCGGCTTCCTTCAGGGAATCAAAAAGCTTCTTCTTCTCAGTCATGAAATCCTCCGTGTGATGAATTATTCCGGCGCATTAGGCGCCGAAAATGAGATGATTAACAGCATATATGGCCAAGCCTGCCAGGGAGCCGACGATAGTGCCGTTAAGGCGAATAAATTGCAGATCCTTGCCCACCATCAGCTCGATATTTTGCGAGGCCTCCTGCGCATCCCAGCGCTTGATGGTCTCCGGGATGATCGCGATGATCTCCGGGGCGAATTTCTCCACCGCGTAGCGCGCGGCCTTGTCCACAAGATCATTGGCCTGGGCCAAGAACTCGGAATCCTCGAGCAACCGGTGCGCTAGTTCCTTCACCTTGGCCGTCATCTTCTGCCGCAGGAAGGACTCCGGGTCATTGAACTGATCAATCAGCGTGGTAGAAATCGTGCGCCACATCGCCGCCGGCGCCTGCTGCACCTGATCAGAGGCAAGCATCTCTTGCTTGATGTTCTCAATGCGCTCGCGCATATCCGCATCCCACTGCAGATCCGCAGCCAGCTTGGATAGGTTGCGGCGAATGGCCAGGCGGGCCTCGTGGTTGCCATCGCGGCGAACTTCCTCGGCGAAATTAACGAGCTCGCTATAGACCTTGTCCCCCACCATCTCGCGGGCAAAGCGCGGCGCCCACCCGGGCATGCGCTCATCGATGGCCGTGACCACCGTCGATTCCATGCCAAGAATCTTCTTGTGTGCCCAGTCAATGAGGTCATCCTCCAGCGGGCGCGCCTTGCCGTCCGCGATATAGCCCTCCAGCAACCGGCCCAATGGCGGCCCCCACTCCGGCTCCGCCAGGCGGTCCATGACCTGGGTGCGGATGAACTGCTCCGCCTCAGCCGGGTCAAGGTCCTCCACCACGCTGGCGGCGCGCTGGCCAATCCATTCGGAGACCTCCTCCGCCTTGCCGGGTGCTGCCCCCTGGCGCGCCAACCACAGCGGCAGCTCCGCCTCCCGCACCTTGGCACTCAGCGCATCCGCGGTAAGGAAGTTCTCCTCCACAAAGTCCTTCAGCGCATCGCCCACGCGGTCCTTATTATTCGGAATCAGCGCCGTGTGCGGAATGGGCAGGCCCATCGGCCGGCGGAACAGTGCCGTCACCGCAAACCAGTCCGCCAGGCCACCGACCATGCCGGCCTCCGCCGCCGCACGCACGTAGCCCACCCACACTGGAGCCCCGCTTTCCGACGCCTGCCACCACGAACACCCCAAAAAGATCACCGCCGCACCAATCAGGAACGACAGCGCAATCGCCTTCCACCGCCGCAAGTCCGCCCGCCGGGCCTCCTGGTTACCGGCCTGCGGAACGGGAGCAGCGCCCGACGGCGCCGTTGCAGTTTCCGGCTCCGGTGCCGAAGCGGTTGCCGATTCGAGGCCTTCGTCCGCGCGGTGGTTCATGTGGTCTCCTTGGGATTGGGAAGGTGCTTTCGAGCTTCATTCTCTAACACTAGTGCGTCCTAAAACACTCGCTAAACCACGCGACCAATTCAGTTAGGGGTTAGACCTATGCCCCTACGGATCCTGATCTTTATTCGAAGGTCACGTTCCATTTCCAGCGCTTTCCGGTGAATAGCCTTTGCACATGGATACCTATACGTAAACTGGTTCCGCGCCTTCTATCTATGACAATCAAACCCCTGAAACAAAACTTAGCTTCGGTCTTCGAAAGTTTTCCGTCATATCACCGAATTGATATTGCAACGGGATATTTTAGCCTTCGCGGCTGGTCTTCGATTGACCCTTTAGTACGTGAGAGCTTTGAAACAGGGGATGTTGATGGGCCAATCGAGAGTGTCTGATGGTTTGTGTGTGTAGGTACCTAACCCGCATAAGAAGATGGAGGGCCTGACCCCTGTTTGGTGGACACCTGATATCCAGCCCAGTCGGGCTGGAAAGAAAGGTAATCTACCACCATGTCCAG
>NZ_JASPGQ010000011.1:0-98002 GCF_030229885.1 Corynebacterium sp. MSK204 | reverse complement strand
CCCCGGTACCCGATATCCGCACCGGTCGGTACTCGATACCGCCCTACCGGTACTAAATAGCGTCGCGCGTCACCCAGGAGACCCCTAGCTGTCTGTGTCATATCGTCAACACTTAGCTCAGTAATCTGTTCCACACTCAACTTGCAGTTACGCTGCAGATGCTCCGCAACGTTGGCATTGATACCAGCATCAAAATCGACGCCGGCTCGGAAGTTCTGTGCGCAGTTAAGATGCTCACCAGCAGCCCAAGCAACTGGGGTAACAGCGGTAGCCACGAGAGATGCAGAGATAGCTGCAGAAGCGAGAACACGCTTTTTGAGTTTCATACGAACCTTCCAAGGGGAACTACAAGCTACGGGATCTATATACAAAGTCGCGCTTTCAAGAATTCGAAGGCACAAGCGAACCCCGCAGTCAGTCGGATTGCACGACTTTTATCGTGCCATTTACGTTTTTAAACGCAGGATTAGTAAATCATATTGATTTTTCATTCAATAGTACCTCTACTGAAAAGTGTGCGAGATCACTTAATAGCCGCGCCTGTAGTGCAGCGAAACGATTACCAGTATCGAGCCCCGCTCAATAGGGGCGGTCACCGGGTACATGATGTAGCACGAGACTGAAGCAAAACAACCAAAGTCCACTTCTCTACCCCTATTAGCCAAGAGGAGCCGGAGTACCTCCGAAAAAGAGGGCTCCGGTTTCCGTCTCTACACCGAAAAGCAATCGGAATTTCTGTCCCGCAATTCCGCGCTACCGGGCGCGATTAGAACTTGATGTTGAACGATGCCAAAAAGTCACGGAGTGGCTGCAGCAAGTGAGCGACATCGTGGTTCTGGTTCATTCAGTGGGGTAGCACCTACAACCAGAGCAACCAAGCCACCGAGGCCATCAATTACACCAAAGACCGTGCCAAATTTAAAGCCGACTTCTACGCCATCAGAGGCACCATCGTTGCTCGTAACCGACGGCTTTTTCAATTTGTCGCCAGTGCCGTTGCCCGGAGTGTCTCCCGGCTTCGGTTCCAGGGTCGGCTTACCCGCAGACTCGGACTGCTCAACCTCAGACGACTCAACCGAAGGCTCATTGCCCCCAGTTTCGATCGGCTGCTCTGGGTACTCAGGCTGCGGCAACACCTCAGGCACATTAGAGTCCTTGGCATTGTCAGGATCTTGCTCTTGGCCCCAGCCTCCTCGGTGGCCTTCACAACAACGATTTTGCCGTTTCCTTTCCCAGTCTTGAAGACTGAAAAGTTTGGCACTGCGGTGACCAATCCCTCATCACCGGTCTTTAGTTAACGCCTTCTGAAACGCCAATTTGAAACGGAATGTCCTGAGTCTCATCACCTTGCAACGGTCCAACAAGAGTCTTCACTGGGTCCTTGCCTAGAAAGTTACCGCGCATTCAACTTTCTGCCCTGAATTTAGGCCCACTTTACCGGTGATCATCTTGCCCCGAGCTGGATGCCGTTCACATCACCCGAAACCTCCGCAGGAGACCCTTGCAGCTCCAATAAGGTCCCCATTCTCCTGCGGCACAATACCTGCCCGGTTATCTGACGTGTCCAGATACGCCAAGAATTGGGGAGGGAGGCGCGAGATTGGTTTTTGATACCTTAGAAATTCCAACTCAGTGAAAGTCGGATTACCCTCGTCATCATTTGGCCGTTGAACTACTTCCTTCAGCTCTTCGAAGGCTCAACTTTTAGATCTCACCTGGGGTCATGCCGCAGTGCTTTTGCAGGTATTCGACTACTGCAAATCCGCCCGCATTCCTGAGTTTGGATCGATCAACAGTGCCTGTTTCACAGTTTTAAAAGCAAGCTTCACCGTCAGCAGCTCCAGCGACTAGAGTGACAGCCGGAGCAACGAGAGATACAGGCAGAGCTGCAGAAGCGACAATACGTTTACTGAATTTCATACGAACCTTTCAAGGCGTTAGTGAGGACTTCAGGCTATAAGCGCAATAATGCGCCTTCACTGTCAGTGCCAATAGAGAGATAGAACAATCCACAGAAAACGCTAAGAGCACGATACTTCCCGTGCTCTTAGCGTTTTCAACCTGTACATCAGATCATGCGTAAACCATTTGAATGACAAACCCCTTTACGGTGTATGTTCCTCGCACTTTTGGCCATTACGCATGATGAGACTTCGCTCGCCTGGCTCACTACGAGGAAGTGAGGCTTAGCCAGTCATTTTATGATGTAGCTATCACTATCTTTAAAATTTTATTTGCCTTAAATCTTCAAGTCCAAGTGATACGCTTAACATCGTAGGTAACACATCTCGAAACTAAGTTCTTCCCACCCTACAACTGGATAATTCCAGGTACCGGCGTAGCCCAATCTGCGCCGGAGAGGAGCCATACCCCATGACCGATACCATGCGCGCCGTTGTTACCACTGGTCACGGCGATATTGAAATCCAAGACGTCCCTGTTCCCCACGCAAAAGCCAACGAGGTAGTCATCGAACCGGTGGGCACCGGTATCTGTGGCACTGACCTGCACTTAGTAAGAGGTGACTATGTCATCGGCAACTATCCACTCATCCTGGGGCACGAAATGGCAGGCTACATCACGGAGGTCGGCACAGAGGTCACCGATTTTTCCGTCGGTGACTACGTTGGCGCTAACCCCAACGTGACGTGCGGCGAGTGCACCTGGTGCAAGCAAAACGCAACGAATCTGTGCGAGCACATCTCACCCGCCGGCATTATGCAGGATGGTTCCTGTGCGGAATTCATCGCCATGCCGGCCAAATTCGTCTACAAGCTCTCCACAGAAATTCCTCACCATGTTGCACCGCTGACCGAACCGCTATCTTGCGTTTTGCACGCATTAGACCTCGCGCCTGGTTGGAAAGACCAGGATATGGTCATCTTCGGTGCCGGTTCCATCGGCTTGGTGGCGCTCGTCGTCGCATTAGATGAGGGCGCAGCAAGCGTCTCTGTTGTTGAACCCAACCCGGCCCGGCGCGCGCAAGCTGTAAAACTGGGCGCCGTCCAAGCAGTGGACTCAGCCGCAGATTTGGATCAGGATTCCTATGACCTCACCGTGGATGCATCCGGCAATGCAGGTGCTATTGCTGATGCCATCCGTATCCTCGGCAAGCGCAGCCGCTTAATCCAGATGGGTGTGCCTTCTCCAGATGCCACGATAGATTTCCGCCCGCTCGACCTATTCGAGAAGGAAATCTCGCTCATCGGGGCCCAGTCCCTGGCTAATATGTACCCCGCTGCGGCCAAGCGGATGGCTCACCTTTATGACAAACTCGATGGCCTAGTCACCGGTACGTTCCCAGTTGACCGCTACGAAGAAGCGCTCGAGGCTATGAAGAGCCCAGAGCACATCACGATATTCATTACGGATAAATAAATATCAGCCGGAAGCCTTATTGGCCGTATTCATTCTGATAGCGGTCATTGAGTCTATCGATAATGTCCTGTGGGATGGGCTTAGGGCCGCCGAGCTCCTTGGCTAAGTGCACGGTACGCGCAACTTCTTCAACCATCACGGCTGCTTTCACGGCATTTTCAGCATCGTCACCGATGGTGAAGGGACCATGATTTTGCATCAACACGGCAGGTGAACGGGACTCCCGCAAGGTCTCCACGATGCCCCGGCCGATGGAGTCATCGCCGATGATCGCAAGGGGTCCAACGGGCACTGGCCCGCCAAATTCATCGGCGATCATCGTAAGTACGCATGGAATCTCTTCCCCGCGGGCGGCCCACGCTGTGGCGTAGCTCGAGTGGGTGTGGACGATTCCGCCAACCTCCGGCATATGCTTATACACATAGGCATGTGCGGCGGTATCCGAGGAGGGAGCATAAGCGCCATCGACAAGCACGCCTTCTAAGTCGCAGAGCACCATCGATTCTGGGCTTAGCTCCTCGTAGCGCACGCCAGAGGGCTTGATGACGAAAAGATCCTGTGTGCTCGGAGTACCGGAGGCATCGACGACAATGCGTTCAGAGACATTGCCTGCAGTCCACGACACAAGGCCCCACCGCGGCAGTTCGGCGTGAAGGTCGCTGACGCGCTGGCGGGTCTTAGACACCGCTTGTTGGATTTCTGGGCGATACTCAGATAGATGCTGAACCATTGTGGCCTTTCCCTAGTGCCTTAGTCTTCTTCTTGAGATACGGAGGTAGGCAACGCTGAAACTGCGCCTTCTTGCATGGACAATCCCTCTATGAATCGCTCGAGGTAGGTAGCAAAGCCCGCGACATCGCACGGATCGGGCTGACGGATGCGCCCAGTATTATTGCTGCTGGCAATCTCATCGTTGAGGTAATCCGCAAAGTCTTTATCCGAGCCCATGTAGTTCGCCAGCAACGCGATCCCCCAAGCACCGCCTTCGCCAGCGGACTGCGCCACGGCCACTGGGGTTTTCAAAGAGGCCGCCAAGAAGCGCTGCGCTACACCGACCGTGCGGAAAATCCCACCGTGGGCTTGGACGACGTCAACGGAAATTCCTTCTTGTTCCAGCAAGCGCATACCCAGTGCCAGCGAGGCGAAGACGCTATACAGGTTGGCGCGCATGAGGTTAGCAAGGGAGAAATTCGCATCGGGTGTCCGCGCCACCATGGGGCGCCCTTCACTCAAACCCGCAATCGGTTCACCGGCCCGGTAGGGATAGACCACTACCCCGCCGGCATCCGGTTCACCGCGTAATGCCTCGGTCAAAATGGCCGTATATACATCGTCGATGTGGTCAATGTTCTTGGTACCGAACGCCACTGCTACATCGCTAAACAGCGAGATCCAATCCGAAATTTCCTGCGCGCCGTTATTACAGTGCACCATCGACACTGGCAGACCCGTCGGTGTGGTCACCGGGTCAATTTCGGGATAGGACTTACTCAAGGGCTTTTGGTGAACAAGCATTGCAAAAATCGAGGTACCCACGCTCACGTTGCCCGTATTGATGCTGACGGTATTCGTGGCCACCATGCCCGTTCCAGCATCGCCTTCAGGCGGGCATGCCACCGCGCCGGCCTGCAGCGCTCCGCTGGGATCCAGGAGTTCTGGGTGCTCAAGGGCACCCGCGGCCGCGCCCGCAGACAAGGACTCGGGCAATAACTCTGCGAAGTCTCGCCCAATTTCTCTGCGGAATTTCGCGAGCGCCGCCTCATCGTAGGACGCCGTTTGAGGGTCAATAGGAAACATGCCAGAGGCATCCCCCACGCCGAGAACTTTCTGACCCGTTAACTGCCAGTGGATATAGCCGGACAAGGTTGTCAGAAAATCGACGTCGCCAACGTGTGGCTCGCCGTCCAGCAATGCCTGATAGAAATGGGCGACGGACCAGCGCATTGGGATATTAACGTCGAAGAGTTCCGATAGTTTCTTCGCGGCTTCGCCCGTATAAGTATCGCGCCAAGTGCGAAAGGGCACGAGCTGTTCATCGGACTTATTGAAAGCCAAGTAGCCATGCATCATCCCAGATATGCCGATAGCTGCTATCCGGGTGAGCCTTTCCCCCGTGAGCTCACGTATCTCTGCGTTCAAATCAGCGTAGGCGGCACGCAGACCTTCCCATACATCATCTAGTGCGTAGCTCCAGTGGCCATCTACATAGTCGCTTTCCCAGCGATGAGAACCGGTTGCGATGACCCGTCCGGAGCTGTCGATGAGGCACGCTTTAATACGCGTCGAGCCGACTTCAATGCCGAGTACTCCTCGGCCGCTGCGGATAATTTCTGCGGGCGCTAAAGAATCGCTCTCTGTCACGGCTACCTTCCTCACGTCGGGGAGTTCGGCCGCCAGTCTACTCCCCTATTCCTCCTGTCCTTCCGGGGTTTAGAGGCAAATGCAGCGCAGCCCTGATAAAAGCAGCGGCCCAGTCGAACGCTATGGACAGCATCCGGCCGGGCCGCTTAACGTTTAAGCTGTGCGCTCTTAGTTGTTGGCTACGGTGGCGGTGACTCCGGTGAGGATATCGTGAGCATCGGCAAGCTGCTCGGTGACCACGGAGAACTCCGTTGCCAGCACCTCGCCCGCGATGGTCTCAGCGTGGCGCTGCGCCCACTCCTTCTTATCTTCGGGCACGGAAAGGACCACGGAGATGCGGTCAGATACGTCGAAGCCGGAGTTCTTGCGGGCATCCTGCAGGCCACGGATGACGTCGGCGGCCCAGCCTTCGGCCTCGAGCTCTTCGGTGACCTCGGTATCTAGGACAACCAGGCCATCCAAGCCCTCGATGCGGGCCGTGGAGTCTGGGTTCGCAGCCTGCAAACGCTCGGTGTATTCCTCAGGACTCAAGACGATGTCACCATCTACCACGACCTCATCGCCGCGGCGCTCGTAGTTGCCCGCCTTAAGGTTCTTGATGGCGCGCTGGACATCCTTACCCAAGCGCGGGCCGGCAACCTTGGCGTTACAGACCACCTGGAAGGTGCCGACGGAATCCACATCATCAGTAAGCTCAACCTCTTTGACATTGACCTCGTCGCGGATAATGTCCGCGAAGTCCGACAGGCTCTGCGAGCCCGTGAAGGCCACGGTGAGCTTTGGCAACGGCAGGCGGTTGCGTAGCTTATTGGCCTTGCGCACCGAGGATGCAGCCGATGCCACCGCGCGAGTGGCGTCCATGGCAGACACTAGCTCCGCATCCGCGGGGTAGTCCTCGGCCTTCGGGAAGTCCGCCAAGTGCACGGAGCGCTCACCGGTCAGGCCGCGGTAAATGACCTCGGCGACGTGCGGCAGCAGCGGGGCAACCACGCGCGTGGTTGTCTCCAAAACGGTGTAGAGGGTGTTGAAGGCCTCTGGGTTGGAGTCCTCGCCACCCCAGAAGCGATCGCGGGAGCGACGGACGTACCAGTTGGTCAGCACATCGGCGAAAAGACGAACCTCTTCGGTAGCGGTGGCGATATCGGTCCCCGCCAGCGCGGCATCGACATTCGCCACAAGGTCGTGGGTCTTAGCCAGGATGTAGCGGTCGAGCACGTGCGTGGAGCTCGTATCGAACTTGGCCTCCTGCTCGGCGTAGAGCTGCAGGAAGGTGTACGCATTCCAGATGGGGAGCAGCGCCTGGCGCACGCCTTCGCGGATGCCCTGCTCGGTGACGATGAGGTTGCCGCCGCGCAGAATGGGCGAGGACATCAGGAACCAGCGCATGGCATCGGAACCGTCGCGGTCAAAGACCTCGTTGACGTCCGGGTAGTTACCCTTGGACTTGGACATCTTTAGCCCGTCGTTGCCCAAGACGATACCGTGGGCCACGACCTTCTTGAACGCTGGGCGGTCAAAGAGCGCGGTGGACAGCACGTGCAGCAGGTAGAACCAGCCGCGGGTTTGCCCGGAGTACTCCACGATGAAGTCCGCCGGCGAGTGAGTTTCAAACCACTCCTTGTTTTCAAACGGGTAGTGCTTTTGCGCAAACGGCATGGAACCGGATTCGAACCAGCAGTCCAGCACGTCCGGCACGCGGCGCATGGTGGACTTACCGGTGGGATCGTCCGGGTTGGGGCGGGTCAGCTCATCGATGTGCGGGCGGTGCAGCGACTCCGGGCGCTTGCCGAAGTCCCTCTCCAGCTCATCCAAAGAGCCGTAGACGTCCATGCGCGGGTACTCGTCATCATCGGACATCCACACCGGGATGGGCGCGCCCCAGTAGCGAGTGCGCGAGATATTCCAGTCGCGGGCGCCTTCCAGCCACTTGCCAAATTGGCCATCGCGGATGTGCTCCGGCAACCATTCGATCTCGTTGTGGTTGAGCTCCACCATGCGATCACGGAATTCGGTGACCTTCACAAACCAAGCGGGCAGCGCCATGTAGATAAGCGGCTCGCCCGAGCGCCAAGAGTGTGGGTAGGAGTGCTCGATGGTCACGTGGCGCACCACTCGCCCAGCGGCCTTGAGATCCTTGATGATGGATTTATTCGCATCGAAGACCAGCTGGCCCTCGTACGGCGGGACCTGGGAGGTGAACTTACCGTCCTCATCCACCGGGACCACCAACTCGATGTCATACTCGTTGGTGGTATTCATATCGTCTTCACCAAAGGCAGGTGACTGGTGGACAACACCCGTACCGTCTTCGGTGGTGACGTAGTCTGCCAATAGCACCTGGTAGGCATTGCGCAGGTCCGGGAAGAAGCCGAAGATCGGCTCGTACTTAAAGCCCTCGAGTTGCGCGCCAGTGAAGGTGTCTAGCACCTCGGCCTCACCTAGTTCCTTTTCCAGGGTGCCCAGCAGGTTGTCGGCCATTATGAACGTGCGGCCGGCGAACTCGCCGTCGGTGGCCTTAAATAGTGCGTAGGAGACCTCCGGGTGAACCGCCAGCGCCTCGTTGGACGGCAAGGTCCAGGGGGTGGTGGTCCAGGCGAGGAAGGAGGCATCGGCAAGCGCGGGGTAATCCGCCAGCGTCTTTTCCGCCGCGGTGCCCTCGCGAGCGCCTGCGACCGGGAAGGTCACCGTCAAGGTGGGATCCTGGCGCATCTTATAGGAATCATCCAGGCGCGTTTCCTGGTTGGACAGGGAGGTATGCTCCGCCCAGGAGTAAGGCAGCACGCGGAAACCCTTGTAGATCAGGCCCTTGTCATAGAGCTCCTTGAACGCCCACATGACCGATTCCATGAAGTTGATATCCATGGTCTTGTAGCCATTGTCAAAGTCCACCCAGCGGGCCTGGCGGTTGACGTAGTCTTCCCACTCATCGGTGTATTCCAGCACCGACTTTGCGCAGTACTCGTTGAACTTGTCCAGGCCCATGTCCTCGATCTGGGCTTTATCGGTGATCCCGAGCTGCTTTTCCGCCTCCAGCTCCGCTGGCAGGCCGTGGGTATCCCAGCCAAAGACGCGGGGGACGTAATTTCCGGCCATCGTGCGGTAGCGCGGCACGATGTCCTTAACGTAACCGGTCAGCAGGTGACCGTAGTGCGGCAGGCCATTGGCAAAGGGAGGGCCATCATAAAAGATGTATTCGGGGCAGTCTTTAGTCTTTTCCAAAGAAGCCTGGAACGTATCGTCCTGCTTCCAATACTTCTGGACTTCTTCTTCCATGTCCGGGAACCGGCTCGAGCCGCCGGTCATATCGACCTTGGGGTAAATCTTTTTCACCATTATCTTCCTTCACGCTATAACTTGGTGCAGGGACGGGCCAATGGCTCGCGGTACCACCCTGCTTGAGCTAAAAAGCTCCGCTTCGTTTCGGTGAAGGAGATAACGGTCCCACCCGTTCAGTTCTACTGAGCCTTCAGGCCGTTCTTCTGAATTGCTCCCCCGGTGATGGCCGGATCATCGCATGTGCCCGCCAGTATAGCGCCACAAGAACGCTGTGCACAAAAGTTATCCACAGGTAGAAAATTTACTGTTGTACGCGGTTGCGTGCAGCCATAGATTATGAAGCATGAACGCGCTCGAGAATTACTTAGCATCTATGGCCCCGGGGATGGATATCGTCACCGGGTGCGCTGGCCTGTCTGAGGACGATCTTCGGGCGCACGGCGCAACAGAACACACGGCACGGGAACTTATCCTGCTCAAAGAGGCTTATTGCGGGAATACTAAATTCACCGGTCGGCGCCGGCGCGCCATGGAAGGTGCCCGCCGCAACGGTCATTCCATTGTGGCGTTATCCATCATCGAAAAGTATGCCCGCAAGATGCCCACGCTTTTCGATGCCTGGCTCCTCCGCGAGCAACTCTGCACCACCAATGCCAGCACGGCGGACCTAGAAAAGCTGGCAAAATCCAAGCTACCTGCGAAAAAGAAAAAGGTTAAGCCTGGTGTGCGCATCATTCGCCGCAAGAATGCGCCGTGGACCCTGGCCATCGATGCGCGGTCCTCGCTCATTGCAGACCTTCATGCCGCGCTAAAAGAGAGCGGCAAGGAGCCGCTGGAGGCGGTGGAACAGACCTTTTTCGGCGGTGGATCCGCCGTTAAAACCACGGTGATGACCAATGTCCTCGTCAACCTGGATGACTACGTGCGCATCATCAATGGCGATGGCGAGGAAATCCAGCTGCAGATGACCAACGGCGCAACTCTTACTGGCGCCGAGTACCTAGAGCGCGCCCTCAAGGAACGCGGGCTCATTACCCTCATCAGTCCCTTTGAAGGAGCGGTCAACCTGTACCGCACGGAGCGCTTTGCCAATGCGAAGCAACGCCTTTTGGCGGCGGCAGAGAATCCAATTTGCCCGTGGCCGCGGTGCAATAAGCCCGCAGACGAATGCCAGATTCATCATTTGGAACCGTGGTTGCACGGTGGATTGACCAACATAGGTAACTTATCCACAGCCTGCGCCTACCACAATGGAGTCAACGACGATGCCCCCAATGCCCCACCACTGCGCGGACACCTGGTCCGCAGGAATGGGACCATTCGGTGGGAGCCCCCGGATTAGACAGAAGTTATCCGAGACCGGATCCAAGGAAACCGCGTTCCAGTAAACCGCAGATGTCGCGGGTGGTCCGGTTAGTGAGATCGGTGTAGTTGCTGCTGCGGCCTGGACCCCACCAGCCAGTTGAGGCGCCTACGTGCGCCTACTTTGGCATGCCGCGATTGCGGGGCGATTGTTTCTGGCCGTTCAATTTGACTGCATCAGCCAATCCACACCGAAACAGAGCAGGTTGAGACGGAATTGGGCGATGAAGGGCCCTAATTCTGTTTCCATCCTTGGGACAGGTCTTCGTCAAGGGCACTATTATCCGCTCGGTGTTTGCGTGCCCAATCAATGATAAACAAAACGATGCCGGAACCCGCTGCGATAAAGACGAGGTACAACGCCCAGTCGGCGGTATTTAAGACATACGTCACCAAAGCCACGAAGGCCACAAGGGCAAGGACGAGGGCGGCAACGAGCATGGCAGTTCCTCTCAGGGGTTAAAAAGAAGCGATGGGAACAATCATAGCGGGGATAAAACCACAATAGCGCCCACTCCCCTAGAGGCGTGGGCGCTACGGGTAACTAATTTGGCTTAGTTACTGCCAACCAGCTTTCTTAGTTCTTGCCGGCATCGCCATTTGGTGCGGCGGTTCCGCGGGTCTCGAGCTCTTCCAGCTGGGACTCGAGGAGGGTCTTCAAGCGGGTGCGGTACTCGCGCTCGAAGGTGCGCAGCTCGGAAATGCGTGCCTCCAAAGCGGTCTGCTGCTGCTTGACCGTGTTCATCACTTCGGTGTGCTTCTTCTCGGCATCCGCCTGCAGCGATGCGGCCTTCTCCTCTGCCTGGCGAATCTGGGCCTCGGCACGGGAGGAAGCATCGGACTCGGTCTGCTGAGCCTTGGACTCTGCCTCAGAAACCAGCTTCTTGGAGCGGGTTTCTGCGTCCTGCACCTGAGTGTCGTACTTCTTCTGCGCCTCGGCAAGCTGTGCCTTGGAACGAGAGTCAGCATCGGAAAGCTGCTTTTCTGCAGCCGTGCGGGCCTCAGACAGCATGGACTCAGACTCGGCGCGAGCCTCAGAGGTCAGGCGGTCCGCCATCTCCTGGGCCAAGCCCAGCACGCGGGCTGCCTGCATGTGCGTATCAGGGGTAGCCAGGCCGTCTGCGCCCTGTGCTACACCAGCGCCTGCAGCGGCCGCTGCGGCGTTGGAGGCAGCCGAGTTCGAGGAGCCAGCGGCGGAAGCGGACTTCTTCAGGCTCTCGTTCTCGCGCTGGGAAGACTCCAGCTCCTTCTTGGCCTGCTTGGCCTCGGCGCGAGCCTCCTCGGCTTCCTTCTTAGCCTTCGCAGCCTCATCGCGAGCCGCCTTGAGCTCGGCGGTATTAGCGGCGGCGGTGGCGCCAGCTGCCGGGGCATCGGCACCGCTCTCCTTGGCCTTTGCGGCCTCGGCCTGGGCGGCCTTGACCTGCTCCTGGGCCTTCTTGGTTTCTTCCTTGGCGCGAGAGACCTCGGACTTGGAATCTGCCAACTTGGTTTCATACTCAGCGCGCAGCTTGGCCTCAATCTCCTTACGCAGAGCTTCTTCATCTGCGCCAGAGGTTGCGGCGGCTGCGGCACCAGCCCCTGCTCCGCCGGCCTTGGACCCGGAGCTAAGATCGCTCACCTGCGCCTGCAGGTCTTCGTTCTCATCCTGCAATTGGGCAAGGGCATCCTCAACGAGGTCGAGGAACTGATCTACCTCATCCTCGTTGTAGCCACGCTTGCCAATCGGCGGCTTGCTGAACGCGACGTTGTGTACATCAGCTGGTGACAGTGGCATGACTTGTCTTCCCCTTCGAGTTGATACAACCCCGGAGGTTCCAGGGCCTTAGGAGCTGCGGTTCCAGTTTATCTAAACCTTCCCCACAAAGTTATATGTGGTTCATAATACGGGTTATCGCATTTTATTGTAACCGAAAGTCCACAATAATGGACGTAACGCTGACTCTCAATGTCTACCACAGGTTACGGGGTGATGCGGGGTTGTCCTACAAGAAAATGGCCTGCAGGAAAATTGTCAGGAACGAGAGGATAAAAAATAGCACCAAGACGGAAACGTCCAGCGCGATTCCACCCATCTGCAGCGGAGGAATGACCCGGCGCAGCGCCTTGACCGGCGGATCCGTGATGGCGAAAAGGGGCTCAGCGATGATCATGAACCAGCGCGGCGGGTTGAATTGCCGCGAGAAAGATTGAATCATCTCAATAATAATCCGGGCGATCAATACCCATGTATAAACCCTCACCAAGAAGATGAGAATAATTCCAATTTCAGTCACGATTACTCAGCCTATCGAATAGTCCCCCGCACGTGCGCATTGCGCACCGTACGGGGGTTAATGGGATGTGCGTCGTTTTACCTAGCCCGCGAACCTAGCGCAGACCGGCGGCGCGCTCTAGTTCAGGCTTGGCAATATCAGCGGACTTAGGCACGACGGCGAATACCTTGCGCTGGGTGTCCATGCCCTTCGACAGGTTGAGCATGCGGCCTTCCAGGCCGAAGCAGAGGCCTGCGGCGAAGTCGATGAAGCGCTTGGCGGTTCCGCGCTCGGCATCGGTAAGCTCAAAGACCACTGCATCGCCATCGCGGAAGGGTTCGCCCACCTTGGCGGCATCGTTGAACGAGGTCAAGGAGATTGCCACGATAGTCGGAACGAACTTCTCCTCGACGGGCGCAGGCGCTGGGGTTGGCTCATAGGCCTGCGGGGCGCGGCGTGGGGCGTAGGCCGCAGAAGTGGCAGCTCCGTTGCCCGCGTAACGCGGCTCGTCGTTGTAGTAGGCGTCGTCTTCTTCGAAATCCATCGGACCAAGCCCGAAGAAATTCTTCGTCCTATCAATGAATGACATTTTGGGTCTCCCTCTGACCTAAATTTGTTCAAGTTCAAGCGCGCAAATGTGAATGATGTGACTCATGTGATTTACGCTGTGAAATGCGCTTTTGCGATATTTTTAACCTACTGGGCGCTTTCCCATGATGCTGGTTCCGACACGCACAATATCGGTGCCCGCAGCAATCGCCGCATCCATATCTGCACTCATCCCGGCTGATAGTTTGAGCTGCCGGCCAAGGCGTTCGGACAGGCGATCCACGTCTGCGCGCACCGTGGAAAATACTTCCCGCGCATCGGCATCGAGAGGAGGAACCACCATGAGCCCGGCGAATTCTAGGTGCTCCGCCGCCTCGACGGACTCGATCACCTCATCCAATTCCTCGCGGATTACTCCCCCGCGCGACGTATCGCCATCGGCAGAAACCTGAATGAATATTGGGAGGTTGTTCTCTCGCTGGCCGCGTTCTTTTGCCAGGCTCACGCCGCGGTCCAGCGCGTTGGCCAGCTTCACCGAATCCACCGAATGCACACTAGTAGCCCACCGCGCGACGTGGTTGGCCTTCTTGGTTTGAATCTGGCCAATCATGTGAAAGCGCAGCTGCTCTAGCTCCTGTGCCTTTGCCCGGGCTTCTTGCTCGCGGTTTTCCGCGACGTCTTCCACCCCGAGCTCAGCCAAAAGGGCGATGTCCTCTGCGGGATGGAACTTGGTCACGACCAGCAATTGCGGTGCCGGGCGCTCATGCTCGGCGGCGATGGCGCTAATGTGTTCCTTTGTTGCGGCGAGGTTATCTGCCAGTTCTTGTTTCCGGTTACTCATGATTAGCCTCCAACCAAATCACACCGGCCTGGCGGCCAGTGGTTCCTTCGCGGCGATAAGAAAAGAAATCCGTGTCCTCAATGGTGCAGCGCGGATCCGAATCGATATTGGTAATGCCCAGGCCCATCAATTGACGGATAAGCCCCGCGCGCACGTCGATGCCCCACGTTCCCTTCGCGGTCTTACATTTCGAGCCGGGAAGGCGCCGTTCGACATCGTTGGCCATGTCTTCCGGCACCTCGTAGTTTTTCCCGGATGCGGCAGGCCCCATGACCGCCTGGATTCTCTCCGGTTGGGCGCCAAGTTTCTGCATCTCGCGCACGGTATTGACCACGATGCCGTTGCGGGCACCGAGCCGGCCGGCGTGGACGGCGGCGATGACGCCGGCGGGGACATCGACAAGCAGCACGGGCGTGCAATCCGCGACGAGAACACCAAGGCCAAGCCGGCGCTGCGTGGTCACAATCGCATCCGTCGCTGGCACCGGGGACTCTTGCGGGCCATCGATGACGGAAACCGTATTGGTATGGAGCTGTTCCATCCACACGATGTTCTCGAGCCCGGTAACGCGCAAAAGGCGCTCGCGGTTAGCCGCCACGTTGGCGGGATCGTCGCCGACGTGGCCGCCAAGATTAAAAGACTCATAGGGATATGCAGACGCCCCGCCTGCACGGCTGGTAAAAACCATGCGGACGGGGCGGCTGGTGCGATGTTCCTCGTTTACTGGCATGCACACCAGCGTAGCGGTTTGCGCTTAGCGCATGAAGGACGGCACATCGAGATCGTCGTCGCCATCATCATCGCGGCGCTCCTCGCGGAAGCGATCGGAATTGGTGAACAGACCGCCAGACTCACTGCGGCGCTCCTCGGGGCGGCGTTCTTCCACGCGACGGTCATCGTAACGACGATCGTCTACGCGGCGCTCATCAGCGCGGCGATCCTCCACGCCACCCTGGCCGGCGCGCGGCTCATAGGAGTGGCGCGGAGCGTAGTCATCGGCGGCGGGCTGCGCGGGCGCCGGGGTGGCGGAGTTTCCGGACTCGCGGTCGCGGTTATCAAAGAGCGAGCCGGGCTTGCGCTGCTCGGAGGCGCGCTTACCCGATGCTGCCTGGGCGGCATTGGCCTCGGCGTCGAAACCGGTGGCGATGATGGTGATGCGGATTTCATCGCCCAAGGTGTCATCAATGATGGTACCGAAGATGAGGTTGACGTCTTCATCGGCGCGTTCTTCGACCATGGAGGCCGCAGAGTTGACCTCGTGCAGGCCCAGGTCGGAGCCGCCGGCGATGGAAAGCAGCACGCCCTTGGCGCCTTCCATCGTGGATTCCAATAGCGGCGAGTTGATGGCCTGCTCGGCGGCGGTCATGGCGCGGTTATCGCCCCGTGCGGAGCCGATGCCCATCAGCGCGGAACCGGCGTCAGACATGACGGAGCGAACGTCAGCAAAGTCGACGTTGATCATGCCCGGGATGGTGATCAGGTTGGTAATACCCTGGACACCATTGTGGAGGACCTCATCGGCCGCGCGGAAGGCTTCCACCATGGAAAGCTCTTCCCCACCGAGCTGCATCAGGCGGTCATTGGGGATAACGATGAGGGTATCGCAGACCTCGCGCAGCTCCTCGATGCCGGCCATGGCCTGGCGGGTACGGCGCGCACCCTCGAACTTGAAGGGGCGGGTGACAACACCCACGGTCAACGCGCCCATCTTCTTCGCGATGGAAGCCACAACAGGAGCGGCACCCGTACCGGTGCCGCCGCCCTCGCCGGCGGTAACGAAGACCATATCGGAGCCCTGCAGGGCGTCCTCGATTTCGGACTTGTGGTCTTCCGCAGAGGTCTTGCCCACCTCAGGGTTGGCGCCTGCGCCCAACCCGCGGGTGGCCTCGCGGCCGATGTCGAGCTTGGTATCGGCATCGGAGAAAATCAGCGCCTGGGAGTCGGTGTTGATGGCGACGAATTGGACGCCCTTCAGGCCTTCTTCGATCATGCGGTTCACGGCGTTGACGCCGCCACCGCCGACGCCGACGACCTTGATATCCGCGAGATTGTTGTTGGAAGAGATCATGTGAGCAGGTCTCACCTTTCGCTACTTTAAGTCTGCACGTGCATTAAACGAGGATTGTATGCGCTTCACGAGCGTGAATCGCGTTCCCCTCCATCTTTAACGACACACCTGTAATTTTCATGCTCATTTTACGCGTGTCGGGACTCTCAAGTACCACTTTAGGGTTGCTGGCCTGCGGTTTTGTCCGCCACTTCCGCACCACTGACACCACCCGAAAGAGAAATTAAAAGACCCTGCAGCGCATACGCTTGGGGCGCGGCGCGGCAGGGAATTTTTCGGGCCTATCTCAGCTTCCACCGAGGTATCTACCCTATCCGCGGGTAGTGACCAGTTCAGGGTTAGAGATATTCCATTCTTGGCCCTCCATCTTCAGCACGGTGGCGAAGGCGCGGGCCTTATCATCGTTATTTTTATCGCTGGCTCCCCAGAAAATGCGGCGATCATCTTTGGTGGTGAACTGCAAGGAATAGGAATCGGTGACTTCGAGGGTGGCGACTTGGTGGCGGACGTCATCAGGAAGCGCAGCAATGGCAGCCACCGCGTCTTGGGCTTCGGAGGAGCCACTGTCGATGTCCCCGGTAAGCTCCACCGCACCTTCGGGAGGCTCTGCAGAGGTAAACTCCTCCCCCTTGGCATCGATGAGGAAAGTGGTGTCGTCTCGCTTTACGAAGGCGACGGGCTTGTGTTCCTGCACGGATATCGTCAATGTCGATGGCAGGTCGCGCGAGACCGTCACCGAATCCGCCCAGTCCAGGCTCGCAACGCTACTGGCGGCCGCGTGCGCGTCCACCCGCAAAAGGTTTTCTCCCTCGGGGACTCCGGCGGCCTCCTGCACCTGGGCGGCATCGAGTTGGTGCACGCCTTCTACCTCAAAGTTTTTCACCTTAAAGATGGGCAGCGCCCACACCGCGATGCCCACCAGCAGCACGAGGGCGAGCAGGCCACCGACGATGCCGAAAATAAGCTTCTTCGACACCCGCACTAGTGGGCCCGCAATTCATCGAGAATTTCCGCGGCCACGAGGGTGATGGAACCGGCGCCGATGGTCAAGATGATATCGCCCGGCTGTGCGATGGAGACCACGTCCTTGGCCGCGGCGGAAAAGTCTGGCTCAAAGATAACCTCCATCTCTTCCGGCATCTTATTGGTGATAATGCGCGAGGTAATGCCTTCCACGGGTTGCTCGCGGGCGCCGTAGATATCGAGTACAACGGCGGCATCGGCAAGCGCAAGCGCCTGCGCAAACTCGGCGTCGAATTCCATGGTGCGCGAGTACAGGTGCGGCTGAAAACAAGCGATGACGCGCCCTCCATTGCCCTCGGCCGCAACCTTGGCGCGCGCGGCCCGCAGCACCGCGGCAACCTCGGTGGGATGGTGGGCATAATCGTCGAAGACGCGGACGCTACCGCCCTGCCCGTCCACGCTGCCCCGGTACTCAAAGCGGCGGCGCACGCCGCTGAAATCCGCGAGCCCCTCCGCAATGGTGCGGGGATCGCCGCCCGATAACACGCCGGCGATAAGCGCAGCCATGGAGTTGAGCACCATGTGGTGGCCGGGGATCTGCAGCTGGTAGCTCACGGATTCCTCCACGCCGGGCAGGGAAAGCTGCACGGTACACGCCATGCCGGCGGCAGTGGTCTCTTCTGCGGTCAGCGTTGCGGCAAGCGGCACGGAGGTGGTACGCGCTTTCTCCGCGCCGCCATAGCCGATGACGTTGATGCCGCGGCTAAGCGCCTGCTCACCGATCTCGGCGGCATGCTCGTCCTCCGCGCACACGACGAGGTAACCGGTATCCGGGGTGACCAAGTCCGCGAAGTCCGCAAAGACCTTGAAGTAGGCGTCCGCGGAGTGGAAATAGTCAAGGTGGTCCGGCTCCGCGTTGGTGATGACGGCGATATCGGGGCTATAGCGCAAGAGCGAGGCATCGGACTCATCGGCCTCGGCAACGAAGGCCTCACCGGTGCCGCCATGCGCGTTGGTGCCGGCGCGGTTGAGTTGGCCGCCGATGGCAAAGGAGGGATCCAGGCCTGCGTGCTGCATGGCGCTCACGGCCATCGAGGTTGTCGAGGTCTTGCCGTGCGTGCCCGCCAGCAGCACCTGGGTGTGGCCCTCCATCAGCGCGGCGAGCAGATCCGAGCGGCGAATGAGCGGAATATTATTCTCCCGCGCGGCGACGAGCTCCGGGTTATCTTGCGGAATCGCCGCGAAGGAGGTGACGACGGTGGTGGGCAGCTCGCCGGAAAGCTTGAGGTTGTCCGCAGCGTGGCCGATGGCCACCTTGGCACCCATCGAGCGCAAAACCTCCACCGGGGTGGAGTCCTTCACATCGGAGCCGGTAACGACGGCGCCGCGTGCGGCGAGGATGCGGGCAAGACCCGACATCCCGGAACCACCGATGCCAATGAGGTGGACGCGGCTGAGATCGTACTGTGCGGGATCGGTCATTTACTTATCCTTCTTTCCGGCCTGCAATTCTGCGTCCTGCACGCGGGTGGCGATGCGGTCAGCGATGATATTCGCCGCATCCCCCGCCTTAGACTGGGCGGCGGCCTGCGTCATGGATTTCAGGCGCTCTGGATCATCAAGAATGGCGCGGACCTCTTCGATGAGGCGATCGGAGCCCAATTCGGCATCGGGAATCTGCACCGCAGCACCGGCTTCTACCAATTCGCGCGAGTTCAGCGCTTGCTCGCCATTGCCGTGTGGCAACGGGACGTAGATGGCGGGAAGGCCCGCGGCGGAAACCTCTGCCACCGTCATCGCGCCCGAACGGCACACCACGAGGTCCGCCGCGGCGAGCGCACCGGCCATGTCGTCGATATACGGCAGAGCGGCGTAGTTGGGATACGGCTTGGGCGAATCGTTTTTCTTGCCATAGGCGTGCAAGAGCTGGAAGTCCTTAGTGAGGTCCTCCGCTGCGCCCGCTACGGCGCCGTTGATGCTGGCCGCTCCTTGGGAGCCGCCGGTAATGAGGATGGTGGGCAGCTGCGCTAAATCCCACTTCGTGCGGGCATCCGCAGCGGTATTCCCGTCCTTATCCCCGGCAGCCGCGGCCAGGCTGGGGCGCACTGGGATGCCGATGACCTCGCCCTCCATGCCGGAATTGGCGTGGGCATTAAGGCCGATGCCGCCGAGCTTCACGCCCAGCTTATTGGCCATACCTGCCAAGGCATTGGTCTCGAGGACGTAAAACGGAATACCTAAGGTCTTCGCCGCTATATAGGCGGGCCCAGAGACGTATCCGCCGGTGCCGAAGACGACATCGGCCTCCACGTCCTTTAAGACCTTCCGCGCCTGGCGGACGGACCGCGCAAGCTTGACGGGTAACTTGGCCAGGTTGGTGCTCACCTTGCGGGGAATCGGCACGGGCGTAATTAGGCGCAGGTCCACGCCGCGGGCGGGAATAATATCGCTTTCCAGCCCCTTTTCGGTCCCTAATGCGGTAATCCTGGCGCCGTAGCGCTCGCGTAAAGCTTCACCGACGGCAAGGGCGGGCTCAATATGTCCTGCAGTGCCGCCACCTGCAAGGACGACGGAAAATGGCGTGGAATTCATAGCCTAAAGGCTACCAGCGCCTACCGCCTCGGGCGGTGCTCGGCGCGCGGATACCTCCGCCCACTTCCGGTCACCGGCCGGCCGTAGCGCTCGTCGCGCACCCGCGGACGGGTCTCCTGCGGCTGGGCGTGCCGGCCCCGCTTTTTCTGCTTCCTCGCCGTCAGCGGTTGCGGCTCGCCAATGAAAAAGAGGCGATCAAATAGCGGGCGCCCAAAGTTCTGCATGGCAGAAATCTGCATCGGCTCGTGGCGGGCCACGTTGCACAAAATGCCCATCGAGCCAATCGTAATAATCGCGGCCGTACCACCCGCGGAAATCATCGGCAGCTGAATACCGGTCACCGGCAGCAAGCCGACGACATAGGCGATATTGATAAACGCCTGGGTCACCACGCCAATGGTCAGCGTCGCGGCCAGCAGGGATTGGTACTGGTTCTGCGCGCGGGTTGCGGTGCGCAGCCCCACATAGCCCAAGGCTGCAAACAGGAAAATCACCAGCGCGCCGCCCCACAGGCCGAGCTCCTCACCCACGATGGCGAAGATGAAGTCATTCTTGGCTTCTGGCAGGTAGAACCACTTGGCACGCGATTGGCCGAGGCCAACGCCCCAGAAGCCGCCATCGGCAAGCGAGAGAAAGCCCTGGTAAGACTGGAAACCCGTGCCCTGGGTATCGGAGATATTGCCAAAGAGGGCATCGAAATAGGTGTGGAAACGGTGGGAGCGGAAGCCGCCGATGAGGAAGACAGCGACCAGGCCCAGCGCACAGAGGATGCCGATGATGATGGGCACGCGCCTGTTAACGCCGGCGAAAAAGAGCGTGAAGACCACAACGAGGGCAAAGGACAGGGCCATGCCCAAGTCACCCTGCCCCACGATGAGCAGGAACATGAGGCCCGCGATGAGCGAGTACATCATGAACGGGTCCGAGAGCTTGAGGGAATGGTGTTCCTTATCCGCGAGCACCGAGGCACCGAACATGCCCACCGTGATGCGTGCTAGCTCGGAAGGCTGCAGGGAAATCGGGCCAATGTAGATCCACGACTGGGAGCCCACCTCCTCACGGCCGGTACCGATGCCGGGGATGAGCACCGCGATCAACAGCAAAATGGAAAGGGCCAATAGCCACGGGATGAATTTGCGCAGCGTGTGCGGGGAAACTTTGAGGCCGAGCCAGAATGCACCCAAGCCGATAATAACCATCGCGGTTTGCCGCAGCGCCTGATTCCACACGCCACCATCTTCTGTCAGCGACGTAGCCATGGACGAGGAAAAGACCATGACCACGCCAATACCAATGAGCGAGAAGATAATCAGGCGCAGCAGCTGATAATCTAGCCCGGCTTGCTGGCGGGCTTGTTCGCGCACATCACGAATGCGCTCGCGCATGCTCTTTGCGCGGGGGCGCTGCGGGGAGGTGGCCGTCATGAAGTCTCCTAGATTGAAAAAGGTCTAATGCGCGCGGGCGATATCCCGCGCCGCCGCGGCAAAAAGGTCGCCGCGTTGGGCCATTCCGGTGTACATATCCAACGATGCCGCAGCCGGTGCCAAGAGGACGGTATCGCCCGCTTCGGCGTGTTGCACGGCGGTGCGCACTGCAGCGTCCATCGCCACCTGTGGGTCGGTATCCTCGATGAGCTCAACCGGGGTTTGCGGGGCGCGGCGGGCCAGCGCTTCCGCGATCATGCTCTTATCGATGCCCACCAGTACCGCTGCCTTCAACCGTGCGGCGTGGGTGGCGATGAGCTTATCCACGTCCGCGCCCTTGAGCTGCCCGCCGGCGACCCAGACAACGGAGTCGAATCCCTCTAGGGCGGCATCGGCCGCGTGTGGGTTGGTGGCCTTGGAATTATCGATATAAGAAATCCCGTCGTGCTCGTGCACCACGGCGCCGCGGTGGCCGGCCACCGCATAGGCGGCCAGGCCTTCCTGTATGGCGGCGGAGCTGGCGCCCGCCAACCGCGCCACGCTCGCGGCCGCCGCCGCGTCGAGGACTCCCGCAAGGCCGGCCGGCTCGATGCCTTCGGCGGAGGCGAGATCTATGGCGTCCTCTCCGTCCAGCCTGGAGACCAAGCGCCCGGCGCTCACCCCTACCTCGCCTGCGGCCGGTTCGCCGGCGGTAAAGCCGTATACGCCGTCGATTCCTTTGGCGTAGCGGCCCGCCGCGACATCGTCCTTGCCCACCACGGCGCGGGTGCCGTGCAGGGCCTTGGCCTTGGCACGGGCATAAGCCTCGAAGGAACCGTGCCAATCCAGGTGGTCTTCGGCCACATTGAGTAAGACACCAACATCGGGGCGCAGCTCGCTGGACCAGTGCAATTGGAAGGACGAAAGCTCGGCGCACAGCACGTCAACCCGTGGGGTGGCGGTCAGGGCGTCAAAAAGCGAGACCCCAATATTGCCCACGGCTTGGGCGCGCAGCCCGCTGCGGGCGGTATCGGCCTGCATAATCTTGGTCAGCATCCCCGTGGTGGTGGTCTTTCCATTCGTGCCAGTGACGACAAGCCAGGTGCGCTTCGGGCCGAAAACCTCGGCGCGGTCGAGGCGGTAGGCCAACTCGACATCGCCAATGACCTCCACGCCGGCGGCCTGGAAGGAGTCTAAGAGGGCGGAATCGGGCCGCCACCCCGGCGAGGTCACCACCAGGTCATACTCACCCGGTGCTGGAGCGTCGGTTGATACCGTCGCTACGCCGAACTCTTCCTCCAAGGTCGATAGGGCCGCTGCGTTGGAATCGGCGACGGTGGTGTCTACACCGAGGCGCGCGAGCATCGCCACGCACCCGCGGCCAGAAACGCCGGCTCCTGCTACAAGGACGCGCCCGCGCAGAAAAGGTGATAGCTCAGCCATGATGAGTGCCTCAATCCTTAAATATCTAGTGCCAAAGATTTATTGCAGGTTTCCAAAGCTCACTGCAGAGAGCCAATCGCCGTAGAAGATGCAGATGCCCGCCATTGCGGCCATCGCGCTAAGCAGCCAGAAACGGGTGACAACCGCGGTTTCGGCCCAGCCGCCGTTTTCAAAGTGGTGGTGAATGGGAGCCATGCGGAAAAAGCGCTTGCCCGTCGTGCGGAAGACCACGATCTGGATGACTACGGAGACCGTCTCGATAACAAAGATGGCGCCGATGACGATCATCAGCAGCTCGGTGCGGGTGGTCACAGACAGGCCGGCGACGAGGCCACCAAGCGCGAGCGAACCGGTATCGCCCATGAAGATCTTCGCCGGTGCGGCATTCCACCACAGGAAGCCGAGGCAGCCGCCCAGGCCCGCGGCGGCGAGAACCGCAAGATCCAAGGGATCGCGGACCTCGTAGCAGCCGGCGGCCGGGGAAATCGAGCACGAGTTGCGGAACTGCCAGAAGCTAATAAGCGTATAGGCGCCCATCACCATGGCCGTGGTACCTGCCGCCAGACCGTCGAGGCCATCGGTCAGGTTGACCGCATTCGACCACGCGGCGATGAGCAGGTACAAAAAGACCAAGAAGATGATCGTGCCAATAACGGCGCCGCCGACGGCGATATCGAAGGTGTCGAAATCGCGGACGAAGGAAAGGTTCGTCGAGGCGGGGGTCAGCCCATTGGCATCCGGGAATTGTAGGGCGAGGATGCCGAAGATGAGCGCGATGGCCAGCTGGCCTACCAGCTTGGCTGTTTTATTAAGTCCGAGGTTGCGCTTTTTAAACAGCTTGATGAAGTCATCGGCAAAACCCAGTCCGCCGAGTCCCATGGTCAAGAAGTAGACCAATAGCCCAGAGGGGCTAAATCCACCGTTGCCTGTCGCGCGGGCATAGATTCCCACGATGAGGTAGGCCACGGTGATGGCCAGCAGGATCGCCAGTCCGCCCATCGTCGGGGTGCCCCGCTTGCGCAGGTGGAGCTGCGGGCCGTCTTCGCGGATTTCTTGGCCTTTTCCGACGCCAGAAAAATACCGAACCAAAACTGGGGTGGTAAAAATCGCGACGAGGAAACTAACGACGCCCGCGATAATGATCTGAGTCATTGCTAGAGATCTTTCTCCTTGAGATAGGGACTAACGGCGATTGAGCTGTTCTGCCACGCGCCACAGGCGCTGGGCATTCGAGGATTTCACGAGGACGACGTCCTTGGCCGCGCGCGTGGACCAGTCCTCCACCCCGGCAGGGGCTACCCGCAGGATATTTTCTACGGCCGTCGTCGCGGCCTCAATATCGGGGCAAAGTTCGGTCTGGATGCCGTGCGCGTGCGCGGCCTCCACCATGGCTACGGTATGCGCGCCTTCTCCTACCGCAACGAGGTGATCCACGTGGTATTTCGAGAGCACCGATCCTAGGATGCGGTGAGCTTCGACGGCTTCGCCGCCAAGCTCGCCCATCTCCCCCAGCACCGCGATGGAGCGGGCATCCGGGCGGGCCGCGGAGGTATAGGCCAAGGCGGCAATCGCCGCGTGCATCGAATCCGGGTTGGCATTATAGGAGTCATCGATGACGGTGACGCCATCGCGGCGGGTGCGCACGTCCATGCGGTGCGCCGAGCTCGTCTGGTGTCCGCTGAGCGCCCGCGCGGCAACGGCGGGTTCCACGCCCGATTCGATGGCCGCTGCGGCCGCGGCCAGGGCATTAGAGACCTGGTGCTTGCCAAAGACCTGTAGCTTAATGCTCATCGGCTCGACGCCGGGGGCGTGGAAGGTAAAGGACGGGCGGGCGACATCGTCAAGCTCAATATCGGTGGCATAGTACTGCGCATCCGCGGCCTGCGGGCGGTTGGCGGAATAATAGACCACCTTGGCCTGCGTGCGCGGTGCCATCGAGGCGACGAAGGGATCGTCCGCATTCAGGACCGCTACCCCGCCGTCTGCCGCGGCGGGCAGGGACTCGATAAGCTCGCCCTTGGCCTGGGCGATATTCTCCCGCGAGCCAAACTCGCCTAGGTGGGCGGTGCCCACGTTGAGCACCACGCCCACCGTCGGGGCCGTGATCTCGGTCAGGTGGCGAATATGGCCGATGCCGCGCGCGGACATTTCCGCCACGAGGAAGCGGGTGTGCTCATCGCAGCGCAGGGCGGTATAGGGAAGGCCTACCTCGTTATTGAAGGAGCCGGGCGGGGCGACGGTTTCGCCCTCGGCGCGGAAAATGGTAGCCAGCAAATCCTTGGTAGAAGTCTTGCCCGCAGAGCCAGTAACGCCGACGATATCCAAGCCCTGTTCCGCGGCGAGGCGGGAGGTCACCTCGCGCGCGAGATCGGATAATGCCCCGATCACAGCGGCGGCGGAGCCATCCTCATCGTTGGCATAAATATCGGCATTGGCGGCGTTACCGGTCACGCGGCCTTGGGGCTTGACGATGATCGCCGGTACCCCCACCGGCCGAGCGGCCAGCACGGCCACGGCGCCTTGCTCTATGGCTTTTTCTGCAAAATCATGGCCATCGACGCGGGCACCGGGCAGGGCTACGAACAAGCTGCCGGTGGTGACCTTGCGCGAATCAAACTCCACGAAGCCGGTCACGCGTTCATCGGGATCATCAACGCCATCCAGGCTACCGCCGGTTATCGCGGCGATATCTCCAATAGAAAGTGGAATCATTACTACTCCTTCGTATCCCTAAGAGTATCGCGATGCGCCGTTCCTGCCAGCTTTTCCTCAATGGCGCGCGCCATTTCCTCTCGGTCATCAAAGTGCAGCGTGCGCTCGCCGACGAGCTGGCCTACCTCATGGCCCTTGCCGACGACGATGATGGCATCGCCCGGCTCCGCCCAATCCACCACTTCATCGATGGCGTGTGCGCGCGAGCCCTGCTCCCGAATATCGGCGTCCGGTGCGGCCTGGCGAGCGCCCTCAATGACCGCTGCGCGAATCGCGGCTGGGTCCTCGGTGCGCGGATTATCATCGGTCACCACCGTGAGATCCGCCCGGGTGGCCGCAGCCTCTCCCATAATCGGGCGCTTGGTGCTATCGCGGTCACCGCCGGCGCCCACGACGACGCCGACGCGACCGGTAGTGCCCTCCAATTGCAGGCGCAGGGTATCGAGCACCGCCGCGATGGCCGCGGGCTTGTGGGCATAATCCACCACGGCCACGAAGTCCTGACCGCGGTCGATCCTTTCCATGCGCCCCGGAACGGCGACGTTTTCCACGCCGGTCAAAAAGACCTGCGGGTCTTCGCCCACCGCAGTAGCCATCCCTAGGGCGAGCGCAGCATTGGCGATATTGAATTCGCCGGGCAGCGGTAGCCGGAAGGAATAGTCGGTGCCGTCTAGGTTGAGGTCAACCTCCTGTGCACCGGTCGCCTCGGTAGCCGTCTGCCGGGCGGAGATCGTGGCATCGCCTGTACGCGTTGCCACCGTCGTAACCGGAGAACCGGCGTCTTCTATCTTTCCGCGGAGGCGCTCGCCCCACTCATCATCAACACAGATGACCGCGCGCTGGGCGGCCTGCTCCCCTAGGAATAGCCGGGACTTGGCCGAAAAGTACTCCTCCATCGTGGGATGGAAATCCAAGTGGTCTTGGCTGAGGTTGCTGAACCCGGCCACAGCAAAGTTGGTTCCGCGCACGCGGCCGAGCTCCAAAGCATGGGAGGAGACCTCCATGACCACGTGAGTCACGCCCTCGTCCTTCATGCGGGCGAAAAGTTCTTGCAGCCGTGGGGCTTCCGGCGTGGTCAAAGAGGTGGGCACCGGCGTGCGATTGATGCGGGTGCCGGTGGTTCCGATAAGGCCGACGGAGTGCCCGGCCTGCAAGAGGCCAGCCTCCAGCAAGTAACTAGTCGTGGTCTTGCCGGAGGTGCCGGTAATACCCAAGACCGTGAGATCGCGGGTGGGGTGTCCGTAGATTTCTGCTGCAATCGGACCTAGGACTGCGCGGATATCTTCTACCACGATGATCGGCCGGGTTTCGTTAGCCTGGCGAAGGTGATCGAGCCCGGGGGCATCGGTAAGCACCGCGCCCGCCTTGGTATCGCCGACGAACTGGGCGCCGTGCACGCGCGTGCCCGGAAGGGCGGCAAATAATGCGCCTTCGGGAAGGCTCGCGGAATCCAAGCCGCACGCGCTGACCTCAACGGTGCCATCACCGATGACGCGTCCGTGCGAAAGCTGCGCAAGTTTTTC
Organism: Corynebacterium sp. MSK204; assembly: GCF_030229885.1. Classification (NCBI taxonomy): domain Bacteria; kingdom Bacillati; phylum Actinomycetota; class Actinomycetes; order Mycobacteriales; family Corynebacteriaceae; genus Corynebacterium; species Corynebacterium sp. MSK204. The sequence goes on along the minus strand of NZ_JASPGQ010000011.1, from coordinate 71,279 downwards.
TAAGGAAACAGACATTTCAAGCTCCTATTGTTCCCGCAGGGTCATCCGCGGCGCTGGTGTCGAGGTAGGAATATTATCGCGGTTAAGCAGCCAGGAAGAGATATCCCGGAAGATTGGGGCCGCAGACTGGCCGCCGCCGCCATTGTCTTCCACGCCGGATTTGGGCTCATCGAGCATGACTGCGACGACGAATCGTGGGTCATCGGCAGGCGCAATGCCCGCAAAGGTGATCCAGTAGGCAGAATTAGAATACGCCCCGGAATTCGGGTCCACCTTCTGCGCGGTACCGGTCTTACCGGAGAGCTGGTAGCCATCCAATTGGGCGTTGGCGGCCGTACCGTTTTGCACCCCGGCATCGTCATCTTGGAAGACGGCGCGGAACATATCCACCGCAGTCTTGGCGGTTTCCTTGTCCACTACCTGGGTCTTCTTAGGCTCGGGTAGCTTTTCCGTCTCGCCATCGGGGTCTTTGATCTCGTCGATGATGCGCGGTTCGATGCGCTCGCCGCCGTTGGCCAATGCTTGATACACGCTAGCCATCTGCAGCGTCGTCCACGCCTGGCCCTGGCCGATGGGCAAGTTGGCAAAGGTGCCGCCGGACCATTGCTCTTGGTCTGGCACCGTGCCGGCGGATTCATTCGGAAGCTCAACGCCCGTGTTAGCGCCCAAGCCAAACTTCTTCAGGTACTCGGCATATTTCTCGGGGCCAAGCTTATCCGCGATCATCAAGGTGCCCACGTTGGAGGACTTACCAAAGATGCCGGTGGTGGTATACGGCTCGGTGCCGTGATTCCAGGCATCGTTGACGGTCACGCCAGCCATGTCGATGGAGCCCGGAACCTGGTGCACCTCATCCGGAGTGGTAATACCCTCCTGCAATGCGGCTGCCGCCGTCACTATCTTGGCAACGGAACCCGGCTCATAGGGGTGGGAGATGCTACGGTTCTCGAAGTCCTTGCCCTCTTTAAGCTGGTCTTCGATATTCTTATTCGGATCCACCGTGTCGGTATTAGCCATGGCGAGCACCTGGCCCGTCGCGGCATCAAGCACAACGGCCTCGGCACCCTCCGCCTGGGAATTGGCCTTGGCCTTTTCCAGCTTTTGCTGGACGTAAGTCTGCAGGTCCAAATCCAGGGTGAGGGTGACATCGCGACCATCGACGGCATCCACAACATCGCGCAGCGTGCCGGGGATGACCTGCCCATCGGCGGAGACATCCTCCGTTGACTGCCCATCAATGCCGGTCAGCTCGGTATCGCGGGCCGCCTCAAAGCCAAATTGGCCGTGGCCATCCATCGAGACCTTGCCCACGACATTTTCTGCAATCGCCCCATTCGGGTACTGGCGGATATCTTGCCGGTCAGCCGCGACGCCGTGGTACTTATTGGAAATCTCTACGGCGACATCCGGGTCCACATTGCGGACTAGGACCTCGTACTGCGTATCGGCCTTGAGCTTGTTTTTAATATCGCCCGCATCCACCTTGGAGGCAGAGGCACCCGAATCCTCAATCATCTTCGGGATGCCCTCAGCCATCTCCTTGAGCTTGTCCTCCATTTGGTTGGTGAGGTACTCATCTTTTTTGCTGTCATCCATGTCCTCGAGTTTTCCCTCGGACGTGGCTTCCATTTTCGCCTGCTCTTTGAGCTCATCGCGCAGGCGCGTGGGAGAGACAGTCAAGGAACGAGACTTCATTGTATAGGCCAAACGCTGGCCATCCCGGTCCAGGATCTCTCCCCGGCGGGCCGGGTCGATATAGACGCGTTCGCGCTGGGTAACAGCCTTTGCCGCAAGATCTGGGCCCCAGACCAATTGGACCCACGCAAGGCGCCCGCCCAAGGCGACGGTGGCGACGACAACACAGGTCAAAATGATGCGCAGGCGCTGGCGCATGATCGCTTTTTGGGGCACAACAGAGCTAGCGGTGCGGCGCGGCCGCGGACGGTATCCACGGTTGCCACCATTATTCGGTGCAGTCACGGTGCTCAGTCACCTTCCCTTCGCCGCCACAGGTTCTTGCGTGTATCGATTGTGCCCTACAAGATGGGCAGTGCCCGCGCTACCACGCGCGAGCACAGAGAATTTCACCACTTATTCTGTCCGTTTAATCGGCCTGGCTGGTGTACGGCGCGCGGGCGGGAAGGTTGGGGCGATTATCGCTGGCGTCATCGCGATTATCGTCGTTATCGCTGCCGCGGTGCTCATCCCGATCCTCGTCCGCATCATTACCGCGCGCATGTTGCTGCTGCCCGCGCGGCACAGCGTTAAGGGAATCAGACATTCCCTCCGTATCCTTCGGGTCGCTCGAGGCTTGGCCCGGGCGGATGGGTTCACCGTTAACATCGATAAGCTTTTCCGTATCAGGAGTGCCTTCGCGCTTGGCGATGATCTCGCCATCCCCGCCGACCTCAGTCACGCCGGGTTGCTTGGGTACGGCCAAGCCCAGCTCATCCGCGCGGCGGGCAATATCCGCCGAGGAGCTTAAGTTCTCTGCATCACGGTTCAGCGACTCAATCTGATTATCCAACTGCGATTCCTGCACCGTTAGCTGCTGGATCTTAAACGTCTGCGAGGTGGACAAACCAGATAGCCACATGGCCAGCACTACCCCGCCAATCAGCAAGGTAACGGCTAAGACAGCAACGCGGGTAAAAGCATTATTCTGCTTCGTCTGCTGTTGCACCCGCCGGCCGCGGAAGCTGACGACCTGCTTCGAACCAAGCCGCTTCGCCCCGCGGTGCGGAACCCGGGTACGGCTAGGAGCCGTCCGGCGCGCCGTTTTCCCGGTAACCCTAGGGGCGGTGCGCTCGCGCACAGCGGTAGGCACTCCGGTGTCGATTCCGGTGGTGAAGTCTCGGCTGGCGCCCATGCTGCGAGTGGCCTCTCTGTCGCGGCTGTCCGTCAAGTGCTGGTTTCGGCGTGGGATGGTGCTCATTTCTTGCCTCCCGGGGGTAAAAATTCTGGCGTGCCTTCGAGCCGTTCTAGAGCCCGCACGCGCACCGACGCGGCGCGGGAATTTTCTTCTACTTCCGCCGCAGATGCTTTTTCGGCCCCACGGGTAACCGTGGCGAATTCCGGTGCGGTGCCCGGCAGGTCCATCGGTAGACCGACAGGCGTGGTGGACGTAGATAGCTCCTTGAATGCTGCCTTTACGAGGCGGTCCTCTAAGGACTGGTAGCTCATAAAGACCGCGCGCGCCCCAATGGAAAGCGCACTGGTGATTACGGGAAGCACATTTTCAATGGCCTCCAACTCGCGGTTGACCTCTACTCGCAGCGCCTGGAACGTGCGCTTTGCGGGATGCCCACCCGTGCGGCGCGTTGCCGCAGGGATGGTCGAGTATAGAAGCTCAACCAAGCGGCCCGAGGTGCTAAACGGTTCCTTCTCGCGCTCCTTGAGCACAGCGGAGGCAATCTTGCCCGCAAAGCGCTCGTCACCATAGGTCTTGAGAATCCGCGCCAGGTCCCCGTGCGAATACGTATTGAGCACGTCAGCGGCGGTAAGCCCGTGGCTCGGATCCATCCGCATATCCAGCGGTGCGTCCGTCTTATAGGCAAAGCCGCGCTCTGCCTGATCCAGCTGCATGGAAGAAACGCCCAAATCGAAGAGGGCTCCCGCGATTCCGTGGGCGCGGGCAGCATCAAAGATATCACCCTCGCCCTGGGCAATGGCGGTACCCAACTCATCGAAGCGAGCATTAACCGCGCAAAAACGCGGGCCGAAGGGCTCTAGCCTGGCCGAAGCATTGCGCAATGCCTGCTCATCGCGGTCCACACCGATAACGCGTGCCTGCGGGAAGGTCTGGAGGAAGTACTCGCTGTGGCCGCCGGCACCCAAGGTGGCATCGACAAGCACAGCCTGCGAGCCCGCAGCCTCCACTCCGGGGCGCAGGAGCTCTGCCATGCGCTCGCGCATGACCGGCACATGGCCGTGGTTATCCGCCACATTGTAATTAAGGTCAGTTGTAGCCATTACTCCCCGCGTCCCCCTTTCTTATTTCCGCTGTGCAGGACTTCCTATCGTGGAAAGCACGACGAGTGCATATAGGGCCCTGTCCGAGGCAGGTTTCTGATATCGGGGAAGTACACCAGAATCATCCGCCTCGGACAGAGTCCTTACACGCACTCGAGATGCGGGCTTTTACAGCAAGCCCGCAAGTACGTCATCGGCATCTGCTGCCGAATAAGCATCTTCAGTTTGCGATTGATACTCAGCCCACGCGGCTGCATCCCAAATTTCGAGGAAATCTACTGAGCCAACCACCACGCACTCTTTGGACAAGCCCGCGTACTCACGGTGGCCTGCGGACAAGGTGATGCGACCATGCCCGTCGGGCCGCTGTTCGTCCGCACTTGCCGCCAAGTTACGAATGAAAGCGCGCGCTTCCGGGTTGGTTCGAGAAACCGCCGCAGCCTTCCGTGCGCGTTCGGCGAACTCTTCGCGCGGGTACACGGCCAAAGAATGGTCCTGCCCCTTGGTAACCATCAGGCCACCGGCGAGCTCGTCGCGAAATTTTGCAGGAAGCGTTAAGCGCCCTTTGTCATCAAGCTTCGGAGTGTAGGTTCCGAGAAACATCCCGGCGTCCACCTTCCTCACTCGACAACTCCGGATTCCCTCACGTCAGAAGAGAGTTTTTCAACCCCATTCCTCCGCTGCGCCCCACTCTACCCCACATTCCCCCACATACCCCACTTAAATCGCCATATTCTTAATAACTCAAAAAATATGTGCAGTTAAAAGGGTATTTTTACGGTGGGGAGAAATCCCGCGCCCCACCTTGACAACCCCGAAAATCCACCCCTTTAGCCCCATTTACAACATCGAGATCGCCCCACCTCATACACCACTTACAGCGCAATGCCTGCATATCCGACCTGCTACCACCCTCTGCCACCCACAAGCCCCCACCGCGCCGCGGTTTTGGTCAGAAGGTGGGGCAAAGTGGGAAATTTTGGTAAGGCGTAAAAAATCCCCAGCCACCCTTCTTGGTGACTGGGGAAATGAAGAGTTCGCAGCTAGCTTTCCTCAAAGCGCCGACGGAAGTTTTCTTCCAACTTGCTGCCTACCCCACTGTTACGAGACGAGGCTGCTTTCTTTGACCGCCCATTGGTGGACTTTTTCTTTCCTGCACTAGCGGGCTGGTCGCCGCGGAGCATCCACACGCCAGCGGCGAACATGACGAGGAATCCGGCGATGGAGAGCGCAATAAACCACAAGCTTTGCTGCGCCAAGGCCACGCCGCCAACAAGCATGCACAAACCAACCACGATGAGCGCGACCCCACGTAGGGTAACTGCGCCGCCGGATCCGCCGATCGAGGTAGATTCAGACACAGAAGCGCCAAATTTAGGATCGTCCGCTAATAACGATTCCTCTATTTCACGGAGCGTGCGTTGCTCCTGCTCAGAAAGAGACACTTTTCCTCCAACTAGGGACTGGGCTTCGGCCGATATATCTTCTACCAATACTAACGCCCAGAGTAACCAGTATGTTCCCCAAAAGGTAGTTATTCCCCTCAACAGTGATTATGGCGCCGCAATGCTGCTGCTATGCCGCAAAGGATCCCAGAATCGTCTCGGTTTCACTCTCATCTAAAAATTGCGCCGCCTGCTCCATTAGCCCGTAGACATACTCCTCATCCGGAGTTGCATCCAAGCCAGATCCCACCCGGGCGCGAGTACGAGAATAGGTCTTAAAAGCTTCCGCCCACTGCTTTTCTTCGGCCCCGACCAGAGCCAAGCGGTCCCACGCGCTCGTTGGCAGGCGCCGGCGGCGAGAGACCACCGACACGGCTACTCGCGCACCCGCCGTACGCAATGCGGACTGATAAGCCACCTCTAGCGCTTGGTCAAAGCGACCATCCGCCGCGTAGCTTCTGGCCTGATCTAGAAGCTCGCGGGCCTGGAAAAGAAAGTGGGCCCGCTTTGCGCCCTGCTTGCCAGCGAAGCGACCGGTAGAGCGGGACTGCGTTGCCGAAATAATCTGTGCCATTGTTTTTCTCCTGTACTGCGCTAATAACTAACCGTGTTCGATTGCCGTTGACTTTAAGTAGCCAACCGGACATCTACCCCCTATTCTAGTTCACCTGTTCGAATTACTCAAGAGTTTTACCAGCCATAAATCGATGCATATCGAACAACGTTCGATAGTTTTCTTTGTTCGACTGAATAACCCCGCCCCCACCCTCGTCCGCCGGTAGCCACACGTATCTGGTGTGATAGATACCGTGAGTTTCGAAATCCGCCGCTTAACCCCGCAAGAGTTCTCTATGCTGGCTCCCCAACTCGTGGAGATCTACATCGAGGCCATGGGATATGACCCGGTCACGTTTTCGCGCAGCGTGGACAATTGGCAGTCGGATTCCATGCGGCCCGGGTTTACAGCGCTTATCGCTGCGCATGACAACGGCGTCGTGGGAGTGGCCTATGGATTTTTAGGCTCACCAGATACTTGGTGGGATTCCGAACTGCGCCGCGCCCTGCGCCGCAATGGCGGGATAACTGAGTCCGAATGGGGCATGCTGCGCAGCTACTTTGAGGTGTCCGAAGTACACGTGCTGCCTTCCTTTCAAGGACACGGTTTAGGCAGGCAGCTACTAAAAGGGCTGCTGTGGAATATCCCTGCCCAATATGCTTTATTATCAACGCCGGAATCGCCACGGGAAGCCAACGGGGCTTTTCGCCTCTACCGGTCTGTGGGCTTCTTTGATGTCGTGCGCCACCATCGCTACCCGGCGGATCCCCGGCCCTTTGCCATTTTAGGAGTGGGCCTGCCGCTATAAACCTGCGTTATTTCTTCTCGGCTCTAGGCGGTATCGTGTGAAAGTGTGACTATGACGAATATTCCTGAGCTTGCGGATATCCCCGGCGCGGTGCGCGAAAAACTGGCCATCTTCTTGGATCAGCGCCGGGAACACGTGGCAGAAATCGGTGCCCCGGTCAGTACCGCCATGAGCTTTTTGGAATCATTCGTCCTCGATGGCGGGAAAAGGGTGCGCCCCATGTACGCGTGGGCGGGTTACCTTGCCGCCGGGCGCGGTTCGGAATCCCCAGAGGCGATGCTGCGCGCGGCATCCTCGCTGGAGTTCATCCAAGCCTGCGCGCTTATCCACGATGACATCATTGACGCGTCGAATACGAGGCGCGGGAAACCGACGGTGCATCGGGAAGCAGAGCGCCTTCACCGGGAGTCCGATTTCTTAGGGGATCCGGAATTCTTTGGCACGTCCGTGGCCATCTTGGTGGGCGATTTTGCGCTGGTCTACGCCGAGGATATGTTTCAGGATTCTGGGCTCAGCCCAGAGGCTTTGCAGCGTGCGCGCGAGCCCTGGCGGGGAATGCGCACCGAGGTTTTGGGCGGCCAATTGCTCGATATTTCCCTCGAGGCAGCCGGTTCGGAATCGGTGGCGCTGAGCAATTCCGTCAATCGCTATAAAACCGCCGCCTATACCATCGAGCGGCCCCTGCATTTGGGCGCTGCCATCGCGGGAGCAAGCGAAGAATTAATCTCGGCTTTCCGCGGCTATGGGCACGATATCGGCATCGCGTATCAGCTCCGCGATGACCAACTGGGGGTCTTTGGGGACCCCGAAATTACGGGCAAGCCCGCCGGCGACGATCTGCGAGAGGGCAAGCGCACGGAGCTTCTTGCCTTAGCGCTACAGCGCGCCGATGAACGCGACCCCAGTGCCGCCGCTACCCTGCGGAAATTCATCGGCCGCACCTCCGATACGCAGGACTTGCTGCGCCTGTCCCAAATCATTGCGGATTCCGGCGCCCCGGATGAGATTGAGCGCCGCATTACCGCGTTGACGGAATCCGGGTTAGCCCATCTGCGTGCGGCGAACGTGGATCCGCAGATCACGGAAACGCTAGAGCACTTGGCCATTCAGGCGACGACGCGCCAAAAGTAGGTATCACCGTGGCCAAAACCTACTCCTTGCCAGTCCCCCGCGCGCTCCCGCTGGGCCTCGTGGCCTCGTGTGTGCTCCTTTTCTCGTCCTTTTCCGGCGGCTCGACCCGCAATCGCGGCGGCGTGCTCGAAGCGCTCAATATCGGCTTCTTCTCCTATGGTCACGGGCGCAACCTTGGGTTGGTGCTGTATTGGGTGGGCATTTTCCTCCTCGCCGCCGCCTGGGTGCTTGCCGGGCGCATGATTATCCGCCGGCAGCTTAAAAACCCGCGCCCAGAGGGAGGGGTGCGCGAGCTACGACGCATCCTTATCGCTTGGGTCACCCCACTGCTTTTCGCCGGCCCCATGGCTTCTAGGGACGTGTATTCCTACCTCATGCAGGGCGCCATGGTCCGCGATGGGTTCGACCCTTATACCGAGGGCGCCGCCATCAACCCCGGCCCCTTCCTGCTGGAGGTCTCCCAAGACTGGCGCAATACCACCACCCCGTACGGTCCGCTGCACCTGTGGATAGGCAAGATCGTGACCACCGTTGTGGGCGATAACGTCACCGCCGGGATCATCATCTATAAGCTGCTTTCGCTCTCGGGCTTTGTCCTCATTGCGTGGACGGTCCCGCGCATCGCCAGAAAGCTCGGCGCGGACCCGGCGGTCGCGCTGTGGATTGGCGTTGCCAACCCGGTCATCATCTTGCACCTCATTGGCGGCATGCATAATGAATCCCTCATGGTCGGCCTGGTGTCCTTGGGGCTTTTGGCCGCGCTGCACCAGCGCTTCCACGCCGCGCTACTGCTAGTCGGCACGGCGGTGGCGATGAAGGCTACCGCGATCTTTGCAGCCCCCTTCATCGTCTGGCTGATGCTGCACCGCTACGCGCCCAAGGGTTCTACCGCGGCGCGCACGGCGGTAGTTTTCGTCTGCTCAGGGCTCATCGCTGCCGTGGAAATCATCGCCTCCGTGGCGCTTATTACCTGGGCCTCCGGCACCTCATGGGGCTGGCTATCCCAGGTCAGCGGAAATTCTAAGGTGATTAACCCCTTGGCGGGCCCGACATTGGCCGCAGACATCATCGTCCCAGCGGTCCACATTTTTGACCCGGACGCATCCTATAACGCCATCCTGGGCGTCCTGCGCACCATCGCGATGGTGTGCATGCTCATCGGGCTGGTCATCGTGTGGTGGCTAAGCCGGCACACGGCCCGCGATGCGATTATGGGCACCGCGGCGGCCTACCAGGTTGCCTTCGTCTTCAACTCGGTGACCCTGCCGTGGTACTACGCCTCCATCTTTACGCTCATGGGCACCTTCCGCCCGCCGCTGTGGCTGCTGAAGTTTACCTCTGGCGTAGCGCTATTTATCAGCTTGAGCTTTTCCGGCGATGGCAACCACCAGCTCTATAACTGGTTCTGGGTCATTGGCGTCATCGTTTTGTCCTGGTCCGCAACGCAGTGGATGTTCGATGGCGTGAGCCAAAAAGGCCCTCAACTCCCCAAGCGCTGGGCTAAAAAGCAGACGCCTGAGCCCGCCGAATGACCTCGCGCGCCAGGTGCCCGTGCAGGGCGTCGATTGGCCGGCCAGGCAGGGAATCATCTGCGGTAAAAAGGTGGCGCAGGATTTCTTCGTCGTCATAGCCGCCATCGGTAAGCACGGTGATAACGCCAGTGATATGCTTGGCGATGCTCCCCTTGTCATTGAAAAATGCGAGCGGCACGCGCTTGCCTTCGGGCGAGTCCCAGACAATGAATTTGCGGTCCTGGAGCAGGTCATAGGCGCGCGTGATGGGAAGGCCTAGCTTGTCTGCCACCTGCTGCATGCTGAGCAGCTCTTCGCCGGCCAATAAGGAATTCAGGGAGTTTTCTGCGTTAGTCACGCCACCTACTTTAACGCGGCCTAGGGGATCGGCCATACTGGGAGGTATGACTAGGTTGGAAATTGGTGACGTGTTGGAAGACCGTTACCGCATCGATCGCCCCATCGCCCGCGGCGGTATGTCTACCGTCTATCGCTGCGTGGATATGCGCTTGGGCCGCCAAGTGGCCGCAAAGGTCATGGATGAGCGCTATGACGATGACCCGGTTTTTATCAAGCGTTTTTCCCGCGAGGCCCGCGCGATGGCGCGTTTGCAGCACCCCAACCTCGTGGCCATTCATGATTTTTCCGCCGATGGCGAGCCCATTTACCTCATCATGGAGCTTATCGATGGCGGCACTTTGCGGGAGCTGCTTGCCGAAGGCGGCCCGCTTACCGTTCCTGCCGCATTATCGACGCTGCGCAGCGTGCTCCAAGGCTTAACCGAGGTGCACTCCACGGGGCTTATCCACCGCGATATTAAGCCGGATAACGTGCTCATTACCTCGCATCACCGGGTGAAATTGGGCGATTTCGGCTTGGTCCGTGCGACGAATGCGCAGGCCACCTCGAATATGATCGTCGGCACCGTCTCGTACTTGGCACCGGAACAGGTCACCGGCGAGGATATAACCCCCGCTACCGACGTGTATTCGGCCGGCATCGTGCTTTTTGAGCTCCTGACCGGAACCGTGCCCTTCTCCGGGGATACCCCGATCGCGCACGCCACCGCGCGCCTCTACGATGATGTTCCCGCCCCATCCACGCGCGCTGAGGGCGTGCCCAAGCTTGTCGATGCCCTCGTGGCCACCGCCACCGCCCGCGATCCCCGCGAGCGCTTTGCCGATGCCGGGGAGTTCCTCGATGCCATCGAAGATATTTGCCGGGAGTTGGATCTGCCCACGGTGACCATCCCGGTTCCCCGCAATGCGGCCGCCGCGCGCACCGCGCAAACGCCGACGGATTATTCCGGCATCGGCGCCACGGATGTATTTGAGCCCACGCGGACCATCCCGCAAGGCGCTACCGAGCATTTAGACGGCGGGCCCACCGAGGTCATTCCCCCTGAGCCCGAGCCGGATCCGCCGCAGCCAGACTTTGAAACGCGCCTCGATGTCCCCCAGGCGCCCGCCGACGATTCCCCCGAGCCGCCGCTGGCTCCTGCTCCAGCACCAGCGCCGGCCCCGGCTCCTGTCCCCGCCCCAGCACCCGCTGCGGGCGTGGGTGCAGCAGCACATTCTCCCGCGCAGCCGCCGGCACAGGCGGCAGAAGAAGAACCCGCCGAGCGGCCCCTGACCAATCGCCATCCCGCCTCACTGCTGGTCTTTCTCCTCGCAGTGGCGGTGGCTACCGGTGCGGTCGCTATCAGCGGGTGGTGGTTTGGTTCCTCCTACTACGAAGGAACCCCTTCCCTCTGGGTCTAGGTGGTGCCCTAGTTCCGCAGCATCTCAGCGATGAGGAACGAGAGCTCGAGGGACTGCTGCGTATTCAGGCGCGGATCCACGGCGGATTCATAGCGGCCCGGCAGGTCCAGGTCGGTGATGTCCTCGGCGCCACCGAGGCATTCCGTCACGTCTTCGCCGGTGAACTCGAGGTGCACGCCGCCCGGGTGGGTGCCCAAATCGCGGTGTACCTCGAAAAAGCCCTGCACCTCGTCGACGATCTTGTCGAAGTGGCGGGTCTTGTACCCGTTGGACGAGGTAAAGGTATTGCCGTGCATGGGGTCGGACTGCCAGACCACGGTGTGCCCAGAATCTTCGACGGCCTTGATGATGGGCGGCAAGACGCTACGAACCTTGTCGTGGCCCATGCGGGAGATGATGGTCAGGCGGCCAGGCTCGCGGTTGGGATCTAGCTTTTCGGCGTATTCCACGGCCTGCTCAGGCGTGGCTCCAGGTCCGAGCTTGATGCCCACTGGGTTGCCGATCATGGCGGCGAAATTAACGTGGAAGTCATCCAGCCCACGGGTGCGCTCACCAATCCACACCTGGTGCGCGGAGAGGTCATAGAGCTTGGTATCGCCATTATCATCTTGGCCCAAGCGCAGCATGGAACGCTCATAATCCTTGAGCAGCGCCTCGTGCGAGCAGTAAATATCCGCCGAGTGCAGGGTGGAGTCCTGCACGCCGCACGCATTCATGAACTTCAAGCCATTTTCAATCTCGCGGGCCAAGTCTTGGTAGCGGGCACCGGCGCGCGATTTCCGGACGAACTCGCGGTTCCATTCGTGCAGGCGGTAGAGATCCGCGGTGCCGGAGGAGGTCAAAGAGCGCACCAAGTTCATGGCGGCAGAAGAGTTAGCGTAAGCACGGATCATGCGGGCAGGATCGTGGCGGCGATCCTCATCGGTGGGGTCCACGCCATTGACGATGTCCCCGCGGTAATTCAACAGGCCATTCGCGTCCGTATCCGAGGAACGCGGCTTGGCGTACTGCCCAGCAATGCGCCCCAGCTTCACCACTGGAACGGACGCGCCATAGGTCAATACGACGGCCATCTGCAGCAGGGTCTTAACGTTGCCGCGAATATGCGGTTCGGTATTCGATTCAAAGGTCTCGGCGCAATCGCCGCCTTGCAACAGGAAGGCGTTGCCTAGTGCGACATCGGCAAGCTGCAGCTTGAGCTTCTCAATCTCTGGGGCAACCACGATGGGTGGCACCGACTCGAGAATCTTGCGCACGTTATCGGCTTGGGTGGGATCCCAACTGGGCTGTTGCTTTGCATCGCGCTTGATGACGTCCTGGAAGACCTCCTCAATGCCCTCAGGCAAGGGCGGAAGATCAGGCAGAACACTTTGGGGAATATCTACTGTCCAACTCACTCTTCCATTTAACCATTTAATGCCTGTCGCTTGGTAGTTAACTGCTAGAAATTGATTCTATTACCCTTGGACAAGGGCAAGACCTCGGTGCAGGCGCGGAATTTGACGAGGTTATGGCGGGCATCGACAAGCGCATCGTGGTTGCCCTTAGGCACGGCCGGCAAGCTAGGACGCCCGGCGAACTCCCACAGCTGCTTTAGCTCGCGAGTATAGCGCGGCAGGCGCTTGGGAAAACTCGCCATGTCGCCCCACAGCTGCGCCAATACCACGTGGTCATACGCGCCGACCCACGCCCACAATTCAATGGGCGTAGAGCTGCGCGTTAGAAACTCCAGGATTTCCGTGCGGATGGTGCTCGCCGGCTTCCATGCGGAATCCTGGGGACTGGGCAGTTTGGCCAAGACGTTTTCCTTAACCCAAGAGTTGGCCTTGGACGGGTCAAAATCCGTGGATACGGCATAATATTCACTTCCGTTCTCACCGACGATGCCGATGGAGACCAATTCAATGGTCTTGCCATCCTCGATAAATTCGGTGTCATAGAAGTAACGCACGTTGTACAAGCCTAGCGCTGCGGCGATGGGCGCGGGAAATTGGCCCCACGATCGCGCCGCTGTAAAATTTTGCAGGTGAGCCGAACCGATAATAAATCCCTGTGGACCACCGCCCTCCCCCTAATCCTGTCAGCGCTTGCCGCCCTGTGGTGGATTATCGATATTCCTGCCTTATTCTCCGGTGATTTTCGCGCCTTTTACCACATTGACCTCGATGTTTACCGCGAAGGCGGGGCCGGATTCGGCAGCGACCTTTATAACCGCGACTATTTCGTAGGCACCGACCGCAACGTCTCTCTCCCATTTACCTACCCACCGTTTGCGGCCCTGCTCTTCGCCCCGCTCCAGTGGATCCCCCTCACCGCTGCCGCCGTGGTGATCACGGTCCTCTCCGTGCTCGCCTTGTGGGTCTGCATTGCGCTGGTATTGCGTACCCTCAACTGCCAACAATGGGCGGCGTGGTGGCTTTTTGCCGCCATGCTGGCCGAGCCAATTACGCAGACCTTTAGCTTTGGCCAAATCAATATCCTGCTCACCGCACTCGTGGTCATTGATTTGCTATGGGTGAAAAAGACCCGCGGCATCCTGACCGGCATCGCCATCGCCATCAAGCTCACCCCGGCGGTCTTTTTGGCTGTCTTCTTCGTCCGACGCGAATGGAAGGCCTTCTTTACCACCCTGGGTTCCTTCGTGGCCGCCGGCCTCATCGCCTTTGTTGCCAATCCGCATAGCTCGATTGAGTATTGGACCTCTACCCTGCGCGATTCCGAGCGCATCGGCGGCCTAGCCTATAGCGCCAACCAATCCTTGCGCGGCTTGTTTACCCGCCTCAGCCCCAATAACGCAGAAACCCTGTGGCTCGTTGGCGTCATCGTCGTCATCGCGATCGTGTGGTTTGCCATGGAGCGCCTGTCTCACGGTAACCAGGTTGTGCTCATGCTCCTGGCAGCCTCCGTATCGCTGCTGTGCTCCCCCGTATCGTGGTCGCACCACTTCACCTGGCTGGTATTAGTGGGCATCTACCTAGTGGCCAGCCGCCGCTGGATTCTCGCCGCTCTCACCTGGCTGGCGCTTTTCGCCCGCGGCCACTGGCAGGTTCCGCATACCGAGGACCAAGAGCTGGATTGGACGTGGTGGCAGCACATCGTTGGCAATGACTACGTCATCATCACCGTGTTGTTGGTTGCTTGTTCGCTACCATTGGCTCTACGGCGGGGCGGCGCCTACCGATCCGCGGCGGAACCAGCGTCCAGCCAAGGATAGGGACCTTCCCCAGCGCCCACAGCGCCAGGGAAGAAATGGCCGTAAAGATAAAGCACATGGCGATCCAGAACCACGTATTTTCCAGCGGCCACGACCCGGCCAAAGACACAGCATAGTCATGATGCGCCATGTAGTACCCATAGCCCACGGTCAAGCCGATGGGGTGCGAGAGATAAATCGGCAGCGTGTGCCGGCCGACGAACTTCACGCCTTCTGCAATCCACGGAATGTGGCTAATGAGCACGGCCCCAATAATGCCCGCGGGCACCTCTAGCACCTGTTCCACAAAGCGCACTAATAGGTTTATATCTCCCCAACCCAAAAAGTCCGCGCCCAGCAGGGGCCAGTTAAAAGCAATGTCTGCTTCGTTGCCGTCCCACGCGTGGCGCAGGGCCAGGCCTGCACAATAAGCGCCGATGGCCGCGGCATACGCTCCAACACTGCGCACGGTCCACGAGCCGTGGAATACTTCTTCTGCCGCGGCCGCAAAACGGGTAATCGGTTCGCGAAGGTAGGCGGCGCCTACAAAGATGGGAAGGAACATAATGGCCTTGCCAATAAACTGAAACTGTTCCTGCCAGGCAATAAAAATAACGGGGGTAAAGCTCAGCCCGATGCCCGCCCACGCAGGCAATTTGCGCACGCACCACAGAAATAGGTTGAACAAAATGAGCGCGTGGATAAACCACGCCATCGTATGGCCAAGTAAAAGATTTTGCAGCATCTCGGTCATACCCATGGAGGAGTCACCGAAAACCCACTGGTATTCCAGCTGTTTGGTCATATGCTCCACGGACATCCACACCAAATAAGGAATGAGGAAAAACCAGAGCCGGCGGGTAAATAACTCCGCGAAACTGTAACGAAAGACTTTATAAGAGAAGTAGCCGGAGACCAGAAAGAACAGGGGAAGGCGCAGGGGGTCGAGATAGGTATTGAGACTTGCTAGCCACGTTTGTTCGGCTCCTGGCACCTTCAGCGTGATGTGTAGGAGCACCACGCCGATGATAGAAATTCCTTTTGCGGTATCCGGCCACGCTAAGCGGGCCTGAGGAATTGTAATTACCTCCCTTTAATCTCCGCACCGGCGGGGTACCCGTGGCCGGCCTTTAATGATTCCTTTACATCAGCCGCATAGACATCCACATAGGGGTTGCCGGAGAGCTCGGCTAATGTCCCCATGACCATGTCCGTGAACGCGCGTATGGTCTCGTGCTGCTGCGGATCCAGGCCGTGTTCGCGCGCCCAGTCATGCGGGTAAATGGGGTCTCCCACTCGCACTCCCACCTTGGCGGGGCGGACAATCCACGAACCGATCGGGTTAGCCTTGCGGGAATTGATCATAGCGATGGGATAGACCGGCTGATTGGTCTCCATGGCAATGCGCCCCATCCCGGTACGCCCCTTGTACACACGTCCATCTGGGGACCGAGTGCCCTCTGGGTAGATACCAAAGAGATCACCGCGCCCCAAAATCTTTCGCGCGGTCTCGAGCATGGCCTGGCTGGCTGATTCATGATCCCGTTCAATGGGAACTTGCCCGACGGAGCTAAAAAACCATTTCTGCATGCCGCCCACGAGGCCGGGGGTGGTGAAGTACTCTGACTTGGCCAAAAAAGTAATTTGGCGCGGGCACAGCAGGGGGAAGAAGAAGGAATCCATCACCGCTTGATGGTTGGATACCAAAATCGCGGGACCTTCAGCAGGGATTTTTTCCATTCCTTCTGACCAAGGGCGGTTCCATACACGCAGGGCGGGCCCGAAAAAGATGTGCTTAAACGCCCAGTACCATTTGTTTTTCATCTCCAGCTCGTCCTTCGCTCATTCTAGTGGCCGCGGCGGGCCAGGTCAGCTACGCCAATCATACCTGCTGCCGAACCCAATTCCGCGGTTGCAACGCGAGCAAGGGGGCGATGTCCAGCGCCGACTATATCCCGGCCCATGGCAGCGGTGGCTTCCTCTAAGTACATATCCGCATCTTGGGACACCCCGCCGCCAATGACAATGAGCTCCGGATCGAGCACATCAGACACGATGGATAAGCCTTGGCCCAACCACTGTCCAAAGTTCTCCATTACCGCAATACCGAGTGGGTCTCCCCCACGTGCCGCGCGTGCAACCTGCTCACCGGTGGGATACGGCGGCAAGGAGGTCTCATAGTCTGGCCGCAGTTCGCGCGCGGTATCCGGCAGGGCCGTGCCTGAGGCATAGCGCTCCAAGCAGCCTCGTTTGCCGCACGAGCACTGCCTGCCATTCGGCACCACGACGATATGACCAAATTCCGGAGCAGTGCCAAAGGCGCCTCGGTAGATGGTGTCGTGAGTCATCAAGGTAGCGCCAATGCCGGTGCCAACGGCAAAAAACACCCAATCCTTCGCGCCGCGCCCCGCGCCAAAGCGCCATTCTCCCCAAGCAGCGGAGTTGGCATCATGCTCCAGCCGGACATGCAGCCCCAAGCGTTCCGCGAGGTTTCTCCAGACCGGGGCATTCCGCCACGGCAGGTGCGGGGCGAAGCGGACTGTCTCACACTCTGGGTCTAAAAATCCCGCCACGGCAAGGCCCACCGCGCCCACGGGGTAGTCCGCGCGCAGCTCCTCGACGATCGCTACCAGGTCATCATTAAGCTGGCGCGGATCCCCCGAGGTTGGCATGGTGCGACTCGCAAGGATTTCCCCGTCTCGAGTGATTACTCCACCGCGCACATTGGTGCCACCGACATCGAAGCCGATAGTAAGATCGGCGGAGTTGTTTTCAAGCATGGATATCAGAATATACCGACAACCGGGCCAGGGTCACATCAAGCCATAAGCTTTCTCAGCCGCTGCCCCATGATCTCCCAGCTCCAGTGCTTTTCAACGTCCCTGCGCCCCGCCTGCCCCATACGATCACGCATTTCTGGCGAGCGCAAGAGCTGCTTCAAGGCCTCCACGAGCTCATCGACGGACGCGCCCTTGACGACGATCCCCGTCTCTTCCGTAATGGTCTCCGGCGCTCCCCCAGAATCACCGGCAACGACCGGCAGCCCGCAGGCTTGTGCTTCCAGATAGACGATGCCCAGGCCTTCCACATCCAAGCCGCCGCCCCGGGTGCGGGCCGGCATGGCAAAAATATCTGCGGCATGAAGCGCGGTCTCAATGCTGGGGGCAGGCTGAATCACTGCATCGGGACAGTACACCTCTGCCAATTCTTGCAGTACGTCGTGATAGCGCCCGCGACCAATCAACATTAGCTGCGCATCGGGGAATTCTTCTCTGACCTGCGGCATCGCCCGCAATAATTGGTCTTGCCCCTTGCGCGGGACCAACCTGGAAATACAGACGATGGTTGGCCCGCTCACCTCGAACTCCGCTTTCGCGGCCGCGCGCTGCGCAGGGGTTGCGGGGGAAAGTGAATCTAGGCTGACCCCAGAAGGCAGGTGAGCCCACTCCGGGTGCGGACCAAACGGCCCGCGCAGGCGCCGTAGAGTGTAATCCGAGATATACGTAATGACATCGGCGTTATTGCCAATCAGCCGCAGGCATTGCCGGGCCAGTGGAACCATAGACCACCCCACCTCGTGGCCATGCGTCGTTGCCACCACGCGGCGCGCCCCCGCCTGCCGCGCGGCTTTTCCCATCAGCGCCAGCGGTGCCGCCGCACCAAACCACACAACCTCAATGGCCTCTTGCCGGATGATTTCCTGCATGCGGCGCATGGTGGCCGGGGTGGGCAGCATCACGCGGTGTGGCCACCGAATGACTTTGTAGGCGACAGAGGCGTCATAGTCCTCAGGTGGCTCTTGGGTCGAAGCGAATACTACGACATCGTCTGGGTTGAGCGCTTCTAGGTAGTCCCGCAGGTAGGACTGGATTCCTCCGACTTTGGGAGGAAAGTCATTCGTTACCAGCAGTATGCGGGCCACTTAGAATCGCGCAGTCCCCGAAATAGGCATCGAGTTGAGTGGCACGACCTGAACTGGCACGCCATAGGTCGAGGCGTGTACTACCTGGCCGTTGCCAATGTACATTCCGACGTGGGTAACTCCTGGGTAGTAGCCCACGATATCGCCGGGCTGCAGCTGATCCACCGGCACGGACGTGCCACCTGCAATTTGTGCTTGCGAGGTACGCGGAATGGTCTTTCCAATCTGCTGGTATGCCCAGTACATCAGGCCAGAGCAGTCGAACTGGTTCGGACCGGCAGAACCCCAGCCGTAGGGCGAACCCAACTTGGACAGAGCCGCAGAGCTAGCGCCATCGGCGATCTCTCCCAAGTCGAAATCCAGCTTATCCGTGCCGCCGAATTGTCCTTCCCAAGCTTCGCGCTGCTCATCGCTCAGCGCATCCACCTGAGCTTCGATATCTGCCTGCTGCTCTTCCAGCGCATCCTTTTGCTTTACCAGTTCATCGCGCTGCTTTTCGAGGTCCTTCTTTTCCTCGCGCACCTTTTTCGCAGCGTCAGCGGCTTCTTGCTGAACCGCTTCAGCCATTGAGGCTGCATCTGCCTTGGCATCGAGGGTGCGTTGCGCCTTGCGCGAAAGCGCGCCCAAGTATCCCATGCGCTCTACGGCGTCTGCTGGGTCTTCCGCAGCCAGCGCACCCGAAACGGCGGAACGGGAGTCTCCCCGGTAGCGAGACTGTGCCAAGTCGTCCACGCGGCCTTGCTGCGTGGAGACATCGCCCTGCGCGTCATGTACGCGTTTTTGGGCCTCTGCGGAGTCTTGCTCCGCTTGAGCGACCTCTTCTTCCTTGGCCGCGAGCTTATCTTCTAGCTCTTTGACTTCCTCATTCTTCGCCGAGACCTTTCGAGCAACCTCTCCGACGCGATCGACCAGATCATCGACGTTTTCAGAAGCAGACTCTTGGTTCGGTTCCGCCTCCTGCGCAATAACTTGCGGGAGGCCAGAAAGTGAAGTGACAGCGAGGACTGCGGTTAATGCGGCAGCTGGGAGCACACGTTTAGACACGAAAAGACCTTCAACTCAAAATTTTCAAAAATCGAATTTACTATAGCGGGTTTTAGCCGCCGTTGCACAACAAAACCCTTCCCTTTTTCACAAAGGGAAGGGCATGTCATATCACTGCCAATTAGAAGCGCACGGCATTGTTAATCGGCATGTAGTTCAAGTCGCGCTCCTGCACAGGGGTGCCGGAGTTAAGCGCGTCAATGATGGTCCCGTTGCCGGTGTAGATACCGACGTGGGAAGCGCCACCGTAGTAGGAAATGATGTCACCAGGCTGGAGCTGGTCCAAGGAAACAGGGGTACCGCCAGCAGCCTGAGCCTGGGAGGTACGCGGAATCTGAACGCCAGCCTGGGAGTAAGCCCAGCTGGTCAAACCGGAGCAGTCGAAAGCGTTCGGGCCAGCAGCGCCATAAACGTACGGCGAGCCAAGGACGGAGCGTGCAGCTTCCAGAGCCTTCTGACCAACGGTGGACGGGGCCGGAGCAGCCTGCTGCTCTGCAGCAGCGACGAAGTCGTCGCCACCCTGGTTGGAAACCTGGCCCAAGGACGGGACGTACTTGTCAATGTTTGGGACCTGGTCAATGTTCGGGACGTTTTCCAGACCGGCAACCTCGAAACGGTAGTCGGTATTAGGAACAACGACCTCGGCAGCCTGAGCGACGCCCGGGGCGGCGACAGCTGCGGTTGCAGCGATAGCTGCAGTAGATGCGATACGACGGGTATTTACAGTGCCCTGACGACGGTGCTTTGCCACGAGAAAAACTCCAAATCTTCCTACGCGTCTACTTTCCTTGTAGAAAAGCTCTGACCCTAGGGCCTAGTGTTCATTAGAAGACCGTTCCTTTAGGCCTTCCTCCACTCGGCCCCTCACTAGGAGGAGCCAGATGCGACGCTTTAAATTTTCATTTCCTATTGAGCACCTTTCGGGCGGTAACTCAATGTCTCGAATAGGTTACGAAATCATCACAATCAATGTCCATTCACTACCCCGGATCTAGCTTTGTTACACGTTCGTTATCTTATTTTGACCAAGCCGAGACAAACCGGACCTGTCGAAGATTCAATAAAGCTATTACTGATTTTTAAGGCCCCTACACTGGGACAATAGCCTAGGCGTACCCCACCTCCGGCGGTTACTCGTTCCATAAACGAGGGCTTCAACAAGTTCAAAAATTATATTTGGTGACTTTCGACACATACTATGTGTGACAATCACTTTCGTACCATCAGCCCCGTCCTTTAACGCCCTCTGATCGCGTAAAATCGGCCGCCCTATGCAGCGGTACCCCCTCCGGGGTTTTACTGAACCCGCGAGCCTATTGCGCGTTAAACCTAGGGGCCCATCCCCCGGCTTGTTGCCAAGCACTGGGCCCTGTTAGGTAACGCCGCTTCCACTACCCACCGGGCAAAGGAGGATGAGTCTAGCCCGGTCCCTCGCTTTACGGCGTGCGCCCCTATAGAAAGGCCTTGGTCCGCCTAGTCATTGCAGCGGCCGGCAATACTTGTTTTAAAGGTCCGGCACGAACGAAAACCTCACTGCAGTATCTAAGGGCGGAGAATAACGCCTACTCTTCGCGCTCCGAGGAACGGTCGCCTGCCGGCTCCCGACGAGTCTCAAGCCAAGTGTCTGCACAGAGCACGGTGCTCTTAAATTACCCGGGCGAAATGGCGAAGAGGATACGAACGTGGATCCTGCGACTGCTCATGGAGACGATACGCTCGAAGAGTCCTGGCATCGGCAAAAAGCTGTAGCAAAGGACCTAGGTAAGTCTCACGCTTCTAGTGGTGATGACTACAGCAGAAAAGCTGCCAATAAGAACTGTGCTAACTGTGTCCAAAAGTGAAGCAACGGGAAAAGAACACATGAGGGCTGGAGGGTGTGCAATAGCTATTCCGAAGCCCTGAAGACCACGTTTAAAGGCAAATGCCGGCTATGGACTCGTTTGAAGGCCCTCATTACGGAAATCTTCCATCCCAGGCTCAGTGGCAACCTCATGCTCCTAGGACGGCTACCCTACTGCTAACTAACAGGGCTGGCGCTATTGCCCACCGCTAGACAAGGCGTTTCCGCGTGAGCCGGCGTTTGTCGGTACTTCCATTCCCGTATGTGAAGGACGACGAAGTTCTTACCTCCTAGGTTGACCCCGCGTTTGTGCGAGGCCATCTACCAAGTTATTTCAGGCAAATATCCGGTTTTCGCCCAAAAGAGACAGTCCCAGGATGTCTGCATTATGTGCCGACTCCTAGCTCGATAGCCCAGCAACAGTAAGCCGCGATTCCTTAAAAAGCGACGGTCCCAAAACTGAAACGAGCCCGCTTACCACCAAGTATTGGTGGCTTAGCGGGCTCGTTTAGTGAGCGTGTATCGAGCTAACCCAAGGAAAGGTTAGATGCGACCGTTTTCCTCGTCATCACGGCGGTTGGCCTCGTTGAGGCGACGGAACATCTCCGCTTCCTCTTCGTGGTTCTCCTCGTGAATCTCGTGAACGCGGCGCATGAGTTCCGGATCGTCCGGGCTGAAGGTGCCCTGAATCTCGGAGTCAGCGTAACCGAGGTGGTTAAGCTGCTTCGGCACCTGAGCGCCTGCGTACTCAAGCGGTACTGCGTGGCCGTGCTCATCAACCGGGCCGAGCGGCTGGTGGACCTCAATGAAGGCACCGTTAGGCAGCTGCTTGATGACACCGGTAGCAATACCGTGCTCGAGCACCTCGCGGTCAGAGCGCTGGAGACCAACGCAAATGCGGTAGGTCATAAAGTAAGCAATCGGCGGCAGGACAATCAGGCCGATACGTCCGACCCAGGTCATCGCATTCAACGAAATCTGGAAGAAGTGCGCAACGTGGTCGTTACCACCGGAGAGAGTAACCAGCAGGAAGAACACGATTGCCGCTGCACCGATTGCAGAACGCGTAGGAACGTCACGCGGTCGCTGCAGAAGGTTGTGGTGCGCATCGTCACCAGTGAACTTCTTCTCCAGGAACGGGTAGGTGATAAGCAGCACGACCATCAGGCCACACAACAGCGCGACCCAGAAGGCGGAAGGAATCGTGTAGTTACCCAGGTACAGCTCCCAAGCAGGCATGACACGAGCCACACCGTCTGTCCAGAGCATGTAGATATCGGGCTGAGAACCTGCAGAAACCTGAGATGGGTTGTACGGACCAAGCAACCAGATGGCGTTGATGGTCAGCACACCGGACATCAGAGCCAGGACACCAGCGACCATCATGCCCATACCAATTGCCTTGGTGGCGAAGACCGGCATAATGCGGACGCCGACAACGTTATTCTCTGCGCGACCCGGTCCAGGGAACTGGGTGTGCTTCTGGAACCAAACCATGATCAAGTGGGCTGCAATGAGGCCCAGGATGATGCCTGGGATAACCAGAACGTGGAGGATGTAGAAGCGGTCCAGCATCAGGTCGGACGGGAAGTCGCCGTTGAAGATGGCCCAGTGCAGCCAGGTACCGATAATCGGCAGACCCAGGATGATGGCGGACATAATGCGCAGACCGACACCGGAAAGCAGGTCATCCGGCAGGGAGTAACCGAGGAAGCCCTCGATCATGCCCAGCAGGATAAGGGTGCAACCAATAATCCAGTTGGCTTCGCGCGGGCGACGGAAAGCACCGGTGAAGAAGATGCGCAGCATGTGCGCAACCATCGACATCATGAACAGCAGGGCTGCCCAGTGGTGCATCTGGCGAACAAAGAGACCGCCACGCACCTCGAAGGAAATATCGAGTGCGGTTGCATAGGCGCGCGACATCTCAACACCGTTCAGCGGTGCGTAGGTGCCGTCGTAGATGACCTTCGTAATGGAAGGATCGAAGAAAAGCGCTAGGTATGTACCGGTTAGTAGAAGAATGATGAAGCTGTACAGCGCCATCTCACCGAGCATGAAGGACCAGTGGGTCGGAAAGACCTTGTTTAGCTGCGTCCTTAGCACGCCGGCGGCGCTGTAGCGCTCGTCCATGTTGTTGCCCATTTGGGCGAGTTTATTGCTCATTATGACTTACGCTCCCAGAATGCCGGACCGACAGGCTCAATGAAGTTGCCCTCTGCAACAAGGTAGCCCTCATCGTCCACCGTGATAGGCAGCTGTGGCAGAGCACGGGCGGCCGGGCCGAAGACCGGCTTACCGTAGTGCAATGCGTCGAACTGCGACTGGTGGCAGGGGCACAGGATTCGGTTGGTTTGTGCCTCGTACAAGGAAGTTGGGCAACCAATGTGAGTACAAATCTTGGAGTAGGCGTAGTAATCGCCGTGGTGGAAGTCTTCCTGTCCCTCACGCTCGATTGCCTTCTGCGCATCGGAGTGGCGCAGACGAATCAACATCACCGCGTTGCGGTTGCCGTGGATGGAGTGCATGTGGTGTTCGTACACGTCGCGCTTAGCGTCGTACTGGTCACCGTCGTTGACGTCTTCTTCCGCAAGCGGGAAGACGGTCTCCATGCCACCGGCGGCCAAGTCCTCAGGGCGAACGCGCACAAGGCGGGTAACGCCTTCGGTGGTGTAGTGCTCTCCGGACTCACCAGAGTGCTTCTCAGCGATGGTGCCGGTGTCACGAGCGAGGTAAAGCTTTACGCCCTTCTCGTACATGGTCCAACCGGAGGTCCACAGCGTGCCGTCACCGGCGTAGTTCACCTCGTGGCGAACCTTCCATGGATTACGGATTGCGCCGCCCAGCGGAGCAATAACAGTCAAGCCGAAGAGTACGCCCGCACCACCGAGCAGACCTTGGATGGTCTTACGGCGGCCAAGAGTGGAGGTCTTCCACGAGTCGTTCAAGAGAGCGGTAAGAGTACGACGGTCAACTTCTTCCGAAGGGCCATCGTGGCGACGCTGCACGGAAATCTCTTCCGGCAGAATCTTTTTGACGTACTGCACGATGGCAAAGCCGAGTCCAAAAATGGACAGTGCGGCGGTAATGCCAAGCAGCGGGGTGTAGAGAGTATGCCAAACAAGGCCGTCCTCCCCTAGCTGCTTGTACTGCCAAGGCCAGAAGAGGTAAACAGCC
The DNA here is from genome assembly GCF_030229885.1 of Corynebacterium sp. MSK204. Classification (NCBI taxonomy): domain Bacteria; kingdom Bacillati; phylum Actinomycetota; class Actinomycetes; order Mycobacteriales; family Corynebacteriaceae; genus Corynebacterium; species Corynebacterium sp. MSK204. The sequence continues at coordinate 46,920 of NZ_JASPGQ010000011.1, read as the reverse complement.
AAGAAGCCCAATCCGCCGATAGCGGAGATTGCCAACCAGATGGCGACATTGCGCCCCGCGCGCTTATCTGCGGGGTCACCTTCAACCGGGTAGCGCTCCTTGCGGAACGCTACGGTGACATCATCGAGCTCGGTACCAAGTGCAGCAAGTTCATCATTGCTCATCTTATCGAGCTCTGCGTCAGTGTAATTCTTTTTCACATTGCTCATGAGCGCGATCCAATCCACATAGCAGCGGCGCACAGGGCGCTGATACCGATAATCCACATTGCCAGGCCTTCAGCCACTGGGCCGAGACCGCCAAGATCCCAACCGGCAGGAGACGGAGTCTCTTCCGCAGACTTCAAGTAGGCGATGATGTCCTTCTTTTCGTCTGCAGTCAGCTGGCGGTCAGAGAACTTTGGCATGTTCTGCGGACCGGTCAACATTGCCTGGTAGATCTCCTGCTCGTTAGCGGGCGCGAGCTCAGGAGCGTATTTACCGGAGGACAGCGCGCCGCCCTGGCCGGTGAAGTTGTGGCAGGATGCACAGTTCATGCGGAACAGCTCGGAGCCCTTAGCAACGTCTTCGGCCTGAATCTGACCATTGTAGTTAGCGCCACGAAGGGATTCCTGAGCAATGCTTCCATCATCGTTGTAGACGATGTCCGAGCCGCCGCCGTTAGCTGCAACATAAGCGGCCAGCGCCAAGGTCTGCTGCTCGGTGTAACGAGGAGCCTTGCGCTCTGCCTGAGCGTCGTTGGACATCATCGGCATACGCCCAGAGTGAACTTGGAAGTACACAGAGCCGGCTCCGATACCTACGAGAGAGGGGCCACGGCCTTCGATGCCCTGCAGATTGGCACCGTGGCAGGTGATACAAGCGGTGTCGTAGATGTCCTTACCCTCTTGCACGAGGGCTTGATCATCTTTTTCCGCCGTAGCGACCTGAGCGTCGGGCGTCAAGGCAGAGGCCAAGACGCCAGCGCCAGTCAAACCGATGGCCAAAGCAAAGCCACCTGCAAGGGTGCGCTTCGCCTTGCGGCGACGGCGGGTCTTCTTAGCCGCGACAGTGGTCTGCTCCACTGACTCGGACTGCGAATTGTTATCCATCATTTTCCTTTAGATAACTCGAACACGGGAGGACTGTTTTGGGGAGAGGTTCGCCGACACTACTGAATCAAGTAGATAACGGTGAACACACCGATCCACACAACGTCAACGAAGTGCCAGTAGTAGGACACTGCCATGGCGGCAGTTGCCTGTGCCGGCGTGAATTTAGATTTAGCGATACGGGCCAGGATGATTGCAAAGGAAATCAAACCGGCGGTTACGTGCGCAGCGTGGAAGCCGGTGATGATGTAGAACACCGAACCAAAGACGCTGGACTGTACCGTCACGCCTGCGTGAATCAACTCAGCCCACTCAAACGCCATGATGCCCAAGAAGACAACACCCAATACCAGCGTGATGGTGTACCAGAGTCGAAGCTTGTAAACGTCACCCCTTTCTGCGGCAAACACGCCGAACTGCGAGGTCACGGAGGAAGAAATCAACACTGCAGTAATGAGAAAACCCATTGGCAGGTTGATATGGGCAGTGTGCTCCGCCCAATCGCCTTCCTGGCCGTTCGCTCGCGAGGTGAACCACATCGCGAACAGTCCGGCAAAGAACATCAATTCCTGAGACAGGAACACGATGGTGCCCACGCTGACCATATTGGGTCGGTTCAGCGAGGCAACACGTGGTGCTGTCATACCTTGGTTAGAAACTACGCTCGTCACAGTGGTAATTATGGCCGTTCCGGACCCTAAAGTCACTTCAATTCCCCCCGCCTTCGCTAATCGTTTTTTACCGAATTGCCAGCCACCAATAAGGAAGCGTGTGGAACTCGCTATTAATAATTACCTTGGAACTTTTTCTATTCTCATCCGACGAGACATCAATGCAGGTGACGCCTGCAAACTTGAAGTTCTGTCACAATCCACTCCGCTGTAGCCGTCTCGGCCGCGACGGTTCAGCTCTCGTCCGCAACCGGTTTCGGCAATTTTCTTAGAGAGATAAATCACATGGTGGTTTTCGGGAAAAATGGCCCATTTGCAACTTTCGGTTGACCCCCACAGAAATAGCCGTTTACGTGCTGGTATGCACTTTTGCTGCCCACTTAAAACCTGGGCACAACCCCTCTCCCCCTCCTCTAAAAAAATTGGGCACCGCGGGAACTTTGCCCGTCGATTTCCGACGCAGATCGCCAAAGCCCTCCCCACCGAGGAATGGTGAGGAGGGCTGAGAAGTTTAGGCAGTGGCTGCGACTAGATGATTTCTAGTGCTTTTCCTTAGGCAGACCGTATTGCAAGGACAGGCCGGCGCAGGCAGCAATCAAGCACACGGCACCCAAGGCGATGAGCCAGTAGTACAGGAAGATGACGCCGAGGCCCAAGAAGCCGATGGAGCCTGCCATGGCCAGTGGCCAGATGGAGCTTGGGGAGAAGAAGCCCAAGATACCGGCGGAGTCCTCGGTCTCTGCTTCTTCCCAGTCTTCCGGCAGAACGTCGCTGCGGTTATCGGTGAAGTGCAGGTAGCCGCCCAGCATGAGGCAGAGCACGACGGAGAGAAACATACCCACGATGCCCACCCACTCGGCGCCGTAGAGGTAACCATCATCCTTCACGAGGGTGACGCCAAAGATATAAACAATCAGCGAGACGAAAAGGTAGGTCGCGATTGAGTAAAAGACTTTCGATGTTGCACGCATTGTGTAATGTCCTTATCTCTTATGCCGCGGTCTTAACGTAGTTGTCACCATCGGCGGTGTCACGCTCACCGGAGAACGGGTGGGTGGTAACTGCGTACGGATCCTGGCCGATTTCCTTCAGCGCCTCGGCGTTGGTGGCGTTCGGGTTCTTCTCACGGAAGTCCATGTAGGCATTGAAGTCCTCTGGGGACACAACGCGAACCTCGAAGTTCATCATGGAGTGGTAGGTACCGCACATCTCAGCACAGCGGCCGACAAAGGCGCCTTGCTTATCAATCGATTCGATCTGGAAGCTGCGTTCCTGGGCGTTGGCCTCAGGGTGTGCATAGACGTCGCGCTTGAACAAGAACTCCGGCACCCAGAACGCGTGAGAAACGTCAGCGGAAGCCAAACGGAACTCGATTGCGGTATCGGAAGGAAGTACCAGAACCGGAACCTCTTCGGTGGAGCCTACGGTCTCAATCTTGTTGTAGTTGAGGTAGGAAAGGTCACCCTTGGACTTACCGTGAATTGGGTTGGGATTGTCCACACCCTCAGGGTCATGGGCGGTCTTTTCCGCTTCAGCCTGACGTGCTTCGTCCGCACCGTTGTAGTTCTCACCGTTGACGTGGTTCTCGGCGTAGCCGAACTTCCAGTTCCACTGGAATGCCGTGACATCAACGGTGACCTTTGGATCCTTATCCAATGCGGTGACCTTCTGCTGGGTCTGCACCGTGAAGAAGAACAAGGTCATGATGATCAGGATTGGAACGATGGTCAATACCATTTCCAATGGCACGTTGTACTGCGTCTGGCGCGGGAATTCACCCTTTCCATCACGCTTTGCCTTCTTCGCGCTCCAGCGGAAAATTGCAGTAAGGAATAGGCCCCACATGATGAAGCCGACAATCCAAGCTGCAACCCAGACCCAGATCCAGAAGTTGTACATTGCTTCAGCCTCAGGGGTAACACCCTTTGGCCAACCGAATCCCAGGAGGTTCTCTACAGCAGTTGGCGCCTGAACGTCACAACCAGCCAGGGCGAGACCGCCTAGGGCAAGTGCGCCAGCTACGCCCGCCTTACGGGCGAAGGTGCGCTTATTACGCTGTCCCACGTGTGTTCTGCCTTTCTGTCCACACAAACTTCTCGAATACTCACAGAGCACCCTTACCCAATCAGAATAATGGATAAATGCTTGGTTCCCAGCCATTTTGAAGCTTTAAAAGAAACCCAGCGCGCTCAATTTATATCCACGTTTCAGTAGGTTACCGCCCCACCTGCACAATGTTCCAACCGTACCCCCAGTCTGCGCTTTCACCATGTGCCTTAACTCACAAGGAACTATTCCGACCATCATACGAAAGTTCGCACCCTTACGGGGAAGCTTAATTTAAGCTTTTCTGCAGCTTCCTCCAAGCCGTGGCGCTTTCTGGTTTCCACCCCACGCACCGTAAAGTAGAACAACGAGCACCAGTCGCTTAATTAAAAGGAGCTATCTTTACATGTGCGGACTTCTTGGCATGCTCGCGGCCACCGGTGACGTGGACAAATATGTCGACGCGTTGGAGCGGTCGCTTCCTTGCATGCACCACCGCGGACCGGACGCAGCCGGTACTTGGCATGATGGCGACGCCGCCTTCGGCTTTAACCGCCTGTCCATTATTGACTTGGAACATTCCCACCAGCCCCTGCGCTGGGGCCCTGAGGACGAGCCAGAGCGGTATGCCCTTACCTTTAACGGCGAGATCTACAACTACGTTGAGCTCCGCGAAGAACTCAAGGCCTTGGGCTATACCTTCTATACGGAAGGCGATGGCGAACCCATTGCGGTGGGCTACCACCACTGGGGCAAGGACGTTGTCGAGCACCTCCGCGGCATGTTTGGCATCGTCATTTGGGATACCAAGACCAAGACCATGTTTGCCGCGCGCGACCATTTTGGCATCAAGCCGCTTTACTATGCCACCACGGACGCCGGCACGGTCTTTGCCTCCGAGATGAAGTGCATCTTGGACATGGCCGAGGACATTGGTCTAGAACTCAACCTTGACCGCCGCGCCATCGAGCACTACGTGGACCTGCAATACGTGCCGGAACCGGAATCTTTGCACGCCAATATTCGGCGCGTGGAATCCGGCTGCACGGTGACCTTGAAGCCGGGCGAGGAGGTCGTATCCGAGCGCTACTTCAAGCCGCGTTTCCCGGTCCAGCAGGTTCCAGAAGGCGAGGAACAACAGCTCTTTGACCGGATTGCAGAAGCGCTGGAGGATTCCGTCGCTAAGCACATGCGTGCCGATGTCACCGTGGGTTCCTTCCTCTCTGGTGGCATCGACTCCACCGCCATCGCTACCCTGGCCAAGCGCCACAACCCAGATCTGCTGACCTTTACTACTGGCTTCGAGCGCGAAGGCTATTCCGAGGTGGACGTGGCCGCGGAATCGGCGGCCGCCATCGGCGTGGAGCACATCGTCAAGATCGTCTCGCCGGAAGAATACGCCGAGTCGATTCCTAAAATCATGTGGTACCTGGATAACCCGGTGGCCGATCCTTCCCTCGTGCCGCTGTACTTCGTGGCCCAAGAAGCCCGCAAGCACGTCAAGGTGGTCTTGTCCGGTGAGGGTGCCGATGAGCTCTTCGGTGGCTACACCATCTATAAGGAACCGCTGTCCCTCGCGCCATTTGAGAAGATCCCTTCTCCCCTGCGCCAAGGCCTGGGCAAGCTCTCCCGCGTGCTGCCGGATGGTATGAAGGGTAAGTCCCTGCTTAACCGCGGCTCCATGACCATGGAGGAGCGCTACTACGGCAACGCACGCTCCTTTAACTTTGAACAGATGCAGCGCGTTATCCCATGGGCCAAGCGCGAATGGGATCACCGCGAGGTCACCGCGCCCATCTATGCGCAGTCGGAAGACTTTGACCCAGTAGCCCGCATGCAGCACCTTGACCTATTTACCTGGATGCGCGGTGACATCCTAGTCAAGGCCGATAAGATCAACATGGCCAACTCCTTGGAGCTGCGCGTGCCATTCCTAGATAAGGAAGTATTCAAGGTCGCAGAATCCATCCCGCATAACCTGAAAATCTCCCACGGCACCACTAAGTATGCGCTGCGCAAGGCCATGGAACAGATCGTTCCCGCGCACGTGCTCAACCGCAAGAAGCTGGGCTTTCCGGTTCCCATGCGCCACTGGCTGGCCGGCGACGAGCTCTACGGCTGGGCACAAGACACCATCAAGGATTCCCAGACCGAGGACATCTTCAATAAGAAGGAAGTCCTGGAGATGCTCAAGGAGCACCGCGATGGCGTCTCCGATCACTCCCGCCGCCTATGGACCGTGCTTTCAGTTATGATCTGGCACGGTATCTTTGTGGAAAAGCGCATCGACCCGCAGATCGAGCAGCGCGACTACCCGGTCAAGCTTTAAGCCGAACTGGGCAAAGTTCCACGCTGAGCTTTAAAGACATAAAAAGAGGGTGAGCGCCGCGAAGCGCTCACCCTCTTTCTTTATCCTTCTGTTTAGTTGAAGGAATCGCCACACGCGCAGGAGCCGGTAGCGTTCGGGTTATCGATGGTAAATCCCTGAGACTCGATGGTGTCAGCAAAGTCGATCTTGGCGCCGGTAAGGTATGGCACGGACATCTTGTCCACGACGAGCTTGATGCCACCCACCTCGTCGACCTTGTCGCCATCAAGGCTGCGGTCATCGAAGTAGAGCTGGTAGCGCAGGCCAGCGCAGCCGCCGGGCTGTACTGCGATGCGCAGGGAGAGATCGTCGCGGCCTTCCTGATCAAGCAGGCCCTTTGCCTTTGCGGCTGCGGCCTCGGTCAGAATGACGCCGGTTTCGGAAACTGGAGCGGTCATCACTTCTCCTCAAATGTGTCTTGGTTGCGTAGCCACTACCCTACCCGCATCTACAAGGAGGGAAAAGGTAGCCCATAGTAATAACAACGCCGTGGGCGGGCCTATTCCCCTCTTGGGGCCGAAACCTTGTAGTCTGATCAGCGTGAAACTTCCGTGGCAAAAAGATGACAAGACCTCCCCTGAACCCGCTCCCGTGCAGGAAGAAGTTCAGGAAAATACCCACCGCAAGGGGTATACCCCGCCGAAGGGTCGTCCCACGCCAAAGCGCCAGGAACAAGAAATCGCGCGCGGTGTGAAGCGCGATCCACATGGGGTATCCGATGCGCAGCGCTATAAGCGCCGCAAGGAACTCAAAAAGTCCATGAGCAAGGACGAATGGAAAGAATATAAAAAGCAAGAGCGCAAGGAGCACAACCAGCGCAACCGCGAAAGCCAAGAGCGCATGGCCGAAGGCGATCCACGCTTCCTCCCAGCCCGCGATCAGGGCGAAGAGCGCGCCTACGTGCGCGATTGGATCGATGCCCGCCGTACGCTTTCGGAATGGGTAATGCCGATGGCGCTTGCCCTTATCGTCGTGGTCTTTGTGACCTATGCAGCTCCAAGCATCGCCGGCCTCATCAATGCTATTGCCATGGTGGTTATCCTCATCTTCGCCATCGACGGCATCTGGCTGGGTCGCCGCGCTAATAATGCTGTCCGCAAGAAGTTCCCCGGAACCACCGCCACCGGTTTTGGCCTGGGATTCTACGCGTTTTCCCGCGCCAGCCAGCCCCGCAAGTGGCGCATTCCTCGCCCGCGCGTAGAGCGCGGGGCCGACGTTTAAGGAAGCACACTGATGGCTGATTCCCTGCAGCTTTATCCCTATGGCCGGCTAAGCGATGCCGCACAGTGGCTCGCCGCCTGCCAAGATCGATCCCCCGCTTCCGAGCCACAGCGGGTGCGGGCCGTAATTTTCGCCGAGGACGGTGAAGGGATCCCCCTGGCCACGGAGACCGCGGCGCGGCGGGTTGGGGCCAGCATTAATTCTGTCACGGTGACGGATTGCTCCACCGCCTATGACTTAGGAGTGCAGGCGGCGGATGCGGAAATCGATGGCGGTGCGGATCTGCTTATTCCGGGCGGCATCGACAGCACGCAGGTTGCCGCAGCCGTCATGGGTGTCTTGGCTCAGGAGGAGCCGGTGGTGGTCGTCGGCAAGCAGCCGAGCGTCGAGGACTGGAAGACGAAGGTTGCGGCCATTCGCGATTCCATGTTTCGGATGCGCGATCTGACTGGGCGGGAGCTCATTAAGGCCTGCGGCTCCCCCGTATTGGCCGCGCTGGTGGGCTTTATGTCCCAGGCGGCTAGGCGGCGCACGCCCCTGCTTGTCGATGCCCCCTTAACCGCCACCGCCGCCGTATCCGCCGCCGCAGACACGCGGATCCATGACTGGCTCCTAGCTACCAACATCTCGCCGCAGCCGGCTCACCGGTTGGCCTTAAAGAAGCTGCGGCTGGATCCCCTGCTGGATCTGCAGATGGAGCCGGTGCCGGCGCTTGGCGCCTTGGCTGCCCTACCCCTTTTATTGCTGGGCGTAGAAATTACTGCGGACGCCGCGCAGGCAGAGGCCTAACTGCGCGGCGCAGGTCCTCCTCGCGCCGCGTTACACCGTGGCGTGCTAGACCAAAGTCTGCAACCAGCCGTGGGCATCCTCCACAGCACCGCGCTGGATACCGGTCAGGCGCTCGCGCAAGGCCATGGAGACCTCGCCGGCCTCGTTATTATTGACACTGAAGTCGATATCCTCACCAAGCACGCGCCCCACCGGCGTAATGACTGCGGCGGTACCGCAGGCAAAGGCCTCGGTCATCTTCCCTGATTCCACATCTCGCTGCCATTCTTCGGCGGTGATGCGCCGCTCGATTACCTTGTACCCCATGTCTTCGGCGACCTGCAGCAGGGACTGGCGGGTAATGCCGGGCAAAAGGGAGCCGGACAGCGCCGGGGTAACGATCTCGGCGTCGTCGCCGGTGCCGTAGACGAACATGAGGTTCATCCCGCCCATCTCTTCGATGTAGCGGCGTTCGATGGCATCCAGCCAGACCACTTGGTCACAGCCCTTTTCTTCGGCCTGGGCCTGCGCCAATAAAGAGCCGGCGTAATTGCCAGCGAATTTCGCGGCACCGGTTCCGCCCGGCGCGGAGCGGACATAGTCGGTAGACAGCCACACCGAAACAGGCTTAATGCCGCCACTGAAATACGCACCGGCGGGCGAGGCCAAGAGAATGAAACGATACGCATTAGCCGGGTGAACTCCTAGTGATACCTCGGTAGAAATCATAAAGGGGCGCAGGTAGAGCGATGCTTCCCCGCCGGCCTCTGGAACCCAGCTCTTATCGATGTCCACCAGCTGGCGCAGCGCCTCGATGAACTCTTCTTGCGGTAGCTCGGGCATCGCCAAGCGCTGCGCCGAATTAATAAAGCGTTGCGCGTTTTGATCGGGGCGGAAGGTCACGATGGAGTCATCGGGCTGGCGGTAGGCCTTAATGCCCTCGAATACGGCCTGGCCGTAGTGGAAGACGTTGCTCGCCGGGTCCATCGTGAGTGGGCCGTAGGGGCGGACTTGCGCGTCGTGCCAGCCCTTGTCCGTGGACCAATCAATGGTAACCATGTGGTCCGTAAAGTGCTGGCCAAAGCCGGGATTGGCCAGGATTTTATCTAAATCTGCTGCCGCCGTTGGTTGATTCGTACGGGTAATCGTGTAATCAAGCATGACCACAATCTACTCCTTTTATCTATAGCTGGGTAGGAATATGTTCACTTTAGCGCGGTATCATGGGCAGAAGTTTCATTAGTACCAATTAAAAAGGAGGATTTTATGTCTCAGCACGATGGACCCGCACGTGGGGCGTTTCCGGAACTTAAGCTAGAAAAGAAGGCCCCGAAGAATGCCCAGGCGCTACTCATCGCGGCATTCGAAGGTGAAGACAACATTGAACTTCCAGGGACTTCGCTGCTCAAGCCGGCCGCGCTGCGCGAAGCATACGAGTCCTTCATTGCCGTGGGGGCAACCGGTAAGGCCAATGAGGTCACCCGCATCCCGGCGCCTGAGAAGGCAGAGGTCGATTCCATCATCGCCGTCGGCCTAGGCGATGCCGAGGACCTCGATGCAGAAACCTTGCGCCGCGCCGCCGGCAGCGCCGCACGTTCGATTTCCAAGCTGGAAAAGGTGGCCACCTCCTTGGGCGATTTTGGCATCGCACCCACGGTAGAGGGCCTTACCTTGGGCGGCTACAAGTTCAAGGGGCTTCGTTCTAAGTCCGGCAAGGATTCCGAGCAGCCCGCCGCCTTTACCGTGGTGGCAGAAAAGTCCGCCCGCGAGGAGTTCGAGGCGGCCAAGATCACAGCGGAGTCCGTGGTGATTGCCCGCGATCTGGTCAATACCCCGTCCAACCTGCTGTACCCAGAGTCTTATGCAGACTTCCTCTCCGACCAGGCTAAAGAGGTTGGCCTCGAGGTAGAAATCCTGGATGAAAAGGCGCTGCAGAAGCAGGGCTTTGGCGGCATTACCGCCGTTGGCCGCGGTTCCGCTCGCCCGCCGCGCCTGGTGCGCCTGAGCTGGAACCCGAAGAAAGCGAAGAAGCACGTGGCGCTCGTGGGCAAGGGCATTACCTTCGATACCGGCGGCATTTCCTTGAAGCCGGGTTCTGGCATGTGGGACATGATTTCCGATATGGGCGGTTCCGCCGCCATGGCCGCCTCCATCATCGCTGCGGCCAAGCTCAACCTGCCGGTGAAGATCACCGCTACCCTGCCGCTGGCAGAAAACATGCCGGGCGATAACGCCACCCGCCCGGGCGATGTCATCACCCACTACGGCGGCATCACCTCTGAGGTTCTCAATACCGATGCGGAGGGCCGCCTCGTGCTTGCCGATGCCATCGCGCGCGCCAGCGAGGATAAGCCCGACTTCCTCATCGAAACCGCCACGCTAACCGGCGCCCAGATGGTCGCCCTAGGCGAGCGCACCGCCGGCGTCATGGGTTCAGAAGACTTCCGCGACCGGATGGCGGGCATCGGCCGCGAGGTCGGCGAAAATGCCTGGGCCATGCCGCTATTGGAAGAGCACGAAGAATCCGTGAAATCCGCCAGCGCCGATATCCGCAATATCAACGCCAAGCGCGAGGGAGGCATGGAATACGCCGGCACCTACTTAAAGCAGTTCGTGGGCGAGGGCATCGAATGGGCACATATCGATGTCGCTGGGCCTTCCTTCAATACCACCGGCGCTTATGGCTATACGCCAAAGATGGGTACGGGCGTTCCCACCCGCACCGTCATTGCTGCCCTGCGCGAGATTGCTGAATCAAAGTAATACCCCGCGCAGCCGCCTGAGCATAAAATGGCGGAGTTATGAACACTGCTTTAATCATCGTTGATGTCCAACACGATTTTTGCCCAGGCGGCGCGCTTGGCACCGATCGCGGCAACGAGGTTGCAGAGAAGATCTCTTCTTTGCAGACCGAGTATGACACCGTCGTTGCCACGCAGGACTGGCACATCGATCCGGGTTCCCACTTTGCTAAGGACCCGGATTTTATCGATTCTTGGCCGGTGCACTGCGTCGCCGATTCCTATGGGGCGCAGATGCACGAGACGATCGGTCCTGCGCAAGCATATTTCCGAAAGGGCGAATACACCGCCGCGTATTCCGGATTCGAGGGCGCGGCACACGGCGTTTTGCTGGCGGAGTGGCTGCGCGAGCACGATATCGACGCAGTAGATATCGTCGGCATTGCCACGGATCACTGCGTGCAGGCAACCGCGGCGGATGCTTTAAAGGAAGGCTTTTCCGTCCGCGTCTTAAGCGAGTATTGCTCTCCCGTTGATCCGGACCGCGGGGATGCCGCCTTGGCTAAGTTAGAAAAGGCCGGCGCCACCATCGTCTAGGCCGATTAACTTAAGTCCTGCCCCGAATCAGGGTTTTCGCCGCGCTCAAAGCGCGCGCGGCGAAGGCGCTGTTCTTCCCTTTTACGCAAGATACGTTGGCGTTCCATGCGCTCGCGCATGCGTTGGGGGTACCCGGTTTCTTCGACATCAAAAACGTCGCACTGCAATAGTTTTCCTACCGCGTCAATCCCCTTCGGCCCGCCGATGCGTCGGCGAATAAACTCACCCTTTTCATCCACAACGACCACGGACATTTCATTGACCACGGTCTCTGGCTCGATAAATGCCTCAATAAAAGCCTTATCGGCGGCCCACATTTTGAGTTCTTGTTCGTCTTCTGGGCGGATAGTTTCTCCCGGACCGCGGGGCGGTCGCAGTGGCGATCGGGACTTATTGCGGCGGAAGAGGTTGAACATAACCCACTAGTTTACCCGCATGGAGGGTATTACTAACCCCACTACTGCACGATGACGGTCATCACGCTGTAAGATTGTGCGGTAGCGATAGAATACTTCCAACTTTTCGAGGAGTCTTAAAACTCATGGCGAACTCCGTTGAGATGCCCGAGCTGGGCGAGTCCGTAACCGAAGGCACCATTACCCAGTGGCTTAAGTCCGTCGGCGACACCGTCGAGGTGGACGAGCCTTTGCTCGAGGTCTCCACCGACAAGGTCGACACCGAAATCCCCTCCCCCGTTGCAGGCACCATCCTAGAAATCAAGGCCGAAGAAGACGACACCATCGAGGTCGGCGAGGTCATCGCACTCATCGGTGATGAAGACGAGGCTGATTCCTCTTCCGATGACTCTGACGACTCCGACGATGACAAATCTGAGGACAAGGAAGAATCCAAGTCCGAGGAGAAGGAAGACAAGGACGAGAAGAAGTCCGGCTCCAGCTCCAAGGCTTCCGGCGAGACCACCGATGTCGAAATGCCAGAGCTCGGCGAATCCGTCACCGAAGGCACCATCACCCAGTGGCTCAAGTCCGTCGGCGACACCGTCGAGGTAGACGAACCACTACTCGAAGTCTCCACCGACAAGGTCGACACCGAAATTCCTTCCCCCGTTGCCGGCACCCTGGTAGAAATCCTCGCCGAAGAAGACGAAACCATCGAGGTCGGCGAAGCCATCGCCCGCGTCGGCGACGAAAACGCCGCACCATCCTCCGACGACTCTGACGACTCCGACGATGACAAGTCCGAAGACAAGGAAGAAACCAAGTCCGAGGACAAGAAGGAAGAGTCCAAGTCTGACGAGAAGAAGGAAGAGCCGAAGCAGGATTCTTCCCTGAACACCTCCGCCAAGGTCAACAACGGCGATAACGTTCCATACGTCACCCCGTTGGTGCGCAAGCTGGCTGATAAGCACGGCGTGGACCTCAACTCCATTGAGGGCACCGGTGTAGGCGGACGCATCCGCAAGCAGGACGTCTTGGCCGCTGCTGGCGAGGGCGATGCGAAGGCATCGGAAGGCGACGATAAGAAGGCTGCTGACTCCCCACGCGCACGCTGGTCCACCAAGTCCGTAGATCCGGAAAAGCAGGAGCTTATCGGCACCACCAAGAAGGTCAATCGCATCCGCGAAATCACCGCTACCAAGATGGTGGAAGCGCTGCAGATTTCCGCACAGCTTACCCACGTGCAGGAAGTCGACATGACTCCTATCTGGGATATGCGCAAGAAGAGCAAGCAGGCGTTCATTGATAAGTACGGCGCCAACCTGTCCTTCCTGCCGTTCATTGTGAAGGCCACCACTGAGGCTCTGGTTTCCCACCCGAACGTCAACGCCTCCTATGACCCAGAGACCAAGGAGATGACCTACCACGAGGATGTCAACGTCGCCATCGCCGTAGACACCCCGAAGGGTCTGCTCACCCCGGTCATCCACAAGGCACAGAACCTGTCCTTGCCGGAAATCGCGCAGCAGATTGCGGAGCTGGCTGATAAGGCCCGCAATAACAAGCTGAAGCCGAATGACCTGACCGGTGCCACCTTCACCGTGACCAATATCGGTTCCGAGGGCGCCCTGCTCGATACCCCGATCCTGGTTCCGCCACAGGCCGGAATCCTGGGTACCGCGGCTATCCAGAAGCGCGCCGTCGTGGTCAACGAGAACGGCCAGGATGCCATCGCCATCCGCCAGATGTGCTTCCTGCCATTCACCTACGACCACCAGGTCATCGATGGTGCAGACGCTGGTCGCTTCATCACCACCATCAAGGACCGCCTGGAGACTGCAGACTTCGAGGCTGACCTCGATATCTAAAGCAGTTAGCTAACTGGCATACCTCCCGCTCCTTCCACGCGAAGGGGACGGGAGGTTTTGTCGTGCCTGGGGTACTCCGCGGGGGTGTAGCGGGAGAACTTCCGGCACAAATATCAGAGGAGTTTTATCCCGGCACTACAGGACATATTTCACTAAGTGGGAGGTAAGCAGGCTACAACACATTTTCATCGGTGAGTTACTGCATAAAAGTTTGTCAAGGGCGCTGTTTTTACCGGTTATTAAACATATACTTAGGGGCGGTTAAGACCATTGCACCCGATGAAGGAGACCTCACAGATGGATTACATCTCCCGCCACCTAGGGCCGGATTCTGCCGAGCAGTCCGCCATGCTCGGGACGGTGGGCTACGACAGCGTGCAAGCGCTTGTCGATGCCGCCATTCCACCCAAGATCCGCGCTAAGGAACTTCCCCACCTGCCAGAAGCGCTCTCTGAAGACGGGGCACAGGCCGCTTTGCGGGAGTTCGCCAACCAAAACACTGTACTGAAGCCCTTCTATGGCCAGGGCTACTCGGACACCCTGACCCCGGCCGTCATCCGCCGCGGCCTGCTTGAGGATGCCGGCTGGTATACCGCGTATACCCCCTACCAGCCCGAGATTTCCCAGGGCCGCTTGGAGGCCTTGCTCAACTTCCAGACCATGATCGAGTCTTTGACGGGGCTGCCCATCGCGAATGCTTCCTTATTGGATGAGGCTTCCGCCACCGCCGAGGCGGTCGGTTTGATGTCGCGCGCGGTAAAGAAGGGCCGCCGCGTCGTGCTGGACTCCCGCCTCCACCCGCAGGTGCTTACCGTTGCCGCTGAGCGCGCCCGCGCCATTGACCTCGAAGTAGAGATCGTGGACGTGCGCGAGGGCTTGGTGGGCGAAGACCTCATCGGTGCTGTCATCGCCTACACCGGCACCGAAGGCGAGATTTTAGATCCCTCTGCCCTGATTGAAGAGCTGCACACCCGCGGCGCGCTGGCCTCCGTGGTCACTGACCCGCTGTCCCTGCTGCTTCTGGAAGGCCCCGGAAACTTGGGTGCCGATATCGTCTTGGGCTCGTCCCAGCGCTTTGGTGTGCCCCTCTTCTTCGGCGGCCCACACGCTGCCTACATGGCGGTAACGGATAAGCTCAAGCGCCAGATGCCGGGCCGCATCGTCGGCGTCTCCAAGGATGCCGATGGCCGCCCGGCCTACCGCTTGGCGCTGCAGACCCGCGAGCAGCACATCCGCCGCGAGCGCGCGACCTCCAATATCTGTACTGCCCAGGCCCTTTTGGCCAATGTCGCCTCGATGTACGCCGTCTACCACGGGCCAAAGGGCCTGAAGGACATCGCCGAGCGCGTGCACGGCTTGGCCTCCTCCTTCGCCCAGTCCATCGTGGATGCTGGCCTGGAGGTTACATCGCAGAGCTTCTTCGATACCGTCACCGTTAGCGGTGTCGACGCGCAGAAGATCAAGGCCGAACTGCAGGATGCGGGCTACTTGGTGCGCGCAATTGGCACCGACAAGGTATCCGTATCCTTCGGTGAATCCGCCACGCAGCGCGATGTCGCGCACCTGGCAGAGGCCTTCGGCGCCAGCCCGGCTGAAGCGAACTTTGACCTGCCGGAGAATCTGCAGCGCGCCGAGGAACCGCTGGAGCACGAGATTTTCCACTCCATCCATTCTGAGACCCAGATGCTGCGCTACCTGCGCAAGCTCGCGGACAAGGACTTGGCGCTGGACCGCTCCATGATTCCGCTGGGTTCGTGCACCATGAAGCTCAACCCCACCGCGGCTATGGAGCCCATCTCCTGGCCAGAATTTGCCGGCATCCACCCATATGCCCCGGAAGAAACCACGACGGGCTGGCGCGCACTGGTGGAAGAAATCGAAGGCTGGCTCGCCGAGCTTACCGGCTATGCCAAGGTCTCCATCCAGCCCAATGCCGGCTCCCAGGGCGAGTTGGCGGGCTTGCTGGCCATCCGCCGCTACCACGTGGCCAATGGCGATAATGAGCGCGATGTCGTGCTCATCCCGGCCTCCGCGCACGGCACCAACGCTGCCTCTGCGACCCTCGCAAACCTGCGCGTCGCCGTAGTCAAGACCGCCGAGGACGGCTCCATTGACGTCGCGGACCTGGAAGAAAAGATCGAAAAGCACGGCAACCACATCGCCGGCATCATGGTCACCTACCCCTCCACCCACGGCGTCTTCGACCCCGAGGTGCGCGATGTCTGCGATAAGGTGCACGCGGTCGGCGGCCAAGTCTACATCGATGGTGCCAACATGAACGCGCTGACCGGCTGGGCACGCCCGGGCGATTTCGGCGGCGATGTCTCCCACCTCAACCTGCACAAGACCTTCACCATTCCCCACGGTGGCGGCGGCCCGGGCGTTGGCCCGGTAGCGGTGGCAGAGCACCTCATCCCGTTCCTGCCCAGCGATGCCGCATCCCCTGAGCTGGACGCCACCGCGGAAACCCCGGTGAGCCAGGGCGTTCCCATTACCGGTAGCAAGTACGGCTCCGCCGGCGTCCTTCCCATTTCGTGGGCCTACCTGGCCATGACTGGCGCCGAGGGCCTTGCCGCCGCATCCGGCCACGCCGTATTGGGCGCTAACTACCTGGCAGCCTCGCTCAACGAGTACTTCCCCGTCCTCTACACCGGCAACGAGGGCTTGGTGGCGCACGAGTGCATCATCGATTTGCGCGAGCTTACCGATGCCTCCGGGGTCACCGCCGCCGATGTGGCCAAGCGCCTCATCGACTTCGGCTTCCACGCCCCCACCCTGGCCTTCCCTGTGGCCGGCACCTTGATGATTGAGCCCACCGAGTCTGAAGACAAGGGCGAGCTGGATCGCTTCGTCGAAGCCATGCGCACCATCCGCGCCGAAATCCAGGAGATCATCGACGGTGAGGTGGCCTACGAGGACTCCGTTATCCACCACGCACCGTTTACGGCTGAGTCGGTAGCAACCGATAACTGGGAGTACTCCTTCGGCCGCGACAAGGCCGCGTGGCCAGTCAAGTCCCTATTGCATAGCTACAAGTATTTCCCACCGGTTCGCCGCCTCGATGAGGCTTACGGTGACCGCAACCTGGTGTGCAGCTGCCCGCCGCCAGAAGCATTCGAGATCGACGATTCCGAGGAGTAACAATGACCGAACTTCTAACCTCCCCGCTCAATGCCAAGCACGAGGAACTCGGCGCTACCTTCACGGCCTTTGGGCCGTGGAATATGCCGCTGAAGTACAACAGCGAACTGGAAGAACACCGCGCCGTTCGCACCAGCGCCGGCCTGTTTGATCTCTCCCATATGGGAGAAATCTGGGTCAATGGACCCGATGCCGGCAAGTTCTTGTCCTACTCCTTCATCTCTAATCTAGATTCGCTGAAGGTGGGCAAGGCCAAGTACTCCATGATCACCGCTGAAGACGGCGGTATCATCGATGACCTGATTTCCTATCGCTTCGAGGAGAAAAAGTTCCTCGTTGTGCCCAATGCTGGCAATGCCGATACCGTCTGGGACGAGCTCAATAAGCGTGCCGAGGGTTTTGACGTTGAGCTCAAAAACGAGTCCCGCGACGTCGCCATGATCGCCGTGCAGGGCCCCAAGGCCGCGGAAATCCTCGTCCCGCTGGTAGAGGACAATAAGCAAGACACCGTCTACGAGCTGGGCTACTACGCCGCCACGATGGGCAAGGTGGCGCGCACCTTCGCCATCATCGCGCGCACCGGTTATACCGGTGAGGACGGCTTCGAGCTCATCGTCTATAACTCCGATGCCCCGCAGCTGTGGGAAGAATTGCTCAAGGCGGGCGCGGAATATGACATCAAGCCGTGCGGCCTAGCCGCGCGCGATTCGCTGCGATTGGAGGCTGGCATGCCGCTCTACGGCAACGAGCTCTCCCGCGATATCACCCCGGTAGAGGCGGGCATGTCGCGCGCCTTTGCTAAGAAGGAAGCGGACTTCGTCGGCGCAGAGGTCATCCGCAAGCGCGCCGAGGAGGGCCCACAGGTCGTTATCTCCGGGCTCACCTCGGATCAGCGCCGCGCCGCGCGCGCCGGCGCCGAGGTTTTCCTCAATGACACCAAGGTCGGCACCGTCACCTCTGGCCAGCCCTCCCCCACGCTCGGCCACCCGGTGGCGATCGCGCTGCTCGATACCAGCGCGGATCTCGAACCGGGCACCGCAGTCGAGGTAGAAATCCGCGGCAAGCGTTATCCTTTTGAGGTAACCGCGTTGCCGTTCTACAAGCGCGATAAGTAAACCATCCGCACACCCTAAATATTCAGCCCGAAAGGACTACATACTATGTCTAACCTGCCCCAAGACTTTTCCTACTCCGAAGACCACGAATGGGTAAACGCCGCCAAGGACGCCGTAGAAGGCAAGACCGTTCGCATCGGTATCACCTCCGTGGCCGCAGACCGCCTGGGTGAGGTCGTCTTCGCAGAGCTGCCTGAGGTTGGCGATACCATCACCGCCGGCGATTCCTGTGGCGAGGTCGAATCCACCAAGTCCGTATCTGACCTGTTCTCCCCGGTCACCGGCACCGTGAAGGCCGTCAACGATGCCGTGCACGATGACTACGCCGTCATCAACAACGATCCCTTCGGTGAAGGCTGGCTCTTCGAGGTCGAGGTGGATGAAGCAGGCGAGCTCATGGAGGCTGACGAATACGCCTCCGCGAACGGCCTGGACTAAAAGACGGTTCGTTCGACCCACTCGAACAGAAAAATAGGCGGGAGGATGCCATGGCATTCTCCCGCTTTGCTTTTCCTCGCTTTGCTTTTCCCTACCAAAGAAGACGACACTAGAGATTATGACTGCACCACGCGATCCTTTCTTTCCCGCTGAACGCTCCATTCGCGCCTCGGACAATCCCCTTGAAATACGCCACTTGGGCCGCATGGATTACCAAGAGGCGTGGGATTATCAGGCGGAGGTGGCGGCGGCGCGCGCGCAGGGCACGCAGGACGATGTGGTCTTAGTGGTCGAACACCCCAATATCTATACTGCGGGCAAGCGCACGCAGCCGGAGGATATGCCGGATAACGATCTGCCGGTTATCACCGTGGACCGCGGCGGGCGCATCACCTGGCACGGGGAAGGGCAGTTGGTGCTCTACCCCATCATCAAGCTGGCGGAGCCTGTCGATGTCGTCGATTATGTCCGCCGCCTCGAGGAGGCCACCATCCAGGCGGTGCGCGAGCTGGGCGTGACTACCGCAGGCCGCATCGATGGTCGCTCTGGGGTATGGGTTCCCTCTACCACCCAGGCCAAAGATCCTTCCGCCTCGCAGCGCGATCGCAAGATTGCCGCGCTGGGGATCCGCATCACCCGCGGGGTGACCATGCACGGCCTAGCGCTTAACTGCAGCAATACGCTGGAGTACTACGACCACATCGTGGCCTGTGGCATCGATGATGCTGATATCACCACGCTTTCGCTGGAACTCGGCCGCGAGGTCACGATGGAAGAAGCCTCACAGCCGCTATTACGGGCGCTTGATGATGCCCTCTCCGGCCGCCTCATCGTCGCCGATCACAGTTTCGGTTCCGCACCCGATCCCACAAAGATTGCGAATGAGAAGGCGCGGGAGCGGCGTCGGCAAGCGCAGGCTTAAGCCCCGTGGCCCTAGTTTGGGGCTAGCGTGGAATAGTTGTGTGCCCGCGCGCCTTGAAGCTAGAAGAGCTATTAGCCATCACCATCTTTGATCGATAAAGTGAGTATTTGTGACTGTAAAGCCTGAAGGACGCAAGATGCTCCGCATTGAGAAGAAAAATGCGGAGTCGCCCATCGAACAAAAGCCGCGGTGGATCCGCAACCAGGTACGCACCGGACCGGGCTATGAGGACATGAAGTCCCGCGTGGCCGGCGCCTCCCTGCACACCGTCTGCCAAGAAGCCGGTTGTCCGAATATCCACGAATGCTGGGAATCCCGCGAGGCAACCTTCCTCATCGGCGGCGATAAGTGCACCCGTCGTTGCGACTTCTGCGATATTGCTACCGGCAAGCCGGAGCCGCTCGACCGCGACGAGCCGCGCCGCGTGGCCGAAAACATCCAGGAAATGGACCTCAACTACACCACCATTACCGGTGTAACCCGCGATGACCTCCCGGATGAGGGCGCGTGGCTGTATGCGGAGATCGTGCGCAAGATCCACGAGCTCAACCCACACACCGGCGTGGAGAACCTCACCCCGGATTTCTCTGGCAAGCCGGACCTGCTCGAAGAGGTCTTTGAGGCACAACCGGAGGTCTTCGCCCACAACCTGGAGACCGTGCCGCGCATTTTCAAGCGCATCCGCCCGGCCTTCCGCTACGAGCGCTCCCTCGATGTCATCCGCCAGGCCCACGACTACGGCCTTATTACCAAGTCCAACCTGATTTTGGGCATGGGCGAGACCGAGGACGAGGTTGAGGAAGCATTGCGCGACCTGCGCGAGGCTGGCTGTGACATCATCACCATCACCCAGTACCTGCGCCCCGGCCCGCGCTTCCACCCCATCGAGCGCTGGGTGCGCCCGGAGGAATTCGTGGCCCACTCCAAGCTGGCCAAGGAGCTGGGCTTCGGCGGCGTCATGTCCGGCCCGTTGGTTCGCTCCTCCTACCGCGCCGGCCGCCTGTACGTGCAGGCCATGGAAAAGCGCGGCTTGGAATTGCCGGAAAACCTCCAGCACCTGAAGGAAACGTCCCAGGGCGCTACCGCCCAGGAGGCATCCACCTTGCTGGATAAGTACGGTCCCTCGAAAGAAACCCCGGTGACCACCCGCATGGCCAAGACTCCGGCCAATGCTAATTCGGTCGCGGCAACCGTGCGCTAAACCGCGGAATATTCTTACTCGGCCCTCGCCATCTGCGGGGGCCGTTTAACATTTATGCCACCTGACCTTTAAAGTAGGAACCATGGCGAAAGATGACAAAGCAGCCCTGAAAGCTGCCAAGAAGCAAGAACGCGCGGCTAAGCGCCAAAAGCGTAAGCAAACCTGGTCACAGTTGTGGCAGGCATTCAATTTGCAGCGCAAGCAGGATAAGGCCCTCATCCCTATCATGCTGGCCGCCTTCCTCGGCGTCGGCCTTCTGTTCTTCCTCATTGGCATGCTCTTTAATGGCCAGTGGTTCATGCTGATTATCGGCTTGGGCCTGGGCGCGCTTTTGGCGATGTTCCTGTTTACCCGCCGCTTGGAACGCGATATGTACAAGCGCGTCGAAGACCAACCCGGCGCCGCCGGTTGGGCCTTGGAGCAGCAGCTGCGCAATACCGTCGGCATTGTATGGTCCGTAAAATCCGGCATCGCCGCCACCCGCCAGCAGGACCTAATCCACCGGGTCATCGGCAATGCGGGCGTCATCTTCGTGTGCGAGGGCAATAAGAACCGCCTTCGCCCCACCCTTAACCAGCTAAAAAAGCGCGTGGACAAGATTGCCGGCGGCGTGCCGGTCTATGAGGTCTACGTCGGCACCGGCGAAGACGAGGTGCCGGTATCCAAGCTGCGCAACCACCTCATGAAGCTGCCTCGCAACTACAATAAGAACGCCACCTACGACAATATCCGCCGCATTGAGGCCATGGACTCCATGCCTGGGACGATGCCGGGCATGCCCAAGGGCCCAATGCCGCAGCAGGCGCAGAACATGTCCGGCATGAACCGCCGCATGCGCCGCGCGCAACAGCGCAAGGGCAAGGGCTAAACGCACCGTTAGCCACTCGCCTTGGCTAGGCTTTCGGCTCTCGCCTTGCTCTACAACACAAACAGTCCCTGCAACCGCCCGATTGGGAAAGGTTGCAGGGACTGTCGTGGTTTTCGTAGTTTTACGGTGCGCGGGACTTATCCCCGCGCGCCGCTAAGAATTGATAACGACGGTGCCCGTCGCCCGGTCGTGCATGCCGCGCCCGTCCGCGTCCACCATGGCGGCTGGGAAGATGACGCCGGTAAGCAGCGTGCGCACTGCCGCGCGCCAGAAACCCACCTGCGCGCCAGGCACATCCAAGCGGGCCACGCCCATGCCAAGGATGAGCATGCCCGGGGTGCGTGCGAATAACCAGCCACATACGATGCCCATTAATGCCCAGAGCGCATAGCCCAAAAAGGACACGCCGCCGAGCTGCGTGGTGACCATGTGGATGACGTTGGCCAGCAGCATGCAAATGATCCAGTCAATGGCTACGGCGCCTGCGCGGCGGCCTACCGACGCCATGGACCCAGGTCCGGATTCCGGCAAGCCCAAGTTTTCACCGGGCCACCGGCTGGGGGTTCCTGCATCGTCATATTCGCCCGGAATATTGGGCCCGTCGAGCCACGTGCGCTTGTCTGCCATGCTCACCAATTTAGTTGCCCCTCACCCAGAAGTGAAACGAGGCCAATGGCCATGCTGGGTGGATAAAACTAGTAGGCTATAGGCAGATAATTCATCGGCCAACAAACAGGAGGCAATCTTGTCTTTCGAGACAGTGCAGGACATCGTCCAATATATTCAGGATGAGGACGTAAAGTTCGTGGATGTCCGCTTTACGGACGTCCCCGGCACCGAGCACCACTTTTCCATCCCTGCCAGCGAATTTACTGAAGAAGATGCCGAAAATGGCTTGGCCTTTGATGGTTCTTCCATTCGTGGGTTTACCACCATTGAAGAATCCGATATGACGCTGCTGCCGGATCCGGCCACCGCGCATATCGATCCCTTCCGTTCGGCGAAGACCCTGAATATCAAGTTCTTCGTCCACGATCCCTTTACCTTTGAGCCTTTTACCCGTGACTCGCGCAATATTGCCCGCAAGGCCGAGGAATACTTGCAGTCCACGGGCATCGCCGATACCTGTAACTTTGGCGCCGAGGCCGAGTTCTACCTCTTCGATTCCGTGCGCTATGGCACCGATATGCAACACGGTTTCTATGAGGTGGACTCGAACGAAGGCTGGTGGAACCGCGATAACGAGACCAACTTGGACGGCACCCCCAATACCGGTTACAAGACCCGCGTAAAGGGCGGCTACTTTCCCACCCCGCCGTACGATAAGCACAGCGAGGTCCGCGATGACATCGTGGCCAACCTGCAAGAGGTCGGCTTCCAGATCGAGCGTTTCCACCATGAGGTGGGCGCGGCCCAAAACGAGATCAACTATCGCTTCAACTCGCTGCTGCACGCCGGCGATGACATCCAGACCTTCAAGTACGTGGTCAAGCGCACCGCCCAGGAGTGGGGCAAGACCGCGACCTTCATGCCTAAGCCGCTGGCTGGCGATAATGGTTCTGGCATGCACGCCCACATGTCCTTGTGGAAGGACGGCGAGCCCCTCTTCCACGATGAGGCTGGCTACGCCGGGCTTTCCGATATCGCCCGCTACTTCATCGGCGGCATCCTCCACCACGCCGGCGCCGTGCTCGCCTTTACCAACCCAACGCTGAACTCCTACCACCGCCTGGTTCCTGGCTTCGAGGCGCCGATCAACCTGGTGTACTCCCAGCGCAACCGTTCGGCTGCGATCCGCATCCCGATTACCGGTTCCAACCCGAAGGCTAAGCGCATCGAGTTCCGCGCCCCGGACCCATCCAGCAACCCATACCTGGCCTTTGCCGCCATGATGATGGCCGGTGTGGATGGTGTGAAGAACCGCATTGAGCCGCACGCCCCGGTGGATAAGGACCTCTACGAGCTGCCGCCAGCAGAGGCTGAGTCCATCCCGCAGGCACCAACCTCCCTGGAGGCTTCCCTGGAGGCGCTGAAGGAAGACATGGACTTCCTGACCGAGGGCGATGTCTTTACCGAGGATCTCCTCGAGACCTACATCAACTACAAGTACGAAAACGAGATCAACCCCGCGCGCCTGCGTCCCACCCCGCAGGAGTTCGAGCTCTACTTCGACTGCTAAGCCGTCACTGCAAGTTCTCAGCTTGCATTTTCTACAAAGCAGCCACCTAACCAATGCTTAGGTGGCTGCTTTCTTTTGCTTGCGGTGGCACTGCTAGGTATATCCGAGAGCTTCGCCATAATCGCTGCCCACTTTGAGGATGGACGCTCTCCAGCGCACGCATGAGGGTTTTCACCAAATTAAAAGCGGCTCAGTCTAAGTAAGAAGCTCTAGATGAAATTAGAATCTAGGTAGTGACTGATAAATTCCGCCAACTTCCCCCTCCTGGTCCTGCCTGGGCCGGCAGCCTCATGGGCACCTCCATCGTCTCGCGCATGTTGGTTGAAGAAGACATGCTCGTTGCCGCAGGTGTATTTGCGGCACTCGCATGCGCCATCTTCGTCGTGCTGACTGCCGGTTACGCCCTCTACCGCAGTCCGCGGTTTGAGCGGACCACCATGGCGGAATGGTCCATGTTTTTCATCGGCGTCCTCGCGCTTGGGGCGGCACTATCCGGGTTGACGGGCATTGGAGTATTCCGCCTCGTCGGCTTTTGGATCGGTGGCCCCGTCACCGTTATCACGTGGGGCATTCAGCTCACCCGCTTCGATGGAGAGCCGCGTTTTACCTGGGGCCTTCCCTTAGTAGGGCCGATGATTTCGGCATCGGTAGCCGGGTGGCTGGCCCGCGATTATGGGCAGATTTACCACATCATGGGCACCGCGCTCTTCGCCATGTCCTTGCTGACGGCAGTCCCGGTATTTGCCTACGTCTACTGGGCGGCCTGGCACGGCACGGTGGATTTTAGTGGTGGTAAATCCGCCACCGCGTGGGTGCCGCTAGGCGTGGTTGGGCAATCTACCACCGCAATGCAGATCCTCTACCCCGGCAGTATCTCCGTGTACTACGGTCTTATTGCCCTTGCTATTGCCATCCCGCTATCGCTTTATGCGATGGTGACTTTCTATCCGCAAGCAGCCCGCTGGGTTCCCTACTCCCCTGCGTGGTGGGCCTGCACCTTCCCGCCTGGCACCGTGAGCATGGGCGGGCACCAGACAGCATTGGTCAATGGTTCAGAATGGCTTGACGTTATCGCGCTGAGCATTCCCCTGCTCCTTATCGCGCACTGGTGCCTGTGCTCGGCGCGTTTCTTAGGCTGGCTCTGGGAGGGCCGCACGCGCAAAGAACTGACTCACTAGGAGGTGTCTTTCCTCGTCTATCATCGGGCTATGAGCTCTTCGCCTATTACCTTCATCGCCTGGGATGCTGCGGACCTTACCGGGGTGAGGGAAGTGCTCGCCGGTCTGCGGCGCGACGGGGTCTTTTTGTGCCGAGCAGGCCTGGTTCTTGAAACCTCCTGGCTTGGCGATGGCGCCCAGGATTTCTATGGCACCGCCTGGGAATGGGGTCCAGAAGATTGCGAGCTATTTTTTGAGCTCGCGCGGCGGGGAAAGCTGCTGATGACTATCGGTGCCACGGTCATCTGCTGCGGATCCGATAAAGACGCGGCGGAGGCTCAAAAATGTATCGCTCAAGAGCTGGTCGTAGCGAAGAGCGCGGATGAGCTCAAGCAACTACTCATCGGCGCGGAGGAAACGCGCTAGAGCCCGGGCTGCTCGCTGCGCTTCATCCAGCCCATGCGGGGAGAAAACCCCTGCGGGTGCTTGAGGTGCGCCACGGCATCCGCGACCATCAGGCGATGGCGGCGCGACAAGCTATCCGGAAGGTGGGCCACCGAGAACCACTGCGCTTCGGTGTTTTCTTCATCGCTAATGACGGGCTCAGCGCCGTCGGCGACAGATAGGCGCAGCGCGGTGCCCATGAACATGCATTCATCGCCATTAGGATAGGTCACTGGGCCGGACTGGCCAACGCCAAGGAGCGCTTCCACCTTGGCATCGAGGCCTACCTCTTCCTTGACCTCGCGCAAGGCGGTGGTCGTAATCTCCTCGCCAGGCTCACAAATGCCTTCCACAGGGGTCCACACGGCATTATCCGCGCGCTTGACCAGAAGTACGGACGGCACCTCCCACAGGGCCGCACCGGTTGGTACATCGCGGAGAATGATGGCGCTGCACGCGGGGACGAAGAGCTGATCGTGGCCGATAGATTCACGCAGCTTCACAATATAATCAGGCGTTGGCATACCACCTAGCGTAGCCAATCTTGGCTGGTCTTATGCCACGGGGCCGAGGACCTTCAGCGCCAGTTCCTGGATATCCGGTGCGGTGGTAAAGGCCACGTCGATGTTTTGTTGCGTGTCTTCACAGCTATGCCCCTCGTCCAAGGGCTCGGTGATTCCAGAGACCAGCCCCACGATGGTCTGCCGGCCGTCTACATCGCCGTAGACGGGCCCGCCGGAATCCCCGACCGCGCTGCACATCTCCGCCAGGGCCGCATTGGAATCATGTTCTAGACCCTGGTAATTTAGTTGTGTGGAATCCACCGCGTTTTTCACGTTCCCACAGGTCACAATGGTGGAACTGCCCAGCTTGCATACCGCATTCGGCAGCTTGTCCAGCTGCGTCGCTACGGTGGTGGCTACCTCGCCTGGGGTGTAGTAGTCCGCGTCGCGGTACAGCTCGATGAAGGCAACGTCCAAGTGATTAGTCTCCTCGGCAAAGAAATCCGAATAGATCACCTCGCCTACCGGATCGGCTGGGTATACAAAATCGCCCTCTTGGGTTCCGGCCCAGACCTTATCGCCAGGTTTGCCGCAATGGGAGGCCGTCACGGCGATGGTGCGGCCATCGGCAAGCGCGAAGGACCACGCCGCCGTGCAGGACTGGAAGTTAAAGTACTCGCCCGGCTGTGGGTCGCTCGTGGTTAAGTTCAGCGCGGCGCCTGGGGGCACCGGCACCACCGCGGGCTCATAAAACTCGTTCGGCGGCGCCGGCGGTGGCGTGTCGGTGGATTGCGCAACCACCCCATCCTGCTGCTGGGTGGCATCGGTGCTACACGATGCCACCATAAACAGCCCTGCTGCTGCCAGCAGACTACTGGCTATCCGTACCCGCGTCACCTGCAGAGTCCTTGTCCTGTTCTTCCTTATCCGCCTCTGCTTGTGCTTTTAAGTCGCGGATGAATTTTTCCGGATCGAATTCGGTATAGTGCTCCGGCCCTGCGAAGTTTTCTAATGCCATGTGTTTGCTACACCTCCGTGTTCTTGATGCTCGAGGTAATAAAGTCCTTGACCGCTGCGGCATCGTTGGGCAGATCCGCCACGTGGCGCTCCGCGTTCAAGATGTCAGCAAACCGCTCCGGTGGCTGCGGCGCGCTCCCGATGGCCTCGGTGATGGTTTCGCTGAACTTTACCGGCAGTGCCGTCTCCAAGCAGACGATAGGCGTCGTCACGCCCTCTTTTTGGGCCGCACGCGCCACCTTGATGCCATCGGCCGTGTGCGGATCCGCCAGGTAACCATAACGCTCGTTCACGTCCTTGATGGTGGCGAGGCGGTCTTCATGGGTGGAGGAACCGGACAAGAAACCGTAGTCTTCACGCGCGGCCGTAATGAGATCTTCTTCAAGGTTAAACCCGCCTTCTTTGACCTTGGTGCCAAAGAGATCCGCAACGCGGGTGACATCGCGGCCTAAAAGATCAAAGGCGAAGCGCTCGAAGTTGGAGGCGCGGGAAATATCCATAGACGGCGACGAGGTGGCCATGGTTTCCGCGGCCGGACGCGGGCGGTAGTTGCCGGTGCGGAAGAACTCATCCAATACGTTATTCTCGTTCGTCGCCACGATGAGGCGATCGATGGGAAGGCCCATGCTGCGGGCGATATGCCCGGCGCAGATATCGCCAAAGTTACCGGTGGGAACGCTAAAGGATACCTTTTGTTCGTTATTATCGGTGACCTTGATCCAGCAGGAAATATAGTAAACCACTTGGGCCAACAGGCGGGCCCAGTTAATGGAGTTGACCGCACCGATGCGGTAGTTGGCCTTAAATTCCGCATCGCTGGAGACGGCCTTTACCACGTCCTGGCAATCATCAAAGACACCATCGAGGGCGATATTGAAAATATTCGGATCATCCAAGCCGAACATTTGCGCCTGTTGGAAGGCGGTCATGCGCCCAGCCGGAGTCAACATGAAAACGCGGATGCCATCGCGCCCGCGCATGGCGTACTCAGCAGAAGAGCCGGTATCGCCAGAGGTAGCGCCCAAAATATTCAGCGTCTCCCCGCGGCGGGCGAGCTCGTATTCAAAAAGCTCGCCCAAAAGCTGCATGGCCATGTCTTTAAATGCAGCGGTGGGGCCCTCGGAAAGGTGGCCTATAAAGAGGTCATCGCCAAGCTCAGTGACCGGGACGATCTCAGGGGAGGCAAACTTCGGGCTGGTATATGCTCGGGCGGCGATTTTATCCAGATCTTCCTCTGGAATATCATCGATAAACAGCTTGATTACCTCAGCCGCAAGGGCGGCATAGCCGTCAGTTTTGACCACTGTGCGCCACGTATCCAGCGTGGCGGAGTCCAGTTGCGGGTAGGTTTCAGGCAGGTATAGGCCACCATCGGGCGCTAGCCCTCCTAAGAGGATATCCGTAAAGGATGCGGGCTGGCCGGTGGTATCACGGGTCGAAATATACTTCACAAGATGAATCCTAGTAGTTAACGCGTAAGGTATCAGCCATGTCGCAGCCAAATCCAAGAGAAGTTATCACAACCCAGGCGTTAATGATTTGGGTCGCGGCCATGGCGGTCTATCTCGTAGCCATTACCGGGCGGTCTTCCTTCGGCGTAGCCGGCCTCGATGCCATCGAGCGCTTCGGCGTCGATGCCGGGCGCATCGCGGTATTTACCTCCGTGCAATTGGGCGTCTATGCCATCGCACAAATCCCCACCGGCATGCTGATCGATAAATTTGGCCCCCGCATCCTGCTCGTCGTGGGCGCGGTCATTATGGGCGTCGGCCAGGTCATACTCGGCTTTACCAGCAATTACGGGGTAGCCATCTTCGCGCGCGTGCTCATCGGCGCCGGCGATGCCACGGGATTCTTATCGGTAATGCGCATCCTGCCCTACTGGTTCCCGCTGCACCGCACACCGATGTTTACCCAGGTGACCTCCTCCATTGGCCAGATGGGTCAATTCATTTCCGCCGTCCCGTTCCTCTGGTTACTAGGAACAGCCGGATGGACCGCGGCATTCGTGACCTTGGGTGCAGTGGGCATCCTCGTCGCCATTGCCGCCGCAGTCGCGGTCGCTGACTCCCCAGAAAAGCTCGGGGTTATTCCGCTGGAGAAGGAACCACCAAACTCCCAGGGCAGCAGCATCGGTGCGCGCTTGAAGGCGGTCTTTACCTCGCCTATTGCCTGGCAGGCATACTTTATCCACTACAGCGGCATGTTGCCGCTGATTGTCTTTGTCATGCTGTGGGGCATGCCCATGATGACCCAAGGCATGGAGTTGTCCAAGGGCAAGGCCAGCCTCGTACTGACCCTCTTGGCCGTGTTTTTGGTTCTGGTCGGGCCCCTGCACGGCCGGATTTCTTCCCGCGCGCAGAATATCCGCCCCTGGGTCGCGCTCGGGTTCGTCAGCCTGCACGTGCTGACTTGGGTGCTATTCTTCGCCTTCGGCACCGGCGGGGGCCTCGCTGCCATCACCGCGGTCTCCTTCATCCTGGCGCTGTGCACGCCGACGTCGAATTATGGCTTCGACATCGTCCGCGAGAACATGGACCGCTCTGTCGTCGCTACCGCAACCGGCTTGGGCAATATGGGCGGGTTTACCTCCGGCATGTTGGGCGCGCAATTATTCGGCATGGTATTGGACCACTCTGCCGATGCCCCCAATTACTCCATGCCCGATTTCACCTCCGCCTCCCTCGCTGTCTTGGCCGTATGGTTGTGCGGCATGGTCGGAGTCGTCATCACCCACATCCTGCGCCGACGCGGTGGCTACGCGGGGCCCTCCGTGAGGATCGTGGAGGTAACCTAACGCTGCTTATTCGGTCCTTTCGGCCTCATCGACAGCCGCTATCTCCGTGGCTTCCGTCTCTTCTTCCGCTTCTTCTGCCTTTGGATCCAAGATAAAGTTGATGGTTCCCTCTGGATCCGCGAGGAACTCCTTGGTCGCTGCCACGGCTTCGGCCTCATCAAAGGAAATGCGCTGGAAGCCGGTGTCATTTAATTCCACGATATCGGCATTGGGGCAGCCCAGCAAGATCGGTGAATGCGTGGCGATAAATACCTGTGCACCGCGGTCAACGGCTTGGGCGATTTCAGCGATCAGCGCCAGTTGCCGGACAACGGATAAGCCCGATTCTGGTTCGTCAAAGATATATACCCCCGCGCCATCGACGCGCTCATAGAGCACATCGAAAACGGACTCGCCGTGCGAGCGGGCCTGCACGTCCACCTGGGAGGGCAGGATGGAACGCCCGCCGGATTCCTCGGGGGATTGCTCGCGCGAAAGGAGGTATTCATGGGTTTCCGCGCGCAAAAAATAGGCCCGCTGAATGAGTCCCGTGCCCTCGCAGACCACCGGGCTTAACGGCAAGATTGCTTCCGGATCCCCCATCCGGCCGCCCTTGGGAGAACACCCAAGATCCGTTGCCATGGCGGCCAGCAGGCTGGATTTTCCTATGCCGTTATCACCGACGAAAATCGTCACCGGGCGGGTAAAGGAAAAGCGCTTTAAATCTGCCAGGTAATCAAAGACAGGCAGGCTACGGCGATAATCCCGCGGCATGGATTTCAGGCGAACGGCATCAACCAACATGCCTGGCACTTTAGCAGCTGCGGCGGTGCGCGGATGGGGTACTCACGTCATCGCCGCGCTATTGCAGTTGCTAGATCGAATGCGGACTTGAGGTGCAGGAGTAATGGGTCCCCGGTTGCTGCTTGGGCTATGGTCTCTGCTGGAACCGCGTTTACCGCAAAGGCAATACCTAATCCCCCGCTAATAGGAAAGACTATGGCTGCGGCCACCGCCGCGGTTGTGGATAACTTATTCTTGATTGTCATCGTCTCCTCCAGTCGCTCGGTAACGCTCAGCTTGCTTCGTTACCGTTTCGTTATGGGATAACTCTAGGGAGACGAGCTGTTAAGGCCATGCCCTCAGTCTGCCGGTTTCCTGAAACTTCTTGGGCATTCCTCGACTGGAAGACGCTCAAGCGGCTGCCGCCCCAGCCGAAGCACGAGTTGGGGCTAAGCAGAGACTGGTACTGACCTAATTAGCCGGGGCGCTTTCGGCCACGATGCCATCGCTGGCTGGGATGACAATGCCTTTTTCAAAGGCGCCGATGATGGCCTTTTCGTCGTCTTCATCCAGCTCACCAGAAGCCACGGCGCTCTTTAACTCGCGCTCTAGATACTGACGGACATCTGACTTTCCGGATTTATTCTGGGTTATATCGCGCGGCACCGATTCCAAGGGAATCCCCAACGCCTTTGCCAGCGACATCACGCGATTAGCTTCTGAAGAGGAATCGTTTTCTACCGAACCATTAACTTGGGCGGGCGCTTCTTCTTGCACGACTCCCCCGGCTACGGCATCGCCCACGGTCATCGTCCCTTTCGGAGGATGATGGCGGCTGGTTGCCCACGTGCCAACGACGACGGCGATAATGGTCGCCACGGCGATACAGCCCCAGAGGTAGATTAGCTTCCTGCGGTGGGCTCCCGAAGATTTAGTCATGGTAATCCGAATTTCCTCCGAAGAAGCCATAACCATTGCCGCGCGAGGAACTACCGTTGCCGCGTTCATTCAAAATATCGATGAGTGAGCGGATTGTGGCCTCCCCAATGCGGTCGCCGCGCCCGCGCGAGCGGGAGTCTGTAGCGCCCTCGCGGCCAAAATCTTCTTGGTGATGCGAAGCGTCGAGGTTCTGCCCGCCGCGGGACGCGCCCGTGTGTGGGGCCGAGACCTCAATGGTCAAGGTGGTGCCATCTAATTCTAGGACGTCATCATCACGGACCCCTGCCGCGCGAGCGGCAGAAAGCAATGCGGCCAATTCTCCAACGGTGGCGGAGTCCACATCGAGCTGCAGCTGAAATGACATAACCAAAGATCCTTTCTCTAACTTATTCCTACTCTAGGGTCCGATACTTCAAAAGTTAAGGGAATTAGTGCTGTATAGACCAAGTTATGCGGCAACTTTAAGAATGCTCGAAGGATTCCTCCTCTCCCCAAAAGACTTCATCGACCACCTTGCGCGCGTGCCGGGTCAATTTCAGGTACGTATCCAGGAAATCCTGGTTATTCTCCGGCGTCCAGCCGGCCGCGCCGGCTACCTGGGCCAATTGTGGGCCAGGCCCAGGCAATTGGTCCACGCGCTTGCCGCGCACCAGCACCAACGCGTTGCGGGCGTCCGTTGCCATCAACCACGCATCTCGCAGGTCACTGGTTTGATCGGCGCTTAAGATGCCGCTTTGTTCCAGCGCCTCCAGCACCGGCAAGGTCCCTGGTTGCCGCAGCTCGGGATGCTCATGCCCGTGCATCATAATAAGCAGCTGCACCGTCCATTCAATATCGGTCAGCGCCCCGCGCCCCAGCTTCGTGTGGGTGGTGCGGTCGGCCCCACGCGGCAGGCGCTCATTATCCACCCGAGCCTTCATGCGCCGGATGGCGCGAATGGTGGACTGGCTCGCGCCGCTATCCGGGTAGCGGTATTCATCGATCATCTCCATAAAGCGCTGGCCCACTTCCTCGTCCCCGGCGATGAAGGCCGCACGCAGCAGCGCCTGCATTTCCCAAGCCTCGCCCCACTCGCGGTAATAGCGCTTGTAGGAGGCAATGCTGCGCACCACCGCGCCAGATCGTCCCTCTGGGCGCAAGCCCAAGTCAACGTCCAAGGGAGGATCCCCAGAGGGCTTGGCAAGGCGACGGCGCAGCTTATCGACGATCCCGATAGCCCACCGCATAGCCTCGCCTTCATCGTCTGCAGCTTCAGGCTCTGCCACGAAAAGGACATCTGCATCGGAGCCGAACCCAAGCTCACGGCCACCGAGCCGGCCCATGCCAATAACTGCAATGCGCGCCGGCGGTTCCGCATCCTCGTGGTCCATCCGCCAGGCCCGCACCTCAGCGCGCAGGGCGGCTTCCAAGACTGCGTTCCAGATGGTCGACAGTTCTTGGCACACCTGCTCAACGGGGATAATCCCTAAGAGATCGCCACTGGCGATGCGCGCCAACTCCACCCTGCGCAGCGAACGCGCGACCGCCACCGCCTTATCCGGGTGCGCATGGCGCTTGCTGGAATTGACCAGCGCCTTAGACACCTGCTCCGGCTTGGTTTCGAGCAGCTTGGGGCCGGTCGCGCCATCGGAAAGCTGCTTCACCGAATCCGGGGCGCTGATGATAAGGTCCGCGGTAAATGGCGAGGTTCCCAGAATATGCATCAAGCGCTGGCCGACGATCCCCTCATCCCGCAGGATGCGCAGGAACCACGACCTATCCCGGGCGGCCTCAGATAACTTGCGGTAATTGAGCAACCCCATATCTGGATCGGCGGTGTCTGCCAGCCATTCCATCAAGGTCGGCAGCAAGATGGCTTGAATGCGTGCCTTGCGGGACGTACCGGATGCCAAAGAGGTCAGGTGCTCGAATGCGCGATCCGGCGAGCTATAGCCCAATGCCGCAAGCTGCAGCTTTGCCGCCTCCGGCGAAAGTTTGAGCTCATCGGCGGACATGGTCACCACGGAATTGAGCAGCGGGCGATAAAACAGGCGCGAGTGCAACTCAGAAATGCGCATCCTGATGCGCCGCAAATGCGCGAGCATGCCCTGCACCGCAGACTTAGTGCCCTGCGGGGAGAATCCAGAAATCACCGCGAGCCAGTTCAAGCCCGCTTCATCATCGTCTGCTGGCAGGGTGTGCGTACGGCGGAAGCGCTCCAATTGCAGGCGGTGTTCTAAAAGGCGCAAGAATTCATAAGCCTCAATGAGCTGCGTGCCGTCTTCGCGACCCACGTAGCCTGCAGAGATAAGCGCGTCGAGGGCATGTACCGTCGACAGCGCGCGCAGGGATTCATCAGAACGCCCGTGCACCAATTGCAGCAATTGCACCGCGAATTCGATATCGCGCAGCCCGCCGACGCCCAACTTGAGCTCGCGGTGTTTGAGCTCATCTGGCACATTATCCAATACGCGTCGGCGCATGGCTTGGACGTCTTCCACGAAGGAATCGCGCTGCGAGGCCGTCCAGACCATCGGCCGGATTTGCTCCAAGTAATCCTCTCCCAGCGGCAGGTAACCGGTCATCGCCCGCGCCTTGAGCAGCGCCTGGAATTCCCAGGTTTCTGCCCACCGGCGGTAGTAGGTCACGTGTGAATCCAACGTGCGCACCAGCGCCCCAGACTTACCCTCTGGCCGCAGGTTCGCATCGACATCAAAAAATGTCGTCGACCCGATCCGGTTAAACTCCGCGGCGAGCCGGGTGGCCTTGGGAGTTGCCTCGCTGCCGACGAAGATGACGTCCACGTCGGAGATATAGTTCAGCTCCCCGGCACCGCACTTGCCCATCGCCATGACCGCAAGCTGTGCATCGAGCGGATCGTCGCCGTAGATCTTGCGCACCGCAACGGCAAGGGAGGCCGTGAGGGCGGCATCGGCAAGCGCCGTAGTCAGCGTGGTGACTTGCCGGAAGCTTACCTCCGGCTGCGGTCGGGATTGCCCCTTGCGGGAGTGGAAGGTACCCGCCACATCGTGCGCGGCAAGCCGCATCATCAGCGTGCGGTACTGGGTCCGCATCTCTTTTTTATGCTCGCCCTCGCTCGCGCGGTACGTACCCGGCGCGCTGAGATCCTCCCTCGCCGGATCGGGAGCATCGAGCTCCGCAGCGAACGTTGCCGGCTGCGCGCCGACCACTTCAAGCAGGCTAGTAAGCATCTCTTCTGGCTCCGGAAGGGGCTTTTTCAGCTCCTCCCACAGCTCCGGGTGGGCGGCGAGGTGATCCCCGAACGCCGTCGACGCACCCAAGAGCGAAAGAAGGCGCACCCGCACTTGCTCATTGCTGCGGATTTCCGCATCGAGCTCCGGGGCCTGCTCGTAAATGCGCACGAGGTTATTAAGCGCTAAATCTGGATCACCGACCGCAGCCAGCGTCCATAAGAGGTCAACGGACTCCGGGTTATTCCATCCCAGTTGTTCTAAGTCTTGTGCGGCATGGGACCGGCTAAGGCCCAGCGACGCCGGCGACGGCACCGTGGCAGGACGCATTATTCTCCTAGAAGTTCAGGTTGTTGCGCAGCTCGACTGTCGTAATTTGGCGCTGGTAATCGCGCCATTCTTCCCATTTGGCGCGCAAGAAGAACTCGAAGACGTGCTCGCCCAAGACCTCTGCCATAAATTCGGACTTTTCGAACTCGCGCAGGGCCTGATCCATGCTGGAGGGAAGATCCTTATACCCCATGGCCCGGCGTTCCCGGTGGGTGAGCTGGTGGACATCGTCTTCTGCGGGATCGTCTAATTCGTAGCCCTCCCGGATGCCCCGCAGCCCTGCGGCGAGGATGACGGCATAGCCCAGGTATGGGTTCATGGAGGCATCGATGGAGCGGATTTCCACCCGGCGCGATTCTTCCTTGGTCAGGCGGTACGTAGGCACGCGCACTAGGGCGGAACGGTTCTGCACACCCCACGTGGCCGAGCCCGGCGCCTCATTGCCAAACATCAGCCGCTTATAGGAGTTGGGCCACTGGTTGATAATGGGGCTCATCTCCGTAGAGTGCTCCAAAATCCCGGCGATGAATTGCTTAGCGGTGTGTGAGAGCGAAAATTCATCGTCCGGATCGTGGAAGGCATTGGACTGGCCTTCAAACAGGCTAAAGTGCGTGTGCATTCCTGAGCCCGGAAGGTCCTCAAAGGGTTTGGGCATAAACGTTGCCCGCACATCGGAATCCGTGGCCACCTGCTTAATAACCCGCCGGA
This sequence comes from Corynebacterium sp. MSK204, assembly GCF_030229885.1. Taxonomy (NCBI): domain Bacteria; kingdom Bacillati; phylum Actinomycetota; class Actinomycetes; order Mycobacteriales; family Corynebacteriaceae; genus Corynebacterium; species Corynebacterium sp. MSK204. The sequence goes on along the minus strand of NZ_JASPGQ010000011.1, from coordinate 11,440 downwards.
AGGTCATAATATTATCCGCCATGGTCAGCACATCGGCGTGGCGGAGATCGATTTCCTGCTGGCCCGGCGCGGTTTCGTGGTGGCTAAATTCGGTGGCGATGCCGAGTGATTCCAGCGCAAGCATGGCGCGGCGGCGAAATAGCGGCGCGGTATCGTGCGTCGCTTGGTCGAAATACCCGCCATTATCGGTGGGGACCAAGTCTGTCAGTTCCTTGCTGTGTTCCAGCAGGTAGAACTCAATTTCTGGCGAGGCCATGCAGGTAAATCCATCATTGGCGGCCTCGGTGACCTGGCGGCGCAGGATATGGCGCGGATCTACCACAGAGGGCTGGCCGTCTGGCTGCGCAATATCGCAGAACATGCGCGCCGTTTGCAGGTCCGGTTCGTTGTCATCAAAGGGCAGGATTTGGAAGGTGGAGGGATCCGGCAGCGCAATGGTGTCTGATTCCGAGATGCGGGAAAACCCCTCTACCGACGAGCCATCAAAGCCAATCCCCTCCTCAAAGGCGGATTCGAGTTCGGAGGGGCTCATCACTACGGATTTGAGGGCGCCCATGATATCCGTAAACCACAAGCGGATAAAGCGGATATCGCGTTCCTCAACGGTGCGTAAGACGAATTCGTGTTGGCTATTCATGCCCTAAACCTTACCGGCTCACCGCTAGCCAGTGTGCAGTTCATTAGTCAATTTCCACATGGTCAGATTCGCAGGTCGGCAGAGTATTCAGGGGGTAGCAAGCGGGGGTTAATGCAGCAGGTACGGCTTCGTGCACGTGCTTTGCTAGTGGGGCAAGCGAACACCTGTACAAGCTTTCTGAAGGAAGAAACTAGTATGACCTCCCACGTTGATGAACTTTCTGCCAGCGTTATCGATGCCGTAGTTACTGCCGCCCAATACGGGTGGTCCCCGGACGATTTACGCCACGTCCTGGGCGCTTATTCCTATCCCTTCATCTACCGCGCTAGCCCGCACGTACCTGCCCGCATCACCTCACCCGCGCTGCGCAAAGCGTGGCTGCAATTAGAAGCACCGCAAGAAAATTTCATTCCCCGCGATAAGCTGTGCGCCATCATGAAAGAGCTGGTGCACCTGCCGCGTTTGCGCGATACCGAGCTTTTGGCCGGCGGCGAGCTCAGTCAAGCCGATGGCTCTAGCGACAAGCAGAATAAAATCCGCCACAAGGTCTTGGGGCTATTGCGCAAGGCCGAATCCACGACCTTTGCAGAAGAGGCAGAGGTGCTTATTTCTAAGGCCCAGTCGCTGCAGCAGAAATACCGCATCGAGGATCTCTTAACCGTGGACCAGCCCCGCCTCATTTCCCACCGCGTGCACGTTCACCCGCCATATATCAAGCATCAGGTCACCTTGTTAGGCACCATCGCCAATGCCAATGGATGCACCACCCTCCTCATCCACGAAAAGGGCCTTGCCTGCATCATCGGCGCGCCCGAAGACGCCGCCCACTGCGCCGCTCTGTTTTCCTCGCTGAACCGCCAATGCGATTGGTACATGCGCAATAGCGAGGGTGCCGAGTTTGCACGCGCGACACAGACCACCGCGTCCTATCGCCGTAGCTTCCGGCTTTCCTATGCCGCTCGGATCGGGGAACTGCTGGAGCTGGCCAATGAAGACGGCATCGAAGAAAAACTCGATGAGTCTCCCTATTGCAGCCATCACGCTGAGCTCATCGCCACCCAGACGCTACCTGCACTCCAGGCCCGCACCGATCATGCCGGGGAAACCCGAGACCGCCTATTTCCCAACCTGACCACATCCTCGCTATCCATGAATAGTCTGCATGGCATCACTGATGGCATCACGGCTGCGGATAAGTCTCACTTGGGTGGGCCTGCCACTGGCATCGATTCTTAATACCGGCAGCCCTTGCTCCGTGGCCTCCCCTGTCTGCTTTCAGCCTCATGGTGTCGGCGGCACATTTCTACCCGTGCGCACAGCAAACGCTGCGAAATTTTTCAGGCGCGTGCTGCGCGTCACGGGTAGGATCACAGGTGAAATTAATTGTTGTAAAAGCTTAAGGGTATGTGAATGTCAACACAGACTTTCCTGGAAGTAGAAGCGAAATTCGCCGTAGCAGAATCGACTCAACTGCCTGAACTCACTCGACTCGAATCCGTTGACCATATAGCAGAAACGCGCCACCACGCTCTATCCGCCATTTATTACGACACGGAAGATTTGCGCCTAACGCACGCCAAAATCACCTTGCGCCGCCGCACCGGCGGCAATGACGATGGCTGGCACATCAAGATCCCAAGCGAGGGTGGCCGGGCCGAGATCCATGCCGAACTGGGAGAACCGGTAGACGGCAAATACGAGGTGCCCCAAGAGCTTGTAAAGCAAGTGCGCTCTATCGTTCGCCACAACGAGTTAAGCCCCATTGCGCAGGTGGATAATAACCGCACCGAGATGCTGCTTGCGGATGAGCACAATAATCCGGTCGCGGAATTTTGCGATGACCACGTCACCGCCTTTTCTTTCTTGCCCGGCGGGCAGCAGCAATCCTGGCGCGAATGGGAAGTGGAGCTGGCCGGTGAGCTTCCAGGCACTGAAGAAGGAAGCCACTTCATTCGCCGCGCCACCTCTCTTCTCATCGGCGCTGGGGCTCGCGTTTCTTCGTCCCCGTCTAAGTTGAAGTCGGCCTTGGGTGATTCCTACAACAACGCTCCCCTCCCTCCCGCTCTCGTTACCCCAGACGTTGACGAGGATTCCCCGGCAGCCGCAGTGATTGCAGCGCTGCAGGCCAACCGCGACAAGCTCATTGATTATGATCCGCGCGTTCGCCGCGATGAGTGGGACTCGGTGCACCAAATGCGCGTGGCCACTCGCGAACTGCGCAGCCACCTGCAGACTTTTCACGGCATTGTTGTCGGCCCGCAGATTGAGAAGATCGAAGCTGATCTCAAAGAGCTCGCCGGCATTTTGGGCGTAGCCCGCGATGCAGAGGTCGTGGAAGAGCGCTGGCAAGAGCTCTTGGAGTCCGAGGACTCCGATACCTTGGATGCCGCCACCCGCGAACACATCTCCCGCGACATGGGTACCGCCTACCGGCGGGCGCACCGCAGGGTCATCGCCGCGCTAAATTCTGAGGAATACCTCGAATTGCTCGAGTCCCTCGACCGCCTATTGGCGGATCCCCCAACGGCCGGTGCCCAATCTGCAGAAGATGCCGACAGCGAGGACGATTCCGCTACCGTGGACGCTGACGGGGATGCATTTGAGGATGCAGCCGAAGATTCTGTCGAAGAATCTGCGGAAACGCACCCCGCAGAGGAAGAATCGGCCGCTGAAAAGAAGACGGGAAAGTCGTCCAACACCGGCGATGCGGAGGCCGAGGACGTCGATGCCGTGATGGCACGCCACTTGGAAAAGGCCTACAAAAAGTTGGTCAAGCGCCATAAGAAGGCAGTAGACAACTGGGATAACGCGGAGCTTTCGCTGCACGAGCGCGAGGATTATTTCCACGATATGCGCAAGGCGGCCAAGAAACTGCGTTACGCAGCAGAGGCAGCCGGTTCCGCAACGAAGCTAAAGACCAAGCGTCTGTACAAGGCCTGCAAAAAGATGCAATCGGTCTTGGGGGATTTCCAAGACTCGGTTACCTCGCGGGATAAATTGCTCGAGCTATCCCAGAACGCGCACCGCCGCGGGGAAGATACCTTCGGTTACGGCCTGTTGTACCAGCGCGAACGCGCCATCGGCCTGGCCGCCTTGGATGATTACAACGAGTCTTTCAAGGACATCAAGGCCGCATTTAAGCCGCTGCGCAAAAAGCTGAAGAAGTAGCGGGCCGTGGCACCAGTTGTGGCGCGTTAGGCTGCATTAATCGCTGTCAGGTGATGGTTGGGAATTAAACTAGTCCCAGCCATCATCTTCTTTATCTGCGGCATCGGCTGCCTTGGTGCGGGCGCGCGCGATTTCTATGGCGTGCTCGGCCTCCTCGCGGGTGTCATAAGGCCCCATGCGGTTTTCCCAGCCGGATACTTTGCCTTTGCTGACTTCCTTGGTGGAAGGGTCGTAATACCACTTCTCATCTGCTGTAGTCGCCACGGTAGTCCCTTTCGTCTATATACTTTGGACAGCACGTGTGCGCCGCCCGCCTGTGGTTGGTGCCCACACTACCCATGCATGAAAACACGCGCCCGCTAGAATATGAGGGCAGTATTTCTTTTCATGCCTCCCTTGCACCGTCAAGCAGAGCAAGGGAGCCGCTTTATCGGCTACTTTGTCCATGGCGCTAGCCCGCGCCACGTAGCCGCGTGATTTTTATCCGCCGAATTGGAAAAGGAGCTTTTGCCTTCATGCCACTGTGGTCGACGCCTAAGTCCCCTATCGCTGAGCGCGTTGCACAACAACACGCCTCTATCGTGGGAACGGAGCCCACCCATGTCGCCAGCGCGCCCGCGACCTGGCCGCTCATTGGTGAGCATATCGATCATTATGGGGGCATCGTCGCCGCAAGCTTGTCGGATCTCCGCGCGGCGGCGGCCGTCAGTTCGCGCACGGATGGTATCGTTTCCGTCCACTACGTGCCGGCAATTGGGGAGCCTGCGCACGATTCCATTGGCCTCCAGGAGGTGGCTGCGCTCGCTGCGGCGCAACAGCCCACGACGGATTCGGAGGGGCAACCGGTCATTCCGCCCGCACCAGAAGGTGGGCTGGCCGCGCGCATCGGCGGCATCGTACACACCATGGTCAACCGCCAGTTACTGTCCAGGGAGACGGCTGGGGCGGATATCACCATCGTGAGCGATATCCCCAACGATATCGGCTTAGGCGCCGCATCGGCGGCGGATGTTGCCGTAGCGCTTGCCTTAATGGGCCCAACAGACAACCTCGACGCTCCCTTGCGCGTGCGCGTTGCGGATGTCTGCACCCAGGCGGTAACTACCTTTGCCCATAAGCCCGCCCTACGCGCGCGCCACACCGCCGCGCTGCGCAGCAGTGGCGACGGTGTGTGCATCATCGACTATGCCGATGGCTCGGTCACACACGCACCCCACGTCGTGGACCAAGACGTGGTGGCCTTCGCGGTGGCGGTGCCCGGGAACACTGCGGAAGAACTGTCACAGGCAATTGACGCCATCCGCCAACGCCAGCAATTTATCGATGATGCCTGCCATTCCTTCGGCACAGAGTCGCTGCGCTTTTTGCCCGATGCACAACAGCGCGTGGTGGAGTGGCTCAAAGCAGTGCACAAGGTCTACGGCGAGGAGGGCCGCCCCAGCATCAATGCGGCTACCGAGTGGATGGCATTTTATGAGGAAGAGACCTCCCGCGTGGAGAACTTTGTGCGCTACCTGCGCTCGCACCGCCGCAACGAGCTTTTCCCCATTGTCTTGCAATCGCAGGCCTCGCTGACCAATATTTATGGCTTCGATTCCGCAGAAAAACTCGCGGAGCTAGTCACGGTCCGCGGCGCGGTGGCCGCGCGCTCGGCGCACGCGGGGCTATCTGGAGCCGTTATTGCTTATGTCCCCAGCAACCGCGCGGAAAACTTCGCGGCGGATCTAGCAGACGATGGCTTCCTGCTGGTGAAGCTGGCCGCAGGCGAGCCAGCCAAAGTAGAAGATTAAGGGCGAATGAGCCGGCCTATAAGCCGGATTCTGTCTAACCACGGCGCCCCATTAAACGGAACGCCGCGCGGCGAACATCCATCTAGACCAACCGTTGCCAGTTGGTTCCAGCAGCTACCTTCAGGCTCGAGCGAGCAGCCTTAAAACGCCTGATCGGGCCCTGCAACGTGGCAGGGCCGTGATGCCTTGCTCCCGGTGGGGTTTACCCAGCCACCGCCATCGCTGACGATGCTGGTGCGCTCTTAACGCACCGTTTCACCCTTACCTTGTGTCCCCAACTTGGGCCGAAGCACAAGTGGAGGCACAAGGCGGTCTACTTTCTGTTGCACTTGCCCGCGGGTCACCCCGGGTTGCCGTTAGCAACCACCGTGCTCTGTGGAGTCCGGACTTTCCTCGGCGCCCACGTTGCAGCACCAACGCTGCCCGTTTGCGGCGACGCGATCGCCCGGCCGGCTCATTCGCGCTACTTAGTCTAGCGCAGCCCCTCTAGGTGTCCCACATCGTTGAATCCATGCACCATAGAGCCGCCGTCCCAGAACTCGACATCTGATAGCGCCGCCAGATCCAAAAACAGGTGTTGGAAGGTGGCCGGGCCCGCGTTCAGGGCCTGGCAGAGGAAGGATTTGATGGGGTTGACGTGGCTGACAATCAGCACCGTCTTGCCGCTATAGCGCCGCTGCAATTCCTTGCGGGCAGCACGCACGCGACGGTTGACGGCCTGCAGCGATTCCCCGCCGGGGCACGGTGTAGCGGCATCGTGCAGCCATTGCTCGTGTATCTCTGGGTCGCGCTGGTGCGCTTCGGCCGCGGTCTTTCCTTCCCACTCGCCAAAGTCCACCTCGATCAGGCCGTCTTCGGTCACCACGTCGATATCGCGGCCATGCGCGACGGCGGCCGCTGTTTCCTGACAGCGCTTCAGCGGCGAGGACACGATGGCGTCGATGGTGGTACCGGCAAGGGCTTGCGCGGCGGCGAGCGCCTGCTTTTTGCCCAGTTCAGTAAGCTCCGGATTGGCGCGCCCTGAGTATTGCTTGTTGGCAGACATTTCGGTTTGGCCATGACGCAGCAGGATAAAGCGGGTCTTATCGCCGCGCTCGCCCAGCCAGTCAGAAGGGTGCGGCGCGGAGGTATCCCACTCCTGGTTGTCCTCGGCAGGCGTAGGCTCACCCGGCGCGGCATCGGACGAAGGCTCGGCGGCAGGCGCATCGGTTTCGCTCTTGACGATGCCCACCTTATGCCCCGCCGCAGCCGCGTCCATCGCGTCATTGGATAGCGCATCCGCCACCTTATTTTTTGCGCGCGGAACCCACTCCAGGCTGAAGGAAGAAAACCCGTCGATATGCGTGCGGGCCTCAAGGGCCAGCTTTTGCATATCCGGGTGCTTGATTTTCCAGCGTCCATTGATCTGTTCCACGACGAGCTTGGAGTCCATATAGAACTCCACCTCGCTGGCACCTAGCTCGGAGGCGGCCTCGAGCCCGCGCAATAAGCCGTGGTATTCGGCCACATTATTGGTGGCCTCGGTGCCAACCACATAGACGATTTCGCGCAGGGTGGTCGTGCCATCCGCGGCATAAACCACAGTGCCTGAACCGGCTACTCCGGGATTGCCGCGCGAGCCACCATCGGCGTAGATAATGACCTTCATGATGCCAGGCGCACCAGGTAGGAACCGCAGTCGGTGCATTGCGGAAGCTCATCGGCAGGCGCATTGCGCACGGCGTTCTTATCGGCGGGCGGCAAGACGATGAAACAGCCGCCGCAGGCCCGGTTGGCCTTAAACTGCGCGGCGCCAACACCGTTTTCTTGCCGCTGCGCGTCGTATTCCTCCAAAACATCGGAAGGCAGCTGTTCGCGCAAATCCGCGATGCGCACGGCGGGATCGGGCTGGTTATCCGCAGCCTCTTGCGCGGCGTCTGCGGCGCGGCGCAGCATTTCTAGCTTGCGTTCAGAATCTGAGACGCGCGCACCGTGCACGTCCAGGTTGGAGCGCAGCGCGTGAATTTCGTTGTGAGCTTCTTGCAGCTCACTCATCAGATCGGCGATGCGGGACTTCGTGGCGTAGAGATCGTGCTCGATGTCCTTGCGCTTTTCGGTATCCAACTCGGCGCCAAGCTGGCCCTTGTCATCGCGTTCGCGCCTGCGCAGCTTACGCTCATCGGCCTGGATGCGCAGGATTTCATTTTCCATGTCATCGACTGCCATTTGTGCGGAACCGGAGGCATCGAGCAAGCGCTTGTGTTCCTGCTGTGCCTTGTCATACTCGACCTTTTCTGGCAGCTCTTTATCCCCGCCAATGCCTTGCGAGCGTTCCAGGTTGGCCAATTCCAGCAGTACCGGTTGTAGTTCTTGCGATAGTTTCACTTATGACTCCTTTGGGTGCGCGGAGATAGTCCACGGATCAGTTCGCAGGCTAATAATTTCCGTATCTAGTTCTAATGCTGCTTCTACGATATCGCTTGCTTGCGCCGTCCAAGGAAACTCGCTGGCCCAGTGGGCCGTATCGATGACGGCTGGTCCCCCGGCGCGCAGATGCTCGTCCACCGGGTGGTGGCGCAAATCGGAGGTGACGTACACATCGACGCCCAGCTTCGCCGCAGCCCCCAGGAAGGAATCCCCAGCGCCGGACGATACCGCCACTGTGCGCACCTTTTGCTCTGGGTCACCCGCGGCTCGGATGCCCCACGCGGTTTCGGGCAGGGCGTTGGCCACCTGTTGCGTAAACTCCCGCAGGGTCATCTCGCGGGGCAGCTCGCCCACGCGCCCGAGCCCCAGTGCGGTATCAAGATCGCCGCTTCCGGCCGTTTCCACGATGTCATAGGCGGGCACCTCATACGGGTGCGCCGCGTGCAGCGCCGCAATCAACGTGGACCGCAACGAGGCGGGAGCCACGAATTCCACCCGTACCTCGTCGCCGCGGTGCAGCTTGCCGATGCTCCCTTCAACCGGATCCGCGCCCTCCTCCGGCTGGAATTGGCCTGCGCCCGCGATATCGAATGAGCAGTGGGAGTAGGCGCCGATGTGGCCCGCGCCGGCATCGAAAAGCGCCTGCTTTACCTGCTCCACGCTGCCGGTAGGGATATGCACCCCCCACTTATCAATGGCGTCTGGAGCCTCCGGCACGATGGGCCGACCTGGGGTAATGCCAACGAGTTCCGCCAACTTATCGTTAACCCCGGGGCGAGCCTTATCTGCGTTGGTGTGGGCGGCAAAAAGCGCCACCCCATTTTTAATCAAGGTATGAACAACCTTGCCCTTAGGGGTATCGGCCGCCACGGATTCCACGCCGCGCAGTAGCAGCGGGTGGTGGACTACCAACATATCCGCGCCGAGCTCAACCGCGCGGTCCGCTACCTCTTGGGTGCAATCTAAAGCAAAGGCGACGGTACGCACCTCGTCTGCGGGGTCGCCGCAAATAAGGCCTACGGCATCCCACTTTTCGGCCAAATGGGGCGGGTAAGCCTTGTCCAAAACGCGGCGCACATCGCCCACTCGCACAGCAGACATGGCGATACTCCTTTATGCTCGATTCTTGTAAATTACGCTAGTGCTATATCCTGTCTCCCGCACTACAGTACTATCTGCGCAAAGGGTTTTCGCATGACTGAATCTTCTTCTCACTCGGGTCTCTACCTCGTCTTTGTGTGCACCGGCAATATTTGCCGGTCGCCCATGGCTGAAATCATCGTGCGCGATGAAATGGAAGATGACATGCTCGATCTCCTAGCCACGGTGGATTCCTGCGGGCTCGGTGGTTGGCACGTGGGGCAAGGCGCCGATGAGCGGGCCGTGGCGGAGCTGCGCCGCGCCGGACACGATGGGGCATCCCACCGCGCATCCAAATTGGGCGAGGAACACATGGACGCTGACCTATTCATCGCGATGGATTCCGGACACTATGATTCGCTCATCGATCTAGGTATCGATCCTGCCAAGGTCCGTCTGATGCGCAGCTTCGATCCCAATTCCCCGGAAGGCGCAGAGGTCGCCGACCCCTACTACGGCACCGAAGAAGACTTCGAAACCGCGCGCAAGAATATCGAAGCCGCGGTCCCCGGCCTGCTGGATTGGATTCGCGAGAACCGCGACTAGACTTGGGGGCATGCTAAAGACGTTCCTCAAGCCTGGCTGGGTGCTCATGCTGCTTTTCGTGGTGGCATTTTCTTACTTGGCCTTTAGTGTCCTTGCCCCATGGCAATTGGGAAAGGACGATGACATTGTGGAGCGCAATGAAAACATCACCCACGCCTATGAGGCCGATCCGCAGCCGATTGACCAGGTCGTGGACGCTGACGGCGCCATTTCCGGTGATGAATGGTCCCGCACCACGCTCAAGGGGCACTACCTGCCCGAGGATGAGGTGCTGCTCCGCCTGCGCCCCGCAGGTTCCGGCCCGTCCTATCAGTCCTTGGTGCCTTTCCGCACCGATGCGGGTTTGACCATGCTGATTAACCGCGGTTGGGTCAGCGCCGAGGAGGGCAATGCGGTGCCGGATATTCCGCCCGCCCCTTCCGGAGAGATAACCATTACCGGCATGGTGCGCTCGAATGAGGCCGAGCACCAGACCGCCCCCATCACGCAGGAGGGCTACCAGCAGGTCTACTCCATCCACACCGAGCAAGTGGGCTCGCTTATCGGTGCCGACTTAGGCCAAGACTACATCCAGCTCTCCGAGGACCAGCCGGGCGTGCTCAACGCAATGCCCATTCCGCAGCTCGACCGCGGCAACCACCTTTCCTACGGCTACCAGTGGATCGCCTTTGGTATCATGGCCCCGCTGGGGTTGGGCTATTTTATCTGGTCCGAAATCCGCGAGCGCCGCCGCCTGCGCGAAGAAGAAGCCGCCATGCAGACCCTCGACGCGGATGCGGAATCGCTTGCCGATGCCCCCACGTCCAGCTCCTCCGTCAACGACGAACCTGGCACCGACACCGCTACGGATGCTGCACCTCACGCCGCCGCGCTGCGCAACCGCTCCCGCTACGGCGATTCCAAGCCGGATCACTATGCCAAGCTGAAAAAGCGCCGCCGCGAGCGCTACTAACTTTCCTAGCCCGCCTGACCTGCTTTCGATTCTGTAGTGCTGGCAGACCGGTCCCACATGAGTAATGCGAAACCTACTGCGATCCAGAGCGCGAATACCCACCACGCGTGTCCCACGCCCTGGCCATCAAAATAGGACAAAGAACGAACAAGGTACCCCGTTGCACCAATGGGCATCCACTGCCCCAAGGTAGCCCAGCCATCAGGAAGCAACCAAGGTCCGGTGGCCAAGCCCGAAAGTGGATTACCTAGGAAAATGGTGAGCACCGCACCAATTCCTACACCTGCAGTACCGATCACCGCAGCTAGGCCTGCCGTGAGCAATGAGGTGGAAAGAATACCCAGGGCGATGGCCAACCATTCCATACCGAATTTGCCAATTAACGTGCCGTACACGGTGTGCAGCATCCACGTCGCAACGAGCGATCCCCCTGCTGCTATGCCAACGAGTACTACAAACTTGACCCACTTTCGGCGGCGGAAAACAAAGGTGGCGATGACTGCGGAAACGATGCCGCCAAAGGCCAAAGGCAGCCCTAGCAGCCCAATGCCATTAGCTTGCGGGTCTTCTTCCGATGTCGGTGCAAGGTCTTCGGTAGCAACCTCCATGCCTTGCGCCTCGAATGACTTACCCAATTGGTTCACCATCTCTGTGTAGGCAGCACCGTTGCCAGAAGCGGTATAGGTTTGTGCTCCCGATGGGGTGATAACCAGACCGCCTACGATGGGGTTGCCCGCAAATCGTGGACACGTAGTTAAGCTGCTTAGGGGTTAAGCAGCGGCCTTCTTATTACCATTTTGA
>NZ_JASPGQ010000010.1:0-104674 GCF_030229885.1 Corynebacterium sp. MSK204 | reverse complement strand
ACTACCCCCGGTACCCGATATCCGCACCGGTCGGTACTCGATACCGCCCTACCGGTACTAAATAGCGTCGCGCGTCAATGGTTGGCGATCTTCTTCGCAATGCTTTCCCGCCGCAGGCTGCCAACGAGTACAAGAAGTTTCATGATGTGTGTCCTTTCGCGTGGAGGCTTGTTGATTTTAGAAATCCCAGTCGGCATCGGAGGTCTCTACGGCTTTGCCGATGATATAAGAGGACCCCGACCCCGAAAAGAAGTCGTGGTTTTCATCCGATCCTGGCGTGAGTGCCGCGAGGATTTTCGGGTTGACCTGGCATTCCTCGTACGGGAAGAGGTTGGGATAGCCCAGATTCATCAGGGCTTTATTAGCGTTGTAGCGCACGAATGTAGCGACATCATCCATAAGCCCGTACGGTTCATAGAGCTCGCCGGAATAGCGCATCTCCAGATCATAGAGCTTGCGCACCAGGTCAAAGGTGAATTCGTGCATTTCTTCGCGGCGAGCTTCCGTAGCATGGTCCAGTCCCCGCTGAAACTTGTATCCGGAGTAGTAACCGTGGACCGCCTTATCCCGCAGGATGAGCCTGATCATGTCAGCGGTATTGGTGAGCTTCCCGTGCACGCTAAAGTGCAGTGGAAGATAGAAGCCGGCGTACAGCAGCAACGAGGATAAGAGGGTAGAGGCAACCTTGCGTTTTAGTGGGTCGTCGCCGTAGTAATGCACCATCACACTGGTAGCGCGCTGCTGCAGCACTGGGTTATCCACGGCCCACGCATAGGATTTTTCGATCTCTTCGGTGCTGGCCAGGGTGGAAAAGATGGAGGAATAACTCCGCGCGTGCACCGCCTGCATGAAGGCGATATTGGTATAAACAGCCTCCTCATGCTCAGTCCGGGCATCTTGAATCTGGCTGATTTCACCGACGGTCGCCTGCACGGTATCCAGTAGGGTCAACCCGGTAAATACGCGGATGGTGAGGTCTCGTTCGGCTGGGTCCATGCGGGACCAGTCATTGCGGTCATTGGAAAGCGGGACCTTCTCCGGCAGCCAGAAATTCGAGGTCAGGCGGTTCCACACCTCTAAATCCTTATCATCCCAGATGCGATTCCAGTTCACTGGGCGCAACGGGGTGGAGGCATCGTGGCGAAAATGCGGCGGGGTTTGGGATCGCTCAATGAGCTCTTGATATTTCATCGGTATTTTCTCTTTTCTTTGTCTTCGAGGCCCTAGCCATCAGGCAATGGACGCGTGGGCGGTGGGGTAGAGGTGGTGCGCAAAGAAGTCCTGCAACCCCTCCCGTACGCGGGCAACATCGCGGTCGGTACCGAGCAGCTCAAAACGGTAGAGCTCAGGCACGCCGCACTTTCGGGCTATCTGTGGCCCGGCGCAGCAATACGCTTCACCAAAATTGGTATTTCCAGAGGTGATGACGCCGCGCAGGAGTGCGCGATTTTCCGGAACGTTGAGGAATTGGCGCACCTGCACCGGAATCGCCGCCTTGATATTGCCGCCACCGTAGGTCGGGACGATGAGCACAAAGGGCTCGGTGACATAGAGCATTCCTTCGCGCTTCGGCCGCAAAGGAATGCGTGCCGCCGGAAAGCCCAGCTTGTGGACAAAACGGTGGGTATTTTCACTGACCGAGGAAAAATACACAAGATTAGCGGCGGTCTTAGTGCCGCAGGGTGGCGTCGAGGCTGTAGTCATCTCGCTCCTTAGTGGCTGCGCCGAAGCGCACTTTCTGCTTCAACTACAGATCTAACGTACTTTTAACTACGTCGCAACTAACCACCGTTGACATGCGCAAATAACCCAACTTCCAAAAAGAGGAGGGGTAGGAAAGTTACATGCGCACCCACACGGCGCGGGCTGCATGGGAGCTCAAAGAAAACGCCACGGAATACTCATTCTGGGCATTCTCGTTCTGGTTGCCCTCTACGCGCACTACCATCCCGCCGGAATAGGGCTGGCTTTCGCGCACGCTCACGGCAGCGCCGATGGTCAGGTTATTCTCGCTGAAAAAGCGCAGCAGATCGGCATCCGCATCACTGATGCGGTCGACTACGCCGGCCTCGCCAGGCTCCAAATCGCTGAGTTTGCGCAGATCTCCTGGCTCGGACGCGGGGGTCGCGGCATAGTCTGCGGGGTAGTCACCCGCGGCGCTGGGGATGGGGTCTCCATGCGGATCGCGGCGCGGGAACCCCAGTTCAGCGTCTATGCGCTCCAGAAAGAAATCGGAGACGCAGTGCTCTAATTGCTCGGCTTCCGCGTGGACCTGGTCCCAGCGGTAGTGCAGGGATTCCACCAGGAAGGTCTCGATGAGGCGGTGCCGCCGCACCATGGCAAGGGCAAAGGCACGCCCCTCGGCACTCAGCCCGATGGCACCATACGGCGTATGGGTGACGAGGCCCTTTTTCTCTAGTCGCCGCACCGCATCCGACGCGCTGGAGAGCCGAACGCCTATGTGCTGGGCGAGCATCTTCACCGTCACGGGCTCGTCGTGCCATTCGCCCAGCTTAAACAGGGCCTTGAGGTAGTCCTGATTGGACGGCGAGAGGCCCGAGACGTCCACGCTCATTGGTTACTTAACCACCAGGTTCACCATCCGGCCGGGAACGTAGATCTTCTTCACCACGTTCTTGCCGGAGGTAAGGTCAGCCACCTTGGCATCGGCAAAAGCAGCCTCGAATACGGCGTCTTGGTCAGCATCGGCCGCGACGTTGATGCGGGACTTAACCTTGCCGTTGATCTGGACTGGCACCTGAATCTCATCATCTACCAGGTATTTCTCCTCAAATGAGGGGAGTGGCTCGTAGGTGATGGTCTCATCGTGGCCAAAGCGCTGCCACAGTTCCTCCGCAATGTGCGGGGCGATGGGGGAGACCAGCTGGGCGATGGGCTCCACCGCCGCGCGCGGTGCCTCGGTGCGGTAGGTCTTGGTCAGGTAGTTGACGTATTCGATGAGCTTGGCCACCACCGTGTTCAGGCGCAGGTTCTCATAATCATCGCGCACGCCCGCGATGGTGCGGTGCAACTGCTTCAGATCATCCTGGGTGAGCTCGGCATCGGTAGTAGCCACTTCACCGGTGTCCTCATTGATGGCCAGGCGCCACAGGCGCTGCAGGAAGCGCTGCGAACCGACGACGTCCTTGGTCGCCCACGGGCGGGAGGTATCCAGCGGGCCCATGGACATCTCGTACACGCGCAGGGTATCGGCGCCAAAGTCGCGGCAGATATCGTCCGGGGCCACGGCGTTTTTCAGGGACTTGCCCATCTTGCCGTACTCCTGGTTGACCTCTTCACCGTTGTAGTAGAACTTGCCGTCCTTTTCCTCTACCTCGGCCGCAGGGACGTACACGCCACGGGAATCGGTATAGGCGTAGGCCTGAATATAGCCCTGGTTGTACAGGCGGCGATATGGCTCCTGAGAGCTGACAAAGCCCAGGTCAAAGAGCACCTTGTGCCAGAAGCGGGCGTAGAGCAGGTGCAGCACGGCGTGCTCGACGCCGCCGACGTACAGATCCACGCCGCCCGGATCGTTTTCACCGTGCTCATCGGGGCGCGGGCCGGTCCAGTAGCGCTCGTTTTCGATATCGCAGAAGGCCTCGCTATTGCGGGGATCGATATAGCGCAGCTGGTACCAGGAAGAACCCGCCCACTGGGGCATAACGTTGGTATCGCGGTAGTAGGTCTGCGGGCCATCGCCCAAGTCCAGCTCTACTTCTACCCAGTCGCGGACCTTGGCCAAGGGCGGCTGCGGCTCCGAGTCCTTATCTTCTGGGTCGAAGGAGGCCGGCTTGTAGTCTTCCACCTCGGGCAGCTCCACCGGCAGCATCGACTCTGGCAGCGGATGAGCCATGCCGTCCTTGTCGTAGACGATGGGGAAGGGCTCGCCCCAGTAGCGCTGGCGGGCGAAGAGCCAGTCGCGCAGCTTGTACTGAATCTTGCCGCGACCGGAGCCGTCCTTTTCCAGCCATTCGATGGCCTGGGCGATGGCCTCCGCCTTATTCAGGCCATTGAGGTCCAGACCATTATCGTTGGCGGAGTTTACCAACGCGCCGTCCTCGGTCCAGGCTTCTTCCTCGATATTGCCGCCGGAGACGACCTCCGTAATCGGCAGGCCAAAGGCCTGGGCAAACTCATAGTCGCGCGTATCGTGCGCGGGAACGGCCATGATGGCGCCGGTACCGTAGCCGGTCAGCACGTAGTCCGCGATGAAGATCGGGATGCGCTTGCCGGAGACCGGGTTGATGGCATAGGTGCCCAAGAATACGCCGGTCTTTTCCTTGTTTTCCTGGCGCTCCAGGTCCGACTTTGCCGCGATATCCGCGCGGTAAGACTCGACGGCTTCCTTCGGGTCATCGTTGCCGTAGGTCCAGCGCTCGTCCACGTCATCGTCGTAAGGAATGGGGGACAAGAGGGCATCGACAAGCTCATGCTCCGGTGCCAAGACCACGTATTCCGCGCCAAAGAGCGTATCTGGGCGCGTGGTAAACACGTCGATGCCGTAGCCTTCCGCGGGGAAGGTTACCTCCGCACCGCGGGAGCGACCGATCCAGTTGCGCTGCATGGACTTGACCTTCTCCGGCCAATCCAGCAGCTCCAGATCATCGAGCAGGCGATCCGAATACGCGGTAATGCGCATCATCCACTGGGACAGATTTTTACGGAAGACCGGGAAGTTGCCGCGCTCAGACTTGCCTTCCGCGGTGACCTCCTCGTTGGCCAAGACGGTACCCAGGCCCGGGCACCAGTTCACCGTGGAGTTGGACAGGTACACCAGGCGGAACTCATCGACGGCCTG
The DNA here is from genome assembly GCF_030229885.1 of Corynebacterium sp. MSK204. Lineage (NCBI taxonomy): Bacteria > Bacillati > Actinomycetota > Actinomycetes > Mycobacteriales > Corynebacteriaceae > Corynebacterium > Corynebacterium sp. MSK204. Next base: position 99,873 of record NZ_JASPGQ010000010.1, on the reverse strand, counting down.
GGCCTTTTCCTGCGCGGACAAGTCCTCGTAGTAGCGCCCGTCCTTGGTGGTGCGCTTATTGGCCTCCAATTCCTTGATGAGCTCAGCAATGGGGCGGGCCTTTTGCTGCTCTTCATCGAACCAAGAATTATAAATCTGCAGGAAGATCCACTGTGTCCATTTAAAGAACTCAGGATCCGTGGATTCCACCGAGCGGCGCGGATCGTGGCCCAAGCCCAGCATGCCCAGCTGGCGGCGCATGTTGTCGATATTGGCCATCGTGGTGGTCCGCGGGTGCGTACCGGTCTGAATGGCGTACTGTTCGGCCGGCAAACCGAAGGCATCGTAGCCCATGGTGTGCAACACGTTCTTGCCCAGCATGCGGTTATAGCGGGCGTAGGTATCGGTGGCGATATAACCAAACGGGTGCCCCACATGCAGGCCCGCACCGGAAGGGTAGGGGAACATGTCCTGCACATTGAGCTTTTCCTTGGGCAGCTCGCCCGCACCCGTGGCTAGCGAACCGACCGGGTTCGGCGCGTTAAAGGTCTCGTGGTCCTTCCAATACTGCTGCCAAGTCTTTTCGATCTGGTTCGCCAGCTCAGGGGTGTAGCGGTACGACGTGGAATCGCTCGGTTTAGTCATAAACACACAGTGTAATAGCCCCAGCCCGGCGCGGGGTAGGCAGAGGTGGGTTTTGCTTCACTAATCCGGCACCGGGCTGGCACTCTGGCGGTGACGAAGGGGGAGTGGGGCAAGGACTAAGGCCCGCCACGAGATGTTCCGGCGGTGTTTAGGAGCTATTAACGCCCAGTTCCTTTCATGGTTAAACCACGCCTTTATCTTCAATTCAAGGCTTTGCACCCAGCTATGTCTGGGTTACTTCTCTCTTGCTCGCAAAGCCACCATCTCTTCATCTCTCACTTCCACAAAGGACAATTCATGCGCACCTCTCTCCGCATTGGCGCCGCTGCCGTAGCCGCAACCGTGGCTACCGCTGGCGCAATTGCCCCAGCCACCGCCGCCGAATCCCAGGGCCCAAAGAACATCATCTACATGATTGGTGATGGGATGGGCTACGGCCACGTGGCATTTAATAACCTCTACGAAACCGGCCAATCCAAGTACCTGGTCGATGGCGCATTTAGCGCCGAAGGTCCAGAAGAACTCGACGGCGAATCCGTGCAGCGCTTCGAAGACTTCAACCGCCTGTCCATGACCACCTACCCAAATAACTCTTCCTATGACCCACAAAAAGCGTGGGCTAGCCATGAGTACGTGGATAAGGGATACACCGATTCCTCTGCTGCCGGCACCGCCATGTCCACCGGCGTGAAGACCGATAACGGCAAGCTGGGCGTGAACGATTACGGCCACGAGCAGGAAAACACCTCCGAGCGCGCCAAGAAGGCCGGAAAATCCGCCGGCGTGGTCTCCTCCGTGCCGTTTAGCCACGCCACCCCAGCTGCCTGGGCCGCGCACAACATTTCCCGCAATAACTACCTGGAGATTGCGGATGAGATGTTCAACTCTGATCTTGATGTCATCATGGGTGCCGGCCACTCGTTCTACGACGATGACAATAAGAAGAAGGATGAGGCCAAGTACAAGTACCTATCTGAAGAGGTCTACAACAAGCTGTCTTCCGGCGAGTCCGACTGGAACTACGCCGAAACCAAGGAGCAATTTGAGGCCTTGGCCCAAGGCGAGGTCGCGGCGGGGGAGAAGTACTTCGGCCTGGCGCCTGTGGCCTCGACCTTGCAGCAGGGGCGCACCGGCGAGTCAGCGGAGCCTTTTGACATTCCGTTTAACGATGTCGTGGATCTTCCCACCATGACCACCGGCGCCCTCAACGCGCTGGGCCAAAATGACGAGGGCTTCCACGTCATGATCGAAGGCGGTGCCATCGACTGGAGCGGCCACGGCAACCAATCTGCCCGCGATATCGAAGAGGTACAGGACTTCAATAAGTCCGTCGATGCCGCCATCGACTGGGTAGAAGAAAACTCCTCCTGGGACGAGACCCTGTTGGTGGTTACCGCTGACCACGAAACGGGATACCTCTCCGGTGCCAATGAGCGCTCTGAGGGCAAGTTCAACTCCATGAACGGTGGCGGTAACAACACCTTGCCCTCTGGCCACCAGTGGTACTCCACGCAGCACACCAACCAGGTCGTCCCATTCTTCTTCCAGGGTGCTGGCTCGGAGGCCCTTCGCGCGAAGGCCACCCACACCGATCCTGTGCGCGGTGACTACATCGATAACACCACCTTGGCCAAGCTCACCTTGAATGAATGGTGGATCAAGCACGATGACCAGGGCGGCAACGACCAGGCAGACGATTCTGCATCCGATCAGCCCGGCAACAATGACAACGGCGATGACGGCTCTTCCAAGAGCGGGCTCCTCGCCGGCATCGCGGGCGCCGGTATCGCCTCGCTGGCCATCGGGGCCATTGCCTTCTTGGCGCAAAAGCTGGGCATCATCACCATCAACCCGAATGCGTGGCGTAACTTCTTCCACTAATCCACGCGATTAATCGCGCGCGAAGGCTTTCATCACCGGCGGTGGTGAAAGCCTTTTTGGCCTCTGCCTGCAGAATCCACATCTTTTCAAAAATGATCTAGGCTGGTGTAAATGAGCCAGGAGAAGTTTCGTAGCCAGCTATCATCTTTTCTAGACGCGGCGGTTTTTCAGGGGGTCCCGCATCTTCGCCTCGCGCCGGATACCGATACTTTAGAGCTTTACCTGCCAGCCGTGGGCGCGGCCTATGAACCAGAAGACCCGCAATGGACCGTGGCCACGCAGCTATTGGATGGTACGGAGGTCACCCGCAAGTTTTATTACGTCGCCGGTGAAGAACCTGGCCTGTGGGTTTCCATGCCACAGCCCTTTACCCACCTTGCCGTAACGTTTGCGGAGCAGACCCTGGAGTTTGCGGGTATTGCCAATGGCGGCCTGCTGCTCGATTCCGCGCACCGCCCCGTCGATAGCACGCAGCCCATCCCGCAGGGCGCGTACACCTTCATCGCGCCGAACGGCACGCAGCTAACACCTACCCCGGATAGCCAGCCGCGCCCGCATGGCGCGTGGGAAGGCTGGTCCATCTTTGAGCTAGCGGCAGAAGATTCCTTCTCCATTGCTGTGCCGCGCCAGGACAAGGCCACCATCACCGTTGCGGATAGCGCGGATTTTTCCTGGGATATGGCGGTCAAGTCCCTGCCCAACGCGCGCGGGCTGGACGGCGAGCTGGTGTACACGAAATCCCCGCGCCTCTTGGTCAATACCCCACTTCACCTGCAGCTGACCTATGTCCCCATCGGTGGGGAAGAGGAAGAAATCTTAGAAGATGAGCTGCCGGAGGGAATCCATGAGGTTCTACCCGGCGACGTCTTCGAAGACCCCTGGGTGGGCCGGTATCGCTTTAGCCTGTTTAAGGGCGAGGAGCTTGTCGATGTCCACTATCTCAACTTTGCCGAAACGCTCCACATGCGCTCCAAGAACGAGGGGCCCCGCGGCACCAACTTCCGCTTCATCGACGCGCTGGGTAACCTCTCGCCGTTTAGCTATGCCCTGGCCTCGTCTTCCGATAAGCCCATTCACATGGAAAAGGGCCAACGCGTATTTGGCGAAGACGAATCGGTGCGCGAGGAGACCATCAGCAGCGAGGCCGGCTACGAGCTGACCTTTGAGGTCATTCCGGCGACCATCCGCACGCGCGTGAAGCGTACCGCGGCCGAGCCCGTGGATTATATGGACAAGCAAGTCATCCTGGCGGATCAGCTGGATGCGGATGCACTCTTTACGGTGCACTCACCGGAGCCGCTGCCGCTGGCGAAATTCGTGGTCATTGATAAGAACCAGAAGATCCGGGATCTCGTTACTGCCAATGGCTCGACGGAGGCGACCAATACTCTCTCCGTGCCGAATCGCGCGCTTAAGGCCGCGCTGACCAAGAAGTCCTCGCTGGAGCTCTACCTCCTGTGGTCCACGCTGTCCTACGAGGAGTACCTGGAGGGCCTGCCGGATAAGGAGCGCGCGGCGCACTTGAAGCGCAGCATGGACCGCCGCGTGATGGAATACGAGGCAACCGCGGCAAGCGACCTTATCTATGCCGCCATCGCCACGGTGCGCAAGACGCCGCTGGTCGCCCGCGCCACTATCGAAGACGGCATTCTTATGCCCGAGCAAACCCACGAGGAAGAGGTGGAGCTTTTGGCTTGGGCGTGGCCGCTTGGCAACCCCGCCAGCGAGCCGCTGCCCTTGGAGCCGGTTGAGGAGGGCTTCGAGCTGCCGGAGGAATTGCACGAGGCGGGCGATCTCATCGTGGACTTCCGCGAGGATGAACCGGCCAGCGATCTCGCCGCCCCGCAGTACCCGCCGGCGAGCTCGCTTATCATCTTCCACGATGGCGAGAGCGAGAATACCGCCGGCACGTGGGAGACCTATGCCGCCCTGCGCCGCCTTGCCCCCAAGGCCAAGGAGACCTTCGAGGGCGTTATCAAGGACATCGAGGCTGATCCGCGCGCCAGCCTCGATGCGCTCATGCAGGTGGACTTCGCGCGCGGCCAGCGCATGCGCGCGTTGGTGCGCACGGGCCTGATTACCAGTTCCTTTAACAGCGATGGGGAAGAGGCCACGGATCCGTCTTCCGTGCTCGCCGCGCTTGCCGATGCCAACCAGGCCCACGTGGAGCACTCCGGCTCCCCCTCGCTGTGGCGGACGGCCACTACGGGCGTAGACGATGTCACCCGCCCCATGCTGCTCATGAGCGCCACCGGCGAGGCCCCAACGCCCGCTACTGACAGCGCGCAGCTGTGCGATGACGCCCACCGCATCGCCGCGCTGCGCGAGTGCTTCGATAACGACTTGGCGCTGACCCGCCTGGGGACCATGTCCAACCTGCGCTCTACCGCGCTGCAATTGCGGGTGACGCTGCAGCAATTGGGCGTAGATAAGTCGGTATTGCACACCCTGCTCGCCCTGGACGCCTTCGGGGATGGAAACACGGATCTTGGCGGCTCTGCCTGGATCCCGTTTATTTCCTATGTTTTTGCCATTACCGCGCGAGGGGTGGCCAATGGGAAGCTCACCGATCCAGCCGTGGCCTCCGCGCTGGATAACGCCCTCCCGCAGCTCGCGGAGGCGGTTTCGCTGGCCCCGGAGCTGTTTTACCGGGATATTCTCACTGCGGAGGCACTTACCCGCGACTACAGTGACTGATATGCAGGTTATTTCCACCAACGTCGCCGTGCGCAGGCCGGATCCGAGCGGGAGGCATGAGTTTTCGGGCATCGACAAGCGCCCGCAAGACTTCATCGATATCTCCGCTCCCGGACCAAATTACGGCGATGGTTCTGGCGTGCGCGGTGATTCTATCGGCGATAGCGATCACCACGGTGGAAGTGACAAGGCGGTTTATGCCTATGCCCGCGAGGAATTGGATTATTGGGAGGATTCGCTGGGCCGCACGCTGGCTTCAGGGTCTTTTGGGGAGAACCTCACCACGCGCGGTATTGATCTCTCCGCGCTGCTTATCAATCAACGCCTCCACATCGGTACGACCACGCTCGAGGTCTCCATACCCCGCCAGCCGTGCGCTACCTTTTCCGGCTGGGTGCAGGAAAAGGGCTGGCTCAAGCGGTGGACCGCGCGCGGTGATTGCGGCGTGTACTTCCGCGTCATCTCGCCCGGGCGCATTTCTGCGGGGGATGCCATCACCCGCGGCCCCGCTCCCGCGCACGATATCACCATGCGCATGGCATTTGCGGCCAAGATGGGGGACCGAGCGCTGGCCCGGCGCGTGGTCGATGCCAAGTGCTTGCCGCCCCAGCACGCAAAAAAGCTCCGGGTATAAACCCGGAGCCAAAATTCATTGCGCCTTTAAGCCGGCTGCGTGCCCTCTGTGGCGCTGACGACGGGCGCCTTCGCCTTGGGGTAGCGCCCGTGGACCATGTAGTAGTACACCGCCGCTACGGCGATGAGGCCGGCCAGGATGAGGTACATCGTATCGAAGCCGGTGGCGCTCACGATGGGGCCAAGCCCGAAGGGGGCGAGGCCGATGCCGAAGTCCATCAAGAGGAACATCGTGGAAATACCCGCGCCTATCTGGGCGGCCGATACAGAGCGTACAGAAATGGCCTGGCAGGCGGGGCTTAGCGTGCCGTATCCCATGCCCGTAAACGCACCCGCGACCACGAGCATCACGTCATTGCTGGGAAAGCCCATGATAATAAGGGCGATGGCGAAGGACACCAGGCCCAGGTACATGACCGAGTTATCGCCTTTGTGGTCCTGGATGCGGCCCAAGAAGAAGCGCATGATGAGCATGACTACGGCGTAGCCGATGAAAAAGAGGCCGGCGCCGGCGGCCAGGTCCTCTTCGCGCGCATAGGCATTGAGATAGGTGACCACACCGGAGTAGGCGATGCCCACAAGCAGCATGAAAAAGCCGATCGGCAACACGTTGGGGTGCACCGCGTTGCGCAGCTTGAAGGCCGGCTTTTCCTCATCGAGCTCCGCCGGGTAGCGCAATACGAGCGCCAGCACGAGGGAGACGATATTGGAACCTAGGGCGACCGCAAAGAGGGTGTTATAGCCAATATTATTGGCCAAGAACAAGCCCACTGCCGGGCCGAAGGCGGTGGCAAGGGTGGTGCCCAAGGCGAAGTAGCCGGTGCCTTCCGCGCGGCGCTGCTGGGGGATGACGGATTGCGCGACGGCCATCAGCGCCGTAGAGGTCAGCGCATAGCCTGCGCCGTGAAGCAGGCGCACCAGGATCAGGACGGCCACGTTATGCGCCACGAAATAGCCCACCGTCACGATGCTGACGAAGGCCAGCGAGGTCAGGGCGGCGTGCTTTTGCCCCACGCGGTCCACCAACCAGCCGGAGACGATGCGCATGAAGGTCGCGCCCAAAACGAAGGCGCTGGAGGCAAAACCACTGACGGTATCGGACGCCCCGAAGCTTTCGACGGCATACAGGGCCATGGTCGTCACCGTTAGGTAGAAGACAAGGAACTGGCCAAAATTAGCCACCCACGCCAATAGGAACGTGGGTGTAATCAATGGCGGCTGAGCTGCCGCTGAATTCGTTGTTGACAAGACTCACTCCAAATAAAAAATAAAAAATCCTCCCAACCGCGCACGGCCCCAGAAGGGCCGCGTGCGGGGAGAAGGAAAGCAATCACAATTATGCGGGGAGTGAGTATACGCCGCACGCACTTAAATGTTTAATCAAACACGGTTATAAGCGCGCTAAACAGTGATTGCGTTGCCGGCTAAAGGCCTAAGCGTTGGCATAAGGGTCGCGGATGCCTAGGTATTGCACGGAGGTGTATTCCTCGATACCTTCCGCGCCACCCTCGCGGCCCATTCCGGATTGCTTCACTCCGCCGAAGGGGGCAGCGGCATTAGAGATAACGCCGGCGTTGAAGCCCATCAGGCCAAACTCTAGGCCATCAGCGATGCGCCACAGGCGGTCCGAGTTCTCGGTAAAGACGTAAGATGCCAAACCGTACTCGGTATCATTGGCGATCTCGAGCGCCTCTTCCTCGGTACTGAAGGTGATAATCGGGGCGACTGGACCGAAGATCTCTTCCTGGGCGACGCGTGTTTCACGTGAAACATTGGTAATCACCGTAGGCTCGTAGAAGTATCCGGCACCGTCCCCGCGCTTACCGCCGGTGGCGATGGTAGCGCCCTTTTCTGCAGCATCGTCCACCAATGCCGCAATGCTCTCCAAAGCCTTGGACTCGACGAGAGGTCCGCAGGTAATACCTTCGTCCATACCATTGCCCAGATTGAGCTTCTCAAACTCCGCAACGAGTTTCTCAGAGAACTCCTCAGCAACAGACTCGTGGACCAAGAAGCGGTTAGCTGCGGTGCAGGCCTCGCCGATATTGCGCATCTTGGCGCCCATCGCACCCTGGACCGCTTGGTCAATATCTGCGTCCTCAAAGACAATGAATGGGGCATTGCCGCCCAGTTCCATGGAGGTACGCAGCACGTTATCGGCCGCGCCCTTCAAAAGGGTCCGGCCCACTGGGGTAGAACCGGTGAAGGAAAGCTTGCGCAAGCGGTCATCGGCAAGCAATGGCTCCGAAATTGCAGATGCAGACTTGCCGGCAACGACGTTGAGAACGCCCTTTGGAAGCCCAGCATCGATCATGGTTTGCGCAAAGTACTGCGCAGTCAGGGGAGTCAGCTTGGCCGGCTTGAGCACCATCGTGCAACCCGCTGCCACCGCAGGAGCCACCTTGCGAGTAGCCATGGCCAACGGAAAGTTCCACGGGGTGATCAGAAGGCAGGGGCCCACCGGCTTGCGGCGAGTGATCATCCGCAGCGTGCCTTCGGGAACGGTTGCGGCGCGACCGTAATCGCGCACCGCTTCCTCACTGAACCAACGCAGGAACTCGCCGCCATAAGTGACCTCGCCCTTAGCTTCCGCGAAGGGCTTGCCCATCTCTAGCGTCATCAGGGCGGCGAATTCATCTGCCCGCTCCTGTACTAGATCGAATGCTCGGCGCAGAATCTCCGCGCGCTCGCGCGGCGTGGTGCGCGCCCAGTCATCCTGCACGGCACAGGCAGCGTCGAGGGCAGCAATCGCATCGTCCGAGTTTGCGGAAGATAGCGTCGCCAGCGTTTCGCCCGTCGCTGGGTTTTCAACGTCAAAAGTCTCGCCGGAGGTGGAATCGCGCCACTCACCACCAATAAGCAATTGGGTGGGGACCTTTGCAATTACCTCGTCGATATTAATACTCACTTATCGTCACCTTTCTTGAAGATATTGACCTGCACCACATTACCCTTAACGGGCGCGAAGACCACTCATTAGATACCGATTGAATATTTTTCACTTGTTTCTTCCACGCTATAGAAATTTAGGCTAGGCTAGTGCCCATGAAGAAAATGACTACTCGTTGGTGGTGGCGCGCGTAACTCGCGGGCCTTTCTTCGCACCCCATTTTTAGGCTCGCATTCTGCGGGCCTTTCGGCGTTTTCAGTGCCTTTGCTCGCGGATACCCCGGGTCCCTCGCACTCTGTTCCTCAGTTACTCCTGAAAGGGCACTGCAATGACATACACCGCCACCCGCGATATTGCCTATTGCCGGGATGCCTCAGCGCTATTTCATAGCTTGGCGCGATCGAGCGATTCCTTGTTATTGGAAAGCGCGGATATTGAAACCAAGAAAAACCTCACGTGCCTGGCCGTGCTCGATGCCGCGGCGAGAGTGACCTGCACCGGCCAGCGAGTTCGCGTCCTCGCACTCAGCCCAGCGGGGGAGCAGCTCATCACCATGCTGTACTCGCGTTTTACAAACCGGATTGTTTCACGTGAAACCACGGAAATTGTCTTTGAGTTCTCGCCCTCCAGCGAGTCTGATGAACGGCAACGGCTCCTAGATGAATCGACGGCCGATATCCTCCGCGCGCTGCAGCGCGATCATTCCTATTCCTCGCCCTTGTTGCCATTCGTCGCCGGCGGCTTTGCCTATGACTATTTGGCCACTTTTGAAAACCTGCCTGAGGTAGGCGAGGGGCCCAATACGTTTCCCGATTATGAATTCCTCGTCGCCCAAACTGTCCTTGCGGTGGACCACCTAACGAAGACGGCGCGGGTAGAGGGCTGGGATATCGACCGAGCCCGCTTGGAAGACAGGCTCGACGCCTTGGCCGCCACGCCCATCGACGCGATAGAGAATCCGGCGCTTGACCAGCCCGTGGAGACCTTGAGGGCGACCGCGGATATTGACGATGCCGCGTTTTGCGAGCAGGTGACGCGGCTCAAGGGCAATATTGACTCTGGCGATATTTACCAGGTCGTCCCCGCTCGCACCTTCACGGTGGACTGCCCCGATGCCTTCGCGGCCTATCGCCAGCTCCGGGAGACTAATCCTTCGCCGTATATGTTCTATCTCCGGGGAGAAGGTTATGAGCTTTTCGGCGCATCACCGGAATCCAATTTGAAGTTTGACCCAGAGACGCGGCAGGTGGAGCTCTATCCCATTGCCGGAACTAGGCCCCGCGGGCTCAACCCGGACGGCACGATCAACGATGAATTGGATATCCGCAATGAGCTAGAAATGCGCACGGATACCAAGGAGTTAGCCGAGCACACCATGCTGGTAGATCTGGCGCGCAATGACCTCGCCCGCGTAGCAGAACCCGGCACCCGGCGGGTGGCAGACCTGCTCCAAGTAGACCGCTATTCACGAGTCATGCACCTGGTCTCCCGCGTGACCGCCACGTTGCACGAGGACTTCGATGCCCTCGATGCCTACCGCGCCTGCATGAACATGGGAACGTTGACCGGCGCACCCAAGTTGCGCGCCAGCGAGCTCATCCGCCAGGCCGAACACAAGCGCCGTGGCTCCTACGGCGGCGCAGTGGGGTACCTGCGCGGCGACGGCGCCATGGATACCTGCATTGTCATTCGCTCCGCCTTCGTCCACCGCGGTACGGCCGCCGTCCAAGCTGGTGCCGGGGTGGTGCACGATTCCATCCCGCAATCCGAAGCCGATGAAACCCTGCACAAGGCCTATGCCGTTCTCCACGCCATTGCCCTCGCGCACAACGCCACCCTGGAGGTACAGCGATGAATTCACCGCACGTGGTCTTGCTCGATAACCACGATTCCTTTGTCTATAACCTCGTCGATGCCCTCGCCGGTTACCGCACCACCGTCTACCGCAACAGCGTCTCCGTCGCGGAGGTGCTGGCGGCCGAGCCCGATATTATTGTCCTTTCCCCAGGCCCCGGCCACCCGCGCGATGCTGGTTGCATAATGGAGCTTATCGGTGCCACCTTGGGCACCATCCCCATCCTCGGCGTCTGCTTGGGCTTCCAGGCGCTACTGGAATACCACGGTGGCGGGGTAGGGCCGTGCGGCCCCGTGCACGGCAAGTCCATACCTATGACGCTTACCGATGCCGGCACCGCCCACCCAGTCTTCGCCGGCCTAGCCACCGATGCCGATCCCGCCCAGCCCTGCGTCCCCGGCACCCAGGTCCCCGTGGCCCGGTATCACTCCTTGGGGTGCACGCGCGTGCCAGCCGGCATGCGGGTGCTCGCGGAGACGGAGGCAGAGATCGGGACCATCGCCATGGCGGCAGAAACGGACGATGGGATGGCACTAGGGATGCAATTCCACCCCGAGTCAATCCTCTCGCCCCGTGGCCCAGACATGCTAGACCGTTGCATCCACCGACTATCGACCCATCCCACTATGGAGCCAAAGCATTAATGACGAACCAAAGCCCATTGAAAACGCTGCAAGCCTTCTTGGATAATCCCGCACCCACCGTGGAGGAGGCCACCAAGGTCTTCACCCCGGTTGCCGTGGGTGATTATGACGATATTCAGATCTCCGCGTTGCTCACACATATCCGCACCCGCGGCGAAACCCTCGCGGATATCACGGGTGCCGCCAAGGCATTCCTGAAAGTTGGACACCCCTTTCCCATTACCGGCGAGGGACTCATGGACTCCGCGGGCACGGGCGGCGATGGCGCAAATACCATCAATATCACTACGGCGGCCTCCTTGGTTGCCGCCGCTGGGGGAGTGAGGATGGTCAAGCACGGCAACCGGTCCGTTTCCTCCAAGTCCGGTTCCGCCGATGTGCTCGAGGCACTGAATATTCCCCTGGACCTGGACGTGGACCGCGCCGTCCGGCAATTCGAGGCCTCCAATTTCACCTTCCTCTTCGCTCCGGCCTACAACCCCGCAGTGGCTCACGTGCAACCGGTGCGCAAGGCGCTCGGGGTCTCCACCATCTTCAATACCTTGGGACCCCTGCTCTCCCCGGGCCGCCCCAAACTACAGATCATGGGCATCGCCAACCCCGCCCAGGGTCCCATGATCGCGGAAGTCTTCCGGGAGCTGGGGCGCACGCGGGCGCTCGTCGTCCACGGCGCTGGTACCGATGAGATTGCCACCCACGGCACCACCCAGGTTTGGGAGCTAAAGGACGGCGAGATTTCACACTATGAGCTAACGCCGGAGGAGTTGGGCATCGCCAAGCATGAGCTCAGTGAGCTTGCCGGCGGCGACGGCCAAGATAATGCCGCGCACGTGCGCGCCATATTTAATGGCTCGGGTAAGCCGGCGCACTATGACGCTGTCGTGGCATCGGCTGGGGCAATGTTTTATCTGGGTGGCACCACGGCCTCCATTGCAGAGGGCGTCGCGCACGCCAAGGGGCTCATCGATAGCGGGGACGTGGACCGCTGGCTGCGCACCCACGAGCAAGCGGAATACTAAGAAGGCCACACGAGGGAAAAGAAATGACAAAACAGAAACTGCCGACGGTGCTCGAGGGGATTGTGGCTCAGCGCCGCACTCACCTTGCCGGCATTCGCGAGCGCATCGCCCACGTAGATGTGGACAAGCTTGAGCCGTCTCGGCGTTCGCTTTTTGCGGCGCTCAATGGCACCAATCGCTTCATCATGGAGTGCAAGTCTGCATCGCCATCACTCGGAATGATTCGCGAGGATTACCGCCCCGGCGAAATCGCGCGCGTCTATTCCCGCTACGCGAATGCCATTTCCGTGCTGTGTGAGCCGGAGCGGTTCGGCGGGGATTACGATCACCTCCAGACCGTAGCCCAGTCCACGCACCTGCCGGTTTTGTGCAAGGACTTCATCGTCGATCCGGTTCAGGTCTATGCCGCGCGCTACTACGGCGCGGATGCGATTTTGCTCATGATGTCCATCGTGGATGATGAAACTTTTGCACAGCTGAAGTCCTTGGCGGATAAATTAGGACTAGATGTACTGACTGAAGCCATCACCAAGGAGGAGGTGGACCGGGCGCTATCCTTCGGGGTGGAGATCATCGGCATTAATAACCGCAACCTCCATGACTTGAGCATCGACCTCTCCCGCACCGAGCAACTCGCCGGGTACGTGCCTGACGATAAGGTCGTCGTCTCCGAATCCGGTATCCGCGATAACCACACCGTCCGGCGTTTAGGTGCCCACGCCAATGCCTTCCTCGTCGGCTCCCAACTCACCTCTCACGAGGACATCGACCGCGCCGCCCGGGATCTGCTCTTCGGCGCGAATAAGGTGTGCGGGCTCACCGCCACCTCCACGGCCCAAGCCGCCCGTGCCGCCGGTGCCCGCTACGGAGGGCTCATCTTCGCCCCGGATTCCCCGCGCAATGTTTCACGTGAAACCGCCGAGAAAATCATCGCCGCCGAGCACGGCTTGGATTTCGTAGCAGTCAGCCGCAGCGACGACCCCGCAGAGTTGCGGGCCGCGGCGGCGACCCGCGGGCTATCCGGAATCCAGTTGCACGCCCCGTTCCAGGGCAACTTGGATGGCGAGCTGGCGCTGATCGAGCGTGCCCGCGCGGTGCTCGCGGACACCGATGCCGAGTTTGTCTGGCGGGCCATCGACATGACCAACCCCCAGTGGATAGAGATGGCGCCGGAACTCGCCGCGCGTGTGGACCGCCTCGTGCTCGACTCGGGTAGGGGAGGCACCGGCCAAAGATTTGATTGGGCGTCGATCCCGGAAGACATCAAAGCTCACAGCCTCCTGGCAGGGGGCCTCAGTCTAGACAACCTGGAAGGCGCGCTCCGCGTGGGTACCGCTGGGCTCGACCTGAATTCAGGATTAGAAACGCGCCCCGGGAACAAAGACGCCGCCCTGATTTCTCAAACCTTCCGCACCATCCAATTATTCAACCAACCAGACAAGAAAGATTAACCATGCCCGATTCACGTGAAACACTCCTTCCCGCGTACTTCGGGGAATTCGGCGGTCAATACGTCCCGGAATCCCTCATCCCCGCATTGGATCAATTGGAGCAGGCGTTTGTTGATGCCCAAAATGATCCCAGGTTCCGCGAAGAGCTCGCCGGATTGCTGCGCGACTACCTGGGTCGTCCAACCCCCGTTACCGAGGTAAAAAAGCTCGGCGGGAAGGCGCGGATCTTCCTAAAGCGCGAAGACCTCGTCCACGGCGGGGCACACAAGACCAACCAAGTGCTCGGACAGGCCCTCCTGGCAAAGCGTATGGGCAAAAAGCGAATCATTTCCGAGACCGGCGCGGGCCAGCACGGCACGGCAACGGCATTAGCGTGTGCGCTGCTCGATCTCGAATGCGTGGTCTACATGGGCGCCAAGGATGTCCAGCGCCAGCAACCGAACGTCTTCCGCATGGAACTCATGGGCGCGAAGGTCATCCCCGTTGATACCGGATCCGGAACCCTGAAGGATGCCGTCAACGAGGCCCTGCGCGATTGGACCGCTACCTTCCATGAATCGCATTACCTGCTCGGCACCGCGGCGGGGCCGCACCCATTTCCCACCATCGTGCGCGAATTCCACCGCGTCATTTCTACCGAAGCCAAGGCGCAGCTGATCGAGAAGACGGGCGGCCTTCCCGATCTCGTCGTCGCCTGCGTGGGCGGCGGCTCCAACGCCATCGGCATGTTCGCGGACTTCATTGACGAGGACGCGGTGGAATTGGTCGGCGCCGAACCAGGCGGTGCGGGCCTCGACTCCGGCGAACACGGAGCCACCATCAACAACGGCACCGTGGGCATCCTCCACGGCGCGCGCAGTTACCTCATGCGCAATTCTGACGGTCAGGTTGAAGAATCCTATTCCATCTCTGCGGGTTTGGACTACCCCGGCGTGGGCCCACAGCACGCGCACCTTCACGCAACCGGCCGAGCAAAATACGTGGGAATCACGGACGCCGAGGCCCTAGAGGCATTCCAACTCTTGTCCAAGAAGGAAGGCATCATTCCCGCCCTCGAATCCTCCCACGCGCTGGCCTATGCCCTCAAACGCAAAAACGAGGACATCACCATCTTGGTCTCACTATCTGGCCGCGGCGATAAGGACATCGACCATGTCCGCCACACGCTGGAATCCCACCCCGAACTGCAACTCAAGGAGAACTAATCATGGGCAGCCGTTATGATAAGCTTTTTGCCGCGTTGCGTGAGAAGAATGAGGGCGCGTTTGTCCCTTTCATCATGCTGGGCGATCCGACCCCTGAGGCCAGCCTGGAGATCATCCGGACCGCAGTCGCCGCCGGGGCCGACGCCTTGGAGCTCGGCGTCCCCTTCTCTGACCCAGTGGCGGATGGTCCCACCATCCAGGCTTCGCATATCCGCGCCCTCGATGGGGGAGCAACTCTTGATAGTGCTTTGGATCAGGTGCGGACGATTCGTTCCGAGTTCCCTGATTTGCCCATCGGCATGTTGATCTATGGGAACGTTGCCTTCGCCCGCGGAGTGGAGCAATTCTATGCGGAGTTCGCGGACGCTGGCGCCGATAGCATTTTGCTTCCCGATGTCCCCGTACGCGAAGGCGCCCCATTCATCGCCGCGGCAAAAGAAGCCGGTATCGACCCCATCTTCATCGCCCCCGCGCGCGCCGCGGAGCGCACGCTCGCCGGCGTTGCCGAGCATTCACAGGGATATATTTACGCCATCTCCCGTGATGGCGTCACGGGAACCGAGAAGGAATCCGAGACCACCGGCCTCGACGAGGTCGTCGCCAGCATTCAGCGCTTTGATGGTCCACCGGTGCTGCTCGGTTTCGGTATCTCCTCACCGCAGCACGTCGCCGATGCCATCGCCGCAAACGCCGCGGGCGCCATTACTGGGTCCGCGATCACCAAGATCATCGACCGCCATGTTTCACGTGAAACCGGTGCCGCTGGGACGATCGAGGATGCCGATGCCTTGCACGCTGAGCTGACCGACTTCATCTCCGCGATGAAGGAAGCGACCAAGCGTTAGAGCCTTCCGGACGGTAGCGCCAAAAAGCCCCCTGGCTTCCTCCCACATTTGTTGGGTGGGGAAGCCAGGGGGCGCAAATGTTTCACGGGAAACTAGGCCGCAGTCTCCGCCTCTTCTTCATTGAGAGTATCGACCTTATCGCGGGCGAACTTATCGACGACCATCGCAATGGCACCATCGCCGGTCACGTTCGCTGCGGTGCCGACGGAGTCAATCGCTATATAAGCGGCGATCATCAGCGCCACCATTCCGTCATCGAAGCCCATCATATCCGCCAAAAGGCCAACGGCCACCATAACGGCACCACCCGGCACGCCTGGTGCGGCGATCATCATGATTCCCAGCAGGAAGATAAAGCCAAGGCCGGTGCCAGTACTGATATCCATATTCGCCATAAAGACGATGGCGAAGGCATAAAGCGTCAGCTTCATCATGGACCCGGACAGGTGAATTGTCGCGCACAGCGGGATCACAAAGCTCGCGACCGGCTTCGAAATGCCGTTACGCAAGCTGGATTCCAAAGACACCGGAATGGTCGCAGCAGAAGATGACGTACCCAATGCAGTGAAGTATGCCGGCAGCATATTCCGCAGGGCCTTAAAAGGATTCTTTCCTGCGATTGCACCGGCAACCACATACTGGAGCACGAGGTACACCAGCGTCATGACCACTGCCAGGATCAGTACCTTCGCAAAGGCAGAAAGGACGTCGCCAATATTGCCATTCATACCCAGGCCAAGGAACATGCCGAAAATGTAGAACGGCAAGATGGGAATAACGAATCCCCAAATGACCTTAACCACCACATTTTCCAGTTCCTTGGTGACGGTATAGAGCGTATCGGACTTCACCGACGTCATGGCGACACCAATGCAGAAGGAAAGCAATAGCGCCGTCATCACCTCAAACGGTGGTGCCATCTCCACCTCGAAATAAGGTGAGAGGGAGCCTTCGTCCACGTCCGATACGTTGGTCACTAGGGTTTGGCCCGCCAGCATCGAAGGATAGAGCCACTGTGCCAGGCCATAGGCAATCAATCCCGAGAGAATGGTGGAACCGTAGGCGATGCCCGCCGTAACCCCCAACCATTTTCCTGCGCCCTTGCCAAGACCGGCGATCGCCGGGGCGACAAGGGCGAAAATCAGCACAGGAATGAAGAAGTTGAGGAAGTTACCAAAGAGCCCGTTAAAGGTGGCAAAGGCTCGACCGAACCATTCGGGCGCAAAGAAGCTGACGACAATGCCAAGCACGATGGCGAGAACGATGCGGAAAAGGAGAGAGTCCGCTATTTTCTTGAGATTCATGCAATCACAATCAGGTTAGGTGTTCCCAGTCCGGGGACTCACTTGTGTGTGGTTCGACGGAAGGAGAGACAACGTGGTGCAGGTGCAAAATCGAGCGAATATCTATCGATCGATCCAAATTGAATATTACCCGAGCCGCCTTATATTTAAGACACAAGCCCCGTAGCTTAATTTCCAATATCGCGTTGCAGGATTAAACTATGGATATGGTCGCAGTGGGAATCATATTTTTAATCCTTGCCGTTTTCCTTATCGCGGTGGGCGCACTCGCCGCCACCAAGCGGTTGCCCGGCAATAAATACATCGGCTTGCGCTTACAAGAGATCCGAAAGTCACGTGAAGCGTGGGATAACGCCCACGCCGTTGCGGGCCCCTTCTGGGCCCTTGGCGGAGTTTCGCTGCTTTTCGGCGGCGTCGTAGCCTTCCGCGCGGAAGGTTGGATGTGGCTTATTCCGGTCACCACTTTCGTAATCGCTATCCTCGCGCTTTCCGTCGGCTCAAACCTTGGCTCGCGCGCGGCGTTTCTTTATGAGCAAGCGCATGCCGATGACGATGGTTGTGGCGATAGCTGCAACTGCGGCTCCGGAGGCTGCGGTGGGGAGGAGGCCACAGACTCCGCCGCTCAACCCGAGGTTGATCTGGGTGCCCTCCGCCAGGCCGCTCGCCACTCTGATAATTAAATAACTATCTTTTGAGTTTCTTTCTCCCTCCCTTTCCTGTCCGGCAATCGCGCCACACAGGGACGGGTCAGGGAGAGTTTTTATGACACTGTGACGTTATTATTCCAACCACGGAATCCCACACTTTTCGTCACAACTAAATTAAGTTGGGGGTATTTAACGACTCGTACCTATGTTGGACTCCATCTATAGTTGCGCGTCTCAACCTACGGGGATTCCTGTGGGCATTCCTAGAACTCGCATAGAGGTTCCGCAGAGCTCGGCTCCGCCACTACACCTAACGCGGGGAAGGGTTGACAATGGGAGACATGAAGAAAACCACAGCCCTCGCCGCAATCGCCGTTTCCACCTTCAGCATCGGTACCTATGTCGCCGACTCCCACCGCGTCGAACCTGAATCGCACGCCGCAGGAGGGGACGGGCCACATCCCATCGTTAATGACATAGGTCTAGATTCCGGCACCTATGAACTCACACCCACCGAGGCTGGGCCGGTCGCAACCTGGAACGGCAATCTGTCCTAATTTCGTGTTTCACGTGAAACCTACACTGAGCCATTTCACTTTAGCTGCCCCGAAATATGATTAACCGTTGCCGAAATCATGTTCCGGCCGTGAACCATTCAGGATAGAGTAGAGGCTATGACTATCTGTTCGCGCCGCATGTTCTTGCTCGGATCCGCTACGACTTTCGCAGGTGCATACCTCGCGGCCTGCGGCTCAGAACCGTCCGCGGAAATCGCGGCAACGGACATTCCAGTAGGCTCCGGGATCATCGTCGACAGGGTTATCTTCACGCAGCCGAAAGAAGGGGAGTTTAAGGCCTACTCCCAAACCTGCCCGCACCAACAAAACCCCATTACAGAAATCGACGGTATGACTGCTACCTGCACGGCGCATCATACGTCCTATAACCTGAAAGATGGTTCGGTCATTGAAGGACCTGGCCGAGACCCACTCAAAGAATTTGGGGTAAGCCAAGAGGGTACAAAGGTCACTACAGCGTAAATCCCCGCGGACGCTTCACCCTCTACGCCCATCGTTTCACGTGAAACCATGAGACTCAATGGGAGTACGCAGAAGAAAATTATCCGCACTACCTTTCGTGGAACCAAGCGAGACGGTTTACACTTTGGGTCATGCTGCACAGACTTAAAAAGCCGGATCCGCTCATCGTCCTCATCCTTACGGCCGTCGCAATCGCGATCATTGCACCGGCCCGCGGCACCTTCGCTGACGTCTTTGGCAGCCTGACGAATGTGGCGATCGCGCTGTTGTTTTTTCTCTACGGCGCGCGGCTATCCACCCAAGAAGCTCTAAACGGGCTTAAGCACTGGCGGCTCCACATCACGATTCTTGCTTTCACGTTCGTGATTTATCCCCTCATCGGTCTGGCCCTGCGGCCCCTTACCGAGTTCATCACTGACGATATGTACATGGGGATCCTATTCCTTACGCTGGTCCCGTCCACCGTGCAGTCTTCCGTGGCTTTTACTTCCATTGCCAAGGGCAACGTATCTGGAGCAATTGTCTCCGCCTCAACCTCTAACTTGGCCGGCGTCTTCATCACGCCTGTCCTGGTCATGGTGCTCATGGGTACCGGTTCCGGCCTACATATCGATACCTCCGTCTTTGGGGAAATCTCCCTCTTGCTTCTCGCGCCATTCATATTGGGCCAATTAACCCGGCGCTGGATTGCGGACTTCGCTCAGAGCAAGGCCACAAAGGTGGTCGACCGCGGCTCCATTGCCATGGTGGTCTATTCCGCATTTTCTAAGGGCGTGGTCGATGGAATCTGGTCCTCCATCTCTATCTGGGAGATCGTGTTCCTCGTGGTTTTCGCCGCAGCCTTCGTCATTTTCATGTTGTGGCTGACGCGGTTTATCTCCGGGAAGCTAGGATTTTCTCGTGCCGATATCATCGCGATCCAGTTCTGTGGCTCTAAGAAGTCTTTGGCTACCGGCCTTCCCATGGCCTCGGTCATCTTTGCCTCAGGGTCGACATCGCTCGGGCTATTGATCCTCCCGCTCATGATTTACCACCAGGTGCAGCTGATGATCTGTTCTGTGTTGGCCTCCCGGTACGCACAGGAGGACGAGGAGCAACTACACTAAGTGCCCATGGCTAATTACCTTTATGTGCGCACCGAGCTTTCCGTCCCAGGAGTGGGCTCAGCGGTCCACCTCGCAGAATTAGAAGAACACGACGCCCAACGCTGCCGCATGCACCGCATGATCGCTTTGGATCCCGCGGATTCCGTGGTCGGGGTAGCGACCCCGGATAGTTCCACGGGAAACGTGGACACGCCGCAAGAAGTAGTTCCGCACCCCGATACCTACGATGAGTTCCCGGATATTAGCGCCCAGTACATGGACCAAGAACAATTTGAAGCGCTGTGGACGGAAGCCACCACAAAGTTTGGGCTTAGCTAGCCGCGGCCTACAGCACCAGGTTCACCAGGATCATGTAGAACGCGGTACCGCCGAATATGGATAATCCGGAATCGCGCTTCCACTTGTGTAGTCCGACGGTAACTAGCACGCCCAAGAGCACCGGCCACAGCCCGCCGGTGCCATCCGCCTGTCCGGCAACGGCATAGACCACCAAGATGGTCATGACGCCTACGGGCATCATCAAGCCCAGCAGCGAAAAGAACTCGCTATCCTTCATCCACTTCTTCGCGGAGAAGGGAAGCTCCCGCAATAAGACGGTCACGATGCCTACAGGGATGAGCACTGCAGCAATCGCCCCTAAACTGACTCCGTCCGGCATTTAGTTATCCTCCTTCACGGTCGTGGAGGGAAGGGGCTGCAGCCGCCAGGTAAGCGCGTTATCCGCGCGCGGTGACAGGTAGCGAATGATGAGCAACAAGAAATAGGCGCTCAGGGAGACCATCAGCAGCTGCCCCGGGGTGATGAAAGCGGCGAGGATGCCCAAGGCCGCGGCCGATAGCGGTAGGGACAGATCCTGATTGTTGCGGAAGGAGTCCATCGCCAAGACAACGAATAGGGCGACGAGGGCGAATTCCATTCCCTCGACGGAAGAGGGGATTACCTGGCCGGCGAGCGCGCCAACGATGCCGCCGCCTACCCACAGAATTTGGCAAAAGATTTGTATGCTCAAAATGCGGGTGCCGGTAGGCCGCTCCTCGCGCGGGAGCGCCGAGACGATGGCATACGTTTCATCCGTGAGGGCATAGGTGGAATAGGCCTTGCCCACGGGGGAATTAATCCGTTTGCGGGGGAATGTTAGCCCATAGAAGATATGGCGGAAATTCACCATAAACCCGGTAAGGAGCGAGGACAGCGCGGAAACACCGCCGGTAACCATGGAGATGGCGAGAAACTCCATAGAGCCGGCGTAGATAACGATGGAAAATATGGGCGTCCACCACCAGCTAAAGCCGGATTGCACCATCAGGAGGCCAAAAGCCAAGCCCAATGGAATTAGCCCGAGAGCCACCGCCCACGTGTCTTTAATGCCCTTGTGGATTTCCTCGCGCATACGGGTCAGTGTAACCGATCACATACCGGCCGCTAGGAATTAATTATCATCCACATTCACGGGATAGGTGGAATACAGCGGCAGGGGCATAGGCTGGCGTTTCATGACATCGGCCCACAAATCGGCCGGGCCTGGGGCCACCACGTCCTGCGCTAGGGCGGGCGCCACGAACCATTCGCCGGCCTCGATTTCTTCCTCCAGCTGCCCGGGACCCCACTCGGCGTAACCGGCAAACATTCGCATGCCGGTCACCAGCGGCTCGATATCTTCTGGGTTGGAGCGCAGATCCACGTGCGCTAGGCGCGGTGCGAGGCGGTTGAGCTGTTCTTCTTTATCTGGGTCCACGCCTTGCTTGGTCTGCGCCAGGCCCACGACGGATTGCTGGTTGAGCGGACCACCGATATACAGCGCCTGCGGTTTAGCAACGACGGGCATCCATTCTGGGAGCACATTAAAAATGGCCACCTCTGAGCGCTTGGTAAGGTCCACGCCAAAGGTCATCATGTCATTGTGCTCGACCAATAAGATGACGGAGCGGGCGAATTCCGGGGACAACATCCCTGGTGCGGACACGAGTAATTGCCCAGGGGCGGGATCGTTGCGCTCGAGGGCATTAAATAATCTATCGGCAAACATCACTGTTTAGACTCCCACCACTGGCGCAACTTCGCAATAGCTTCTTCCCGCTCGAGGGGGCCGTACTCCAGGCGCATTTCCTTCAAATAGGACCACGCCTGTCCCACTTCGGGGCCAGGGGAGAGGCCTAGGATCTCCATGATCTCGTTGCCATCGAGATCCGGACGCACCCGCGCGAGGTCTTCCTTACGGCCAATCTCCTCGATTCGCTCCTCCAATTGGTCATAGGTGCGCTGCAAACGCCGCGCCTTCTTGGCATTGCGGGTAGTGCAATCGGCGCGCACCAGCTTGTGCAGGCGGGGGAGGAGGTCACCGGCATCGTTGACGTAGCGCCGCACGGCAGAATCGGTCCATTGATTTTCCCCAAAACCGTGGAAACGCATGTGCAAGTAGACCAACTGGCCAATATCTTCCGTCGTGGCCTTGGGGTATTTCAGCTTCCGCAGGCGCTTGCGCGTCAACTTGGCGCCCACCACCTCGTGGTGGTGGAAAGAAACCTTGCCGTCGGTGTTATCGAAGGTATCGGGCTTGCCGATGTCATGCAGCAATGCGGCCCACCGCAATACCAAGTCGGGACCGTCCTCTTCTTGATCCATGGCTTGGCGCAGCACCTTCAGCGAGTGCGCGTAAACATCCTTGTGCTGGGCGTGCTCGTCCGTGGTCATGCGCAGGGCGGGGATCTCCGGGAAGATGTAATCCGCAATCCCGGTATTGACCAGCAGATCGATGCCATCCCACGGGGCTTTGCCGCACATGAGCTTATCCAGCTCCACTTGGACGCGCTCTACCGTGATGCGCTGAATCTCTGCCGCCATATCGCGCATGGCGGCTACCACGCGGTCTGCCACGTGAAACTCCAATTGGGACGCAAAGCGCGCAGCGCGCAGCATCCGCAGCGGATCATCGTGGAAGGAGATTTCCGGTTTATCCGGGGTATCGAGCACCTTATTGGCCACATCGTGGAGGCCGCCAAGGGGATCGTGGAACTCAAAGGTGGCATCGGCAAGCAGCTCAATGGCCATCGCGTTGACCTTGAAATCGCGCCGCACCAGATCGCCCTCCAGGCTATCGCCGTAGATGACCTCGGGGTTGCGGGACTGCCCATCATAGGAATCGGAGCGGAAGGTGGTGATTTCAATCTGCTGGCCCTTGTACACGGCGGACACAGTGCCATAGGCGATGCCGGTATCCCACACCGTTTCGGCCCACTCATCCAGGATTTCCTTGACCACCTCCGGGCGCGCTGGGGTGGTGAAGTCCAGATCATTGCCCAAGCGGCCGAGGAGGGCATCGCGCACCGAGCCGCCCACGAGGTAGAGGGCATGCCCGCGCGCGCTGAATTTGTCTACCAGCCCGCTCAATAAGCCACTGAGCGAGTTCACGGTAGACTCCGCGCGCGCAAGAACGCCGATTAACTGAGTGTCCTGAAAATTCACGGGTGAGAGTCTACTACGATTGGCAGGGATGACTAACCAAGAACAAGGCTCCGCGCAAGGCCCCTCCAAAGGAGGCGGCCGTAGCCGTAACCGGCGCCGGCGCCGGCGGCGGCCGGATAACCGCACGCGCCGCAACACCCAGCAGCGCAGGCAGCAACGCGGCGGCAATAATCACGGCGCCTCCACCGTCATGGAGACCCGCGATGAGACCTCTGCGGGCGGGCTCGTAATCTCTGGGCTGGCCGAGTGCGTCGACGGCAACGGTAAAGCGGACCTGTCCCGCGTCTACGTGGCTCTTATCGGGCGCCTAGACCGTCGCGGGCGTTTATTGTGGTCCATGCCCAAGGGGCACGTGGAAAATGGCGAGGCCAAGGAGGTCACCGCGGAGCGCGAGGTATGGGAAGAAACCGGTATTTCCGGCGAGGTTTTCGCTGACCTCGGCGTGATCGATTATTGGTTCGTTTCTGATGGCGTCCGCATCCACAAGACGGTGCACCACCACCTACTGCGCTTTGTGGACGGCATCATGAACGATGAGGATCCAGAGGTTACCGAGGTGTCCTGGATCCCCGTTTCTGAACTCATCGAGCACTTGGCGTACGCGGACGAACGCAAGCTCGCGCGCATCGCGCACGATCTCCTCCCCGATCTTGCACGAAAGGAAGCCGACGCAGGGAAAGCGACCCCACGCTAATGCACCAGCGCCTGAAATCACTCGCTGCGGCCGGCGGTTGCGCGGTACTTACCGGTTGGGGATTGTTCCTACCAAACGCGGCGGCCCAAATGGACTCTGTTCCGGACGAGCAGATGGATATCCAAGCCTGGTTGGGAGCGCGCGGGCCGGAGCGCGCCGATCTGGATCTTATCGATGCCCAGCCCTTTACCGTAGGCACTGACATGCGGCTGCGGTTCCGCGTGCATAACCCCACCGATCAGCCCTTGGAAGATCTGCAGGTAACTAGCCGCCGCGGCGATAGCGTTGCTGATGCGGCAGAAGCGCGGACGGAAATGGCCACCGGTAATTTTCCTTATTATGGCTCGGGCATGACCACCGCACCGCTGCAACCAGGTGAAACCCGGGAAATAAGCTTCACCGTGCCCAGTGGCTTAGATGCCGAGCGCACCTTGGCCATCAATGAACCGGGCGCTTATCCGCTGCTCTTTACCCTGACCGGCACTCTCGAGGGCGATGCGGTGAGCCTGGCGGAGGAGCGCTTTGTGGCCCAATTCTCTGACGAGGGCCCCACGGATGCCAAAGATACCGAGGCACCGGAAGAAACGGCACTAGAAGAAGGACACGACGAAGTCGAGGATTCCCAACCCCACGATCTCACGGTGGTCTATCCCATCAGCGCCAACCTAGACATCGTCCCCGGCGGGCTTGGGGGAGAAGAGCTCATCTTGTCCTCCGATGAGTTAGGGCACGAACTGCGCGAAGGCGGCCGCCTCGATAGGTTGGTTTCTACCTACGAGGATCATGACCTGCAGGGGGCGGGCTGTGTGGCCATCGACCCCGCGCTGCTCGATACCGTCAACCGCATGTCGCAAGGCTATACGGTCAATTCCACCCGCCCCGCCCAAGGCGATCGCCCCAAGCGCCTGCGCGATTCCTGGTCGCGGGGCAGTGACGATGACAAGGGGGAGCCAGGCGATGCGAAAAATGATGCCGAGCGGTGGCTGGAACGCCTGCGCGAGTTGGATTGCTTCATCGCCATGCCCTGGGCCAATGCGAATGCCTCTGCGGTAGCAAGGGCTAATAATCCCGCCCTTGTCTTTGAGGGTTTGCAGCGCGGCAACCAGACCATCGAACGCGTCCTGGGCAAGGCCCCGGCCAGCAATATCTTGGCGGTAGGTTCCGGCTATATTGACCAAAAATTGCCGGTGCCATCCCTTGTTGCGGATAACTCGAACTGGTCCGGCGAGGCCGCGACTTTCGATGCCTCCCTCGGCGCCCTGCTATCCCAAACCGGCTCCAAGCCGCAGACGGTTGGCTATTCCAACCCGGAGCTGCGCTATGACTACGCCAAAGATTCTGCTCTGTCCCGCGCCATCACGGGCGGGGCGGCCCTCAGCCTCGCGGGCGGGGAAGATACCGTGGCCAAGCTTCCCAACTACTTAGACCCTAGCGCGGCCGAGCATGCACTCGCCGCCGCGGAAGACTTGCTCGACTCCGGCCACTCCCGTCCCCGCGGGATCAGCGCGGTGGAATTGCAGCAGGGCGATCCGAACGCTCCCACCGGCAGCCCCTTTATCGATCCGGCGGTCTTTTCGGAGCCCGAATTGGCCCGCGTTGAGCAACAGGCGCGCTATACCGATGAGCTAATGAATATCGTGGTGGATGACCCTGATATCACCATGACGCGCTCTGAATTCGTGCTGCCACTGCGCCGCGATCTCCTCAATTCCTTATCGCTGAATAA
The DNA here is from genome assembly GCF_030229885.1 of Corynebacterium sp. MSK204. Taxonomy (NCBI): domain Bacteria; kingdom Bacillati; phylum Actinomycetota; class Actinomycetes; order Mycobacteriales; family Corynebacteriaceae; genus Corynebacterium; species Corynebacterium sp. MSK204. The sequence goes on along the minus strand of NZ_JASPGQ010000010.1, from coordinate 74,150 downwards.
TCGCGATAGCTTGAGCACCCACGCCGCAGCGCGCCAGTCCTTTTCCCGCACCATGGAGATGCACTCCAATACGCTGCGGGATCTGCGCGATTCCGTCTCCCTCATCCCGCCGGGCAATGTTTATACCCGCGTATCTGAGTCATCGCCGCTGCTCATCGTGGCCGAAAATGGCCTGCCATTGCCGGTGGAGGCGAAGCTGCAATACGATGCCCCCGATGGCGCGCGGCTCAACACGCCCAAAAGCGTCCGTATTCCCGCTAAGGGCTCTATTACTGTATCCATGACCGCTGATATGCCGAAGGATGCGGATCGCACGGACATTGGGCTGTGGCTGGCCACTCCTAAAGATCAGACCATTTCGCAGCCCATCACTATCTCGGTGCAGACACGTGCCGGTATCGTAACCTTATACGCTGCCGGCATAGCCGGCGCTCTCGCGCTGGTTTTGGCTACGCTCTTTCGGCTTGGCCGTCACCGACGCAAAAATCACAAGGCTGAAAAGTAAAAGTTGAAGTTGTATCCTCTATGACCGAAAAAGATGGCCGCCAGGCCCACCACGCGGAGAAGGCACCTGCAGGCGCGGTAGACCCCACGGATACCGCCCCCAATGCGGAAGAAAACCGTGTCCCGGTTACCGCCGGCGCGCGCGGCCGCATCGTGCGCGCCTCTCCGCCCGCACCGGTACCAGAAAAGCGGCCCACCCCCTCAGTGCAGAACACGACCGTTCCCCCTGAGGAAGATAAGTCCGCGCTGACTGGCCGCAATGCGGAGATCGAGGCCTCCAATCAGGACGTCATCCGCGCGACGGGAACGATGGCCATCGCCACGCTGCTCTCGCGCATCACCGGCTTCCTGCGGCAGATGCTGATCGGCGCCACCCTTGGTGCCACTGTGGGTACGGCCTTTAGCAGCGCCAACCAGATCCCCAACCTGGTCACCGAAATCGTGCTGGGCGCGGTGCTGACCTCACTGGTGGTTCCGGTCTTGGTGCGCGCGGAGAAGGAGGACTCGGACCGCGGCGAAACCTTCGTCCGAAGACTTTTTACCCTGGCGTTTTCGATCCTGGGCATCGTTACCATCCTCTCCGTTATCTTCGCACCATTCTTAACAAGGATGATGCTGCCTGAAGATTCCAAGGCCAATGCCGTGCAGGCAACATCATTGGCCTTCTTGCTCTTGCCGCAGATCCTGTTTTACGGCCTTTTCGCCCTCTTCCAAGCGGTCTTAAATACCAAGAATATCTTTGGCCCTGGCGCCTGGGCGCCGGTGGTCAATAACATCATCTCCATCAGCGTCCTGCTGGCGTATCGCTTTTTGCCAGGCCGCCTCGACCCGCACGAACCTACGCCGGTGGCGGATCCACACATCATGCTGCTGGGCCTGGGCACCACCACGGCGGTGATCGTGCAGTGCTTTATCCTTGTGCCGTACCTGAAAAAGGCCGGCATCAACCTGCGCCCGAAGTGGGGCCTCGATGCCCGCATCAAGCAATTCGGCGGCATGGCGCTGGCCATTATTACCTACGTGGCCATCTCCCAGCTGGGTTACGTCATCACCTCCCGTGTGGCGGCGTATGCCGATGCCGGTGCGCCGCTGGTGTACCAGAACGCATGGCTGATGCTGCAGGTGCCGTACGGCGTTATCGGCGTGACCTTGTTGACCGCCATCATGCCGCGGCTTTCGCGCAATGCCGCCGATGGCGATGTCGATGCCGTGGTGCGCGACCTCACCTTGGGTACCAAGCTGACCTTCATCGCGCTAATCCCCATCGTCATTTTCATGACGGGCTTCGGCGTGCCCATCGCCCGCGCGCTATTCCAGTACGGCGCCTACGGCGCGGATAGCGCAGAGCAGCTCGGCCTCACCATCAGTTTTTCCGCCTTTACCTTGATCCCATATGCGTTGGTGCTGCTGCACCTGCGCGTTTTCTACGCCAGGGAAGAGGCGTGGACGCCCACCTTCATCATTGCCGGCATCACGCTGACCAAGATCGTGCTGACCTTGCTGGCACCGCTGATGACCAGCAACCCAGACCGGGTGGTCATCCTCCTCGGTACCGCCAACGGCTTTGGCTTTGTCTCCGGTGCGGTCATCGGCGGCTTCCTGCTCAAGCGCAAGCTGGGCAGCCTGGGCGGCAAGGCCGTGACCCAGACGGTCCTGTGGTCCTCCGGTGCCGGCGCGGTAGGCCTGGTTGTCTCGTGGGCGCTGTACTGGCTCGTGCAATTGTTCTTGCCGGAGCAGCTGCCTTCGAGCGTCTCGCTGGTCAATGTCGTCGTGCTGGGCATCGTCTTTGTGATTATCACTGGGTTGGTTCTGTCCAAGTCCTCCCTGCCCGAGGTGCAGAACCTGGCGCGCGCCCTCCAGCGCATCCCGGGAATGTCCCGGTTCATCACGGTGGACAATTCCAAGGCCATCGAGGTCGAGGAACCAGACCTGCAGGAAATCCAGCCGGTCTATACACAGGATTCCTTCAATGCCACCTTGGTCCCGCCACCAATGTCCGCCGGTATCGTCCGCGGCCCGCGCTTGGTCCCCGGCGCCCCCGTATCGGACGGTCGCTTCCGCCTCCTGCAGGATCACGGCGCTGTATCCGGCGCCCGGTTCTGGCAAGCCCGCGAACAAGCCACCGGCCGCCTCGTGGCGCTGACGTTCGTCGATACCAATACCCAGGCACCCATCGCGCCGTCGACGCCCACGGTCTCTGCCCGCCGCTCCGCCGAAATCTCCCGCAATACGCGGCGTTTGGCCGAGCTCAACCTAGAGACCATGGCGGATAATATCGAGATTTTGTCCTACCGCACCGGCTGCCTGGTGGTGGCGGATTGGTTTGAGGGCACCTCCCTCAAGCAGGTGGCAGAGGCAGATAACCTCGATCCCAATTCCGTTGCCCGCGCTACCGCGCCGCTGTTTGCCGATGCCGCCACGGCCCACGACGCCGGCCTCATCCTCGGCGTGGAGCACCGCGACCGCTTCCGCGTATCCACCTCCGGCATCGTCAAGGTTGCCTTCCCCGCGGTGCTGGATGGGACGTCTGCAGAAAGCGACCGCGAGGCCCTCAGCTCCGCGCTAAGCATGCTGGTTGAATCGACCGAACCATCGCCGAAGAAGCTGCGCGATATTTCCGATGACGCCAATCTCACCGCCGATGAGGCCGCAGAGCGCCTCGAAGAGGCACGGCTGGCCTTTGATGCTGCGGATGCAGAGACCCGCGAAGAGAAGCTGGAAGAGCTGCAGGAGGCGGAGGGGCTGACCTCGGCGGGCATCGCCAAGCGCCTGCGCGAATTTGCCCCGGAAGAGCAGGAAGAAAAGACGGAGGCCCTCCCCGTGGTCGTTGAAGATGAGCCCACGCAGGAAGAGGATCCGAAGCAAGAACCCGGCTTTGGCGGCCGCGGTTACTCGGGCTCTGGCGTCGTGGTCATCGGCATTTTCGCCACCATCTTCGTCGTGGGCATGGCGGCGCTGACGACGTGGGTGATGTCCCTGCTCAGCGATGTAGAAAAGACCAGTTCGGTTACCGAAACCGTGCAGGGCTCCACGATGATCCCGGATACCCCGCCAGTGCACCTCAAGGAATCATCCGCCATCACGGTGCCAGATGGCGAGGATAATGAGCAGCTTATCGATGGCAAGACGATCACCACCTGGTCCACGAAGGAATCCGGTTCCGGCGCCTTGGTCACCCTGGATAACCCGGCCCACCTTTCTGTCATGACCGTGACCCACACCAGGTCCAATGGCGCGCACTACGAAATCTATGGCGTTAATAAAGACGATTTCGATCCGAAGCACCCGCAGCTGAGCTCTCTTCCCAAATTGGCGGAAGGAAAGTTCAAGCACTTAAACGAGGAGCTGGAGCTAAAAGAAGCGCCCCAACAATTCGATGCCGCGCTCATAGTCATCACGGAACTGCCTAAGGCAAAAGAGGTTACACTGGGGGAGGTCCAGCTTGTAGGCCATCCTTAATGCCGAGGTCAGCGGGTTGGAAAAAGAATTTTTACTTCAAGGCTTGACTAAAACGCCCAATCGGGTATCGTAGTTGGTGTTACATCAACAACAACGTTAGGAGAAACAACCATGTCCCTCGCAGCAGGTACCTACACCATCGACAAAGAGCACACCGTCATCGGATTCGTTACCAAGCACGCCATGGTTACCAAGGTGCGCGGCAACTTCGGTGAGTTCGACGGCACCATCAACGTCGCCGAGAACATCGCTGACTCCACCGCAGAGGCCACCATCAAGGCTGCTTCCATCTCCACCGGCAACGAGGACCGCGATGGCCACGTAAAGAACGAAGACTTCTTCAACGTGGAGGAGTACCCAGAGCTTTCCTTCACCACCACCAACGTCAACGTTGATGAGGACGGCAACGGCACCGTCACCGGTGACCTGACCATCAAGGGCACCACCAAGTCCGTCGACCTCAAGGTTGAAGAGGTCGCTACCGCTGAAGACCCATTCGGCAACTTCCGCCTGGGCTTCGAGGCGCAGACCAAGATCAACCGCAAGGACTTCGGCATCGACTTCAACGCTCCGCTCAAGACCGGCGGCGTCCTCGTTTCTGAAGACATCAAGATCGAGCTCGAGGTTTCTGCCATCAAGCAGTAATCGCACTTCTTTGAAAACCTTGGGCTCTCACAGCCTCCTGGTTACCAATAACTAAAGCCCGCGCCGCGTATCCGCCCGGCCGCGGGCTTTAGTCGTATTCCCCAGGCAAATCTTTCAGGTTTGGTGCCTTGTCTGGGCAATTACTCGGCCAGCACAAAACAACTCCACAACAACTTCAAACAACTTGAATTTATACCTTGAGCTGCAGGTATGAAGAAGCGACCGAATTATATTAGTTGAGAGTTGTGTATAGTTATTTCAAACAACTTCTGGGTTCCGTGAAGCCCCAAGTATTCGCGAGTTAGCACCCCCGCCGGAAGTAGCAGTTTGCCCAAAATATCGAAGTTAGGCTGGGTTTTTAAAGAAATTCCTAGGTCCCTCGTTTAAAACCCTGGAATCGCCGCGCGATTTTAAGGTAAACAACTTCAAACAACTTGCTACTCTTCTGACCAGCACATCTGTTGTAATCGAGTAATTAAGCTTCGAGGAGTTGTGCACAAGTTGTTTGAAACAACTTGTGCTAGCATTCATTTATGTCTGAGGCAGAATTGCAGGCCGTTTACGCAGCTCTCAAAGCTATCGAGGAAGGTGCTACCGCCGATAGCCAAGAGAGTCAGGTTTTGGACTTCAAAGAAGATCCCACAACACATCCACAGAATCGAAACCCAGATGCTTCACTTACTGAATTCCTCATTGATGAAACCATATGCTTTTCCAACGCGAACGCCGGGGTTTGCCATATCGTCTTGGGCGTTTCAGATAAAAGGGCAGGTGCCGCAGCTTTTACCGGAACCTCACGCAGCATCGAATGGATTGAGCAGAAAATATTTAATGGTACTCAACCTGGAATCAGAGTAGAAGGAACTGAACTTAACTATTGCGGTCAGCGGCTTATTTGTCTGCGAATTCCCAAGGGGTTGACACTTTACCAACGCCCGAAAGGGCAGGCCAGCATTCGCAGAGGCACCTCGTGCGTGCCACTTTCTGAAGAAGAGCGGCGCTCCATCGCCTTTCAGCGCGCAAATCCGGACTTTTCTGCAGCTGAGTCCCGATATTCTTTCGAAGATTTGGATGCTACAGCCATCGATCAAGCGCGCCGGCTCCTCAAAAAAGCACGATCGGCTTCAGGTTCCTTAGATCGAGTACCCCACACGACCAATGAACTACTTTCCGAGCTCGGTCTTCTCACCCGCGATGGTCAGTTAACCTACGCCGCAGAAATCCTGTTCATTACTCCAGCCAACAGTCGAACTACCATCAGGCACTTGGCCCGTGAGGTACCTGGAGGAGATCCCCAGGCCACGGAAATATCTGCACCTTTGATCACCGCCTACCTGAGGCTAAAAGAGCTCGTAGCAACCGCAGCACGAACAGAAGTTGCACGCGTGACCTTCCCAAACGGGCAAGAGATTTCTATCCCAGCCTTTCCTGAGACCGCAGTGGACGAGGTCATTTCTAACGCTCTCGCACACAGGGATTGGGATGCTAGTAGTGCAGTAGTCATTGACCAATCACCGACAGCGCTTACTGTGTGGTCACCAGGACCGTTGCCAGTGGGAGTCACAGAAAAGCGAATCTTAACTACTCAATCGATTCCCCGCAATCCGCGACTCATGGCTGCCTTAAGAATGCTGGACCTTGCAGAGGAATCTTCACGGGGTTTCGACCGCATGTGGGCAGCGATGTTAGCTAGTGGACGCCATACCCCGGCTTTGCATACAGCGGAGAATTTTGTCGAAGTAAGCCTATCTTCTGGTGAGGTAGACAAGGACTTTGTCTATGCGTTAGCTAAATTAAACGACCATTACCCGGACAAGGCGTTCGAAAGTATCAATGGGTTACTTATCGCACGCCAACTCATGGATCACAAGATTTTGCTCAACCGATCCACAGCCGCTCTAATGCAGGTCACCGAGCAAGAAGCCCAAGATATTCTCCAGTGGTATTCGTCTATTGGATACCTGGAAAGGCTTCGGAACGCCGGGGAATGGATCCTGTCTGGTGACGCGAGGAAACTCATGGGATTGAATAAACAAGGAGCAATTTCATCGGCCTCAGTGCAAGATTGGATTTTGGCACAGCTTGAAGCAGGCGAAGTACTCTCCGCACGGGAGACGGCCGAGGAACTAGGTGTCGACAGAAAGGTGATAACTGATATCCTGCGCCATTTGAAAAAAATGGGACAAGCCACGATCGATCCATCGGGCCCACAAAGAGGCAGTAATACTCGGTGGATTGTCGCCGGTTGAAATGCTCTTCGCAGATTCAGGAGCACATCTTCCTGAGCCCAGCTTCTGCGGTAACTATAGTTTCTAACTATGACGACACAATGCTATAAATCCCAGCACGAGCTACTCCAAGAGCGCGCCGCAGCAGTAGACCTGCGGGCATACCACCTGCATTTGGACTTATCTCAGGTGAAGGAAAGCCCCACGTTTGGCGCGACGAGCTGCATCGAGCTCACCACCACCGAGCCCGAGCTTTTCCTGGACTACCTGGGAGAATCGGTAGAGCAGGTAACAGTTAACGGTCAGGCGCAGGACATCGACTTTGATGGCAGCCTTATCCGCCTCCACGGGCTACCGGTGGGGGAGGAGCTAACCATTGAGATCAGCGGCACCTCGCGCTACTCGCGTACGGGCCAGGGTTTGCACCGCATGCACGACCAGGCCGATGACGCGACCTATCTGTACTCGCACCTCGAGCCTTCCGATGCCCGCCGCATCTTCCCTTGCTTTGAGCAGCCCGACCTCAAGGCGCCGTTCCACGTCGCCATGACCGCGCCGAAGGACTGGCAGATCCTCTCCAACCAGCCGGAGACCGAGCGCGAGGAGCAGGGGGACAATGCCACGGTTCGCTTTGCGCCCACCCCGCCGCTCTCGACGTACCTCACCTCTTTTGCCGCGGGGCCTTATCAGTATCAAGAACGCGTCTGGACCTCGCCGGATGGCGAGCACTCCGCGCAGCTGCGCGCCTTTGCCCGCGCCTCCATGTTTGAGTACTTGGACGAGGAGATCTTGGAGCTTACCGCACAGGGCATGGACTATTTCCACGAGAATTTCGGCTTTGCTTACCCTTGGGGTAAGTACGATTCCATCTTCGTACCGGAATATAACCTCGGCGCGATGGAGAACCCGGGCCTGGTGACCTTTACGGAAAGCTATATCTTCCGCTCTAAGGCCACGCACAGCCAGAAGGCCGCTCGCGCAAATACCATCCTGCACGAGATGTCCCACATGTGGTTCGGCGATCTTGTCACCCCGCAGTGGTGGGACGATCTCTGGCTCAAGGAGTCCTTTGCCGAGTTCATGGGCGCCGATGCCTCCGTGCACGCCACCGCCTACGAAGAGGCGTGGGTCAACTTCGCTGGCGAGCGCAAGAACTGGGCCTACCTGCAGGATCAGCTTCCCACCACGCACCCCATCAAGGCCGAGATCCCAGACGTGGATGCCGCGCGCCAGAACTTCGATGGCATTACCTATGCCAAGGGCGCGGCCGTGCTCAAGCAGCTCGTGCACTACGTAGGCCGCGATAATTTTTACGCGGGCGCAAGGAATTACTTCCAGGAGCATGCCTTCGCCGCGGCCACCTTCGATGACCTGCTCACTGCCCTGAAAAAGCACACCGACCGCGACCTCGATTCCTGGTCAAAGGCGTGGCTGCGCACCTGGGGGCCGGATACACTTACCCCGGAGCTGCACAAGGAGGGCGACAAGATCACCGAGCTCGCGGTGAGCGCCGAGGCCGAGGATACGACCCGGCCACACCGCCTGAGCGTGGCGCTTTTTGATGCCTCCTTGCACAAGTACCGCGAATTCGACATCGACCTTCCCGCCGGTGGCCACCGCACCATCGTGGATGAGGCGGCGGGGGAGAAGGCCCCGGCATTGCTGCTGCTTAACGATGCCGACCACACCTACACCAAGGTCCGCTTCGACGACGTTTCGCTTGCCACCATCAGCGATCACCTCTCCGAGGTCCAGGATGGGCTTAGCCGCGCGGTCATCTGGACCTCGTTGTGGAACCTCACTAGGGACGGGGAATGGAATGCGGAGGAGTACGTGGGGGTCGTCGCCAAGCACGCGCCCGCAGAGACCAATGCCACGCTGCTGACCACCGCTTACGGCAATGCGCACTTTGCCATCCAGCACTATGTGGCCGAAGACCGCCGCGAGCAGGTGCGCGCCGAATTCGCCGATGCACTGTGGGAACAGCTCGACGCCGCGGATCCGGGCTCCGATGCGCAGCTCATTCTGGCCCGCACCTCCATTGCCGCACTGGCCGCAACGCCTAAGGACTCCGGCACCGATCGCCTGCGTGACCTGCTCGCCGGCGCGGTGGCGGGCCTGCGCCTCGATCCGCAGATCCGCTGGTCCATCCTGCGCGCCCTAGCCGCCCGCGACGCCGTCAAACTGGATGAGTTGGAGGCAGAAAAGCAGCGCGATAATACGCTGACCGGCGCCGCCGAATTCTTGGGCGCTAGCCACGCCTTCCCCACGCCGCAGACCAAGCGGGCCGCCTTCAATAGCGCGCTAACGCCAGGGGAGTACTCCAATGCGGAGGTCGATGCCCTGCTGGCCGGCTTTAATGCCCCGCGCTCGGCGGAGCTGCAGGAAGAATTCGCCGAAGAGTTCTTCCGCCGCGTCGAAGAAATCTGGGATAACCACCCCATTGAGATAGCCAACCGGCTGATCCGCGGCCTCTACCCGGAATCTTCCATGGCGGAGTCCGCCACCACGGATCTCCTGCACAAGGATCTACCGGGTGCGCTGCGCCGCGTACTCCTAGAGTGCCGCGATCACCTGCGCCGCACCCTGCGCGTGCGCGCTCAGCAGTAGGCGGGTCAATAGACTGTACCGCCGCCGGCTCGCGCCGGAGTTCCCCTCGGGTCACAATTGCTTTAACACTTGTTGATCCGGGGGGAATCTACAGATGCCATTAAGTCCTGACCACAGCGACGAAGAATTAGTTGATGCTTTCATCGAGGGGGATAATAAAGCCTTTTCCGCCATCGTGGAACGCCACCGCAAGCGGCTGACCACCGTGGCGCGGCGTTATACAAGGAATGAATATGACGCGCAGGATGTCGTGCAAGAAGCCTTTCTGCGCGCTAGCTGCAATCTCCATAATTACCGGCGGGAATCGGCCTTAAGCACGTGGCTGCACCGCCTGGTGAAAAACACCGGCTACGACTATTTAAATCACCGGGCTAATAGGGAAAACGCCTCGCTCGATAGCGATGATTTTGCCGATGATCGCAATCCACTGCTGGCGCATAACCCATCTGAAAATCTTGCCGAGCAGCTCGTCGTCCGCGAGGCCATGGAGCTATTAAGGCAAGATCAGCGCGAAGCCCTCATGCTTACCGATGTCGCCGGCTTCCGCGTCAACGAAGTTGCCACCGCCCAGGGCGTAAAGCCAGGCACCGTTAAATCTCGCCGGGCACGCGCGCGGGAGGTCTTGCGCGAAGCCATCGGTTAACATCTCGATATCGCATCATTCTTGCATCAATTTCGCTGCGGCGAGCCTTTGCAATATGAACGATTCGCAATCTGGCGGGTAGACTCTTGACGTTACGCAAAATGACACTGTGATTTTAGGGAGTTAGCAATGACCGTCCACGATGTTGCCATCGTAGGTTCCGGACCTGCCGGTTATACCGCCGCGCTTTATGCCGCTCGTGCTGAACTCAGCCCCATTGTATTTGAGGGATTTGAATACGGTGGCGAATTAATGAACACCACCGAGGTAGAGAACTACCCGGGCTTCCAAAAGGGCATCATGGGCCCAGAGCTCATGGAAGAAATGCGCGCACAGTCAATCCGCTTTGGCGCGGATCTGCGCATGGAAGTCGTCGACTCCGTCGAGTTGGAGGGCGATATTAAAAAGCTCCACGTAGGCGATGAGGTATTTGAAGCCCGCACGGTAATCCTCGCCACCGGCGCCGCACCGCGCCACCTTGGCATTCCCGGCGAGGAAGAGCTCTCCGGCCGCGGTGTTTCCACCTGCGCTACGTGCGATGGTTTCTTCTTCAAGGGACACAATATCGCCGTCATCGGCGGCGGCGATTCCGCCATGGAGGAAGCTACCTTCCTGACCAAGTTCGCGGAGTCTGTCACCATTGTGAACCGCTCCGAAAACTTCCGCGCCTCCAAGATCATGTTGGACCGCGCCCAGGAGAACGAGCAGATTAAGTGGGAAACCAACAAGGTTGTCGAGCGCGTGCTTGAAGATGACGGCAAGGTCGGCGGCCTAGAGCTCAAGGACGTTGAGACTGGGGAAACCTCCACCTTGGATGTGACCGCCATGTTCGTTGCCATTGGCCACGATCCGCGCTCGTCCTTCCTCAACGGCCAGGTAAAGCTGAACGACAACGGCTACGTTGAGGTTGATCAGCCCTCCACTAAGACCTCGCTGCCTGGCGTTTTCGCTTGCGGTGACTTGGTAGATGATCACTATCAGCAGGCCATCACGGCCGCGGGATCTGGCTGCCGCGCTGCCATGGATGCGGAACAATTCTTGGCTGCAAACCGTTAGATCCAGTATGAGTAACGTCAAAAAGGTAACCACTGAAACATTCCGTTCTGATGTTATCGAGTCGGATAAACCCGTCGTCGTGGACTTCTGGGCGGAATGGTGCGGGCCATGCAAGAAGCTGTCTCCGATCTTGGAAGAGGTCGCAGATGAGCTCGACGGTGAGGTCACCATCGCCCAGGTCAACGTCGATGAAGAACGAAACCTCGGTGCCATGTTCCAAATCATGTCCATCCCAAATGTATTGATTTTCAACAATGGCGAGAAGGTCGATGAGTTCGTCGGCCTGCGTTCTAAAGATGACATCGTGGCGCAAGTGAAAAAACAGCTATAGCTGTTAATCTTGTTACTAAAGTTAACGAGTAGGAAATCTGCCATGCGGCCCAAAGTCCTAGGGCCGTGGAAGGGGTGAAAGGCGTGAATCGCGTTCTTCGGGTTGGTGATTCAAGTGTGCGCGTAGCTGAAGCTCGCGCCACCTTGGCTCGCCTTGGCCTCTTATCAGATTTCACGGGGGAACTGTCTGCCTGGAAAAAGCAGAAGTACTCCGAGACTGATAAGACCTTTGATGCCGATCTCGCTGAAGTGCTCAAGGCATTCCAGCAGTCTCGCGGCATCCTCCCAACGGGAGAGATCGACGATCTCACCCTGCGCGAATTGCGCCAAGCCTCTTATACCCTGGGCAGCCGCGTATTGAGCTACGAACCCACCAATGCGTTGGTGGGCGATGACATCTCTCAATTGCAGCAACAGCTACAAGAGCTTGGGTTTTATCAAGATCGCGTCGATGGCCATTTTGGCCGCACTACCCACGCTGCACTCACCGAATACCAGCACAACTGCGGGCTACAGGAAGACGGCGTGTGTGGGCCCGCGACCATTCGCGCGCTCAGCTTGCTCGGCCGCCGCATCACCGGCGGTTCAGCGCACAATATTGTAGAACGCGAGCGCGTGCGCAATGCCGGGCCGAAACTGGCTGGCAAGCGCGTGGTCATTGACCCTGCACTGAGCGGCCGGGACTCCGGCTTCACCGTCAAGGGCCGTTTTGGTGATATTTCTGAGCAAGAAATCCTCTGGGATCTCACCCAACGCATCGAAGGCCGCATGATCGCCGCCGGCATGGAAACCATTATTTCGCGCCCCCGCACCGATGATGCGGACGTGCAATCACGTGCCGAGCTGGCCAATGCCTTTGATGCCGATATGGTCATCTCTTTGGCGTGCGATTCTTATCCCAACGAAAAGGCCCATGGCGTCGCCACGTTCTACTTTGGGTCCGAATCCGGAAACTCCTCACTCATTGGTGAAACCCTTTCCGGCTTCATCCAGCGTGAAATAGTGGCACGCACCGATCTCCAGGACTGTTCCAACCATGGCCGCACTTGGGATCTCTTGCGCCTGACGCAAATGCCGGTGGTACAGATCTTTTTAGGTTATCTCACCAACCCTGAGGACGTCAAAATCCTGACCAACCCAAAGCGCCGTGACGATATTGCAGAAGCAATCGTCATCGCCGTCAAGCGCATGTACCTCATGGAGCAAGACACCGCCATTACCGGCACCTACAAATTCTCCGAGCTTCTTCAGGCGGAGCAGGCTTAGCCCTCCACGCTAGGTTTGGGGCGCAGGCATTCTTTTGTGGCGTAGCCACCGTGTAATATCAGTCCAGTTATTGACTACTACACAGTGAATGGATTCTCATTATGGGCAGCACAACCTCCGCCCCAATTTCCAGAAAAGAAACTCGCCGCGTGGTAGCTGCCACCACAATCGGAACAGCGATTGAATGGTATGACTACTTTCTCTATGCCGCAGTTGCCGGCCTGGTATTCAACCAGGTGATGTTCGGCCCCCTAGAAGGCGGGGTAGCCAGCATCGTCTCCTTCGCCTCCGTGGGCCTGTCCTTCCTGTTTCGCCCGCTTGGCGCGTTCCTAGCGGGCCATTTTGGTGACCGCCTTGGCCGCCGCCTCGTTCTCATGGTCACCCTTTTTGCCATGGGCGGGGCCACCACACTGATTGGCCTCCTGCCTACCTACGATACGGCGCGAGTATGGGCTCCCGTCCTGTTGATTTTCCTCCGCATCATCCAAGGCATCTCTGCCGGGGGAGAGTGGGGGTCAGCGGTACTGCTTGCAGTTGAGCACGCTCCCAACGATAAGCGCGGCCTCTTCGGCGCTGGGCCACAGATCGGAGTCCCCATCGGCCTGCTGATGTCCTCTGGCGTGCTGTCCATCATGAACATCATCGCGCCAGGGGATGCCTTCCTTGAGTGGGGTTGGCGCGTGCCGTTCTTGCTTTCCTTTGTCCTCGTGATCATCGGTTACGCCGTCCGCGTCGGCGTAGATGAATCACCGGTCTTTCAAGAGATCTCGGATAATAAGAAACGCGAGGCGGCAAACCCCATTGGGATCCTTTTCAAGCGGTATTTCCCGCTTGTCCTCGTCGCGGCCCTAGTCTTTGCCGGCAATGGCACCGTGGGCTATATGACCACCGGTGGCTATATCCAAAATTACGCCACCAACCCCGAGGGCCCGGTCTCGCTCGCGCGTGGCGATGTCCTCAATGCCGTCACCCTATCCGCCTTCACGTGGCTCATCTTTACCCTTTTCGCCGGCTGGTTATCGGACTACATCGGGCGCCGCGCGACATATCTCATCGGATTTGTCATTCAAGCAATCGGCGCAGCGGCCCTTTTCCCGCTGGTAAATACGGCGTCCCTGGGATTGCTTTATGCCGCCCTCATCTTCCTGACGGTAGGACTCGGGTTAACCTACGGTGCGCAATCTGCCATGTATACCGAGCTTTTCCCCGCATCCATCCGTGCCTCGGGCGTATCGATTACTTATGCCATTGGTTCCGTCCTCGGCGGCGCCTTCGCCCCGATGATCGCCGCAGCGTTGGTAGAAGCAACGGGCACGACCTTTGCGGTATCCGTCTATCTTGTCTCCGCAAGCATCGTCGGATTTATTGCAGCCCTACTCCTGCGCGAGCGCAAGGGCATCCCGCTTGGCGCCGAACACGAGGAAGAACAAGCCAAGGGCCACTTCATCTTTTCTAAAAAATAGTGCCCTCGCTCTGAAGAGGAGGGCACTAACGATGGGAACTCGGCAGGTACCTGGGGAACCTGCCGCAGGAGCCAGTTATTTATCCCGCTCCATCAGCGCCATGATGCGCTCGAAGTCTTCTTGGTCGCCAAATTCTACGACCATCTTGCCCTTGCGCTTACCCATGGTCACGGTGACCTTAGTATCGAAGCGATCTGAGAGGCGCTCAGCCGAGTCGGTGAAAAATTGCGGCTGCGGTACCTGAGACTTCTTCTTATTCTCCGCAGGCTTCCCGTCGCGCTTATACAGCGTCACGGCTTCCTCGGTGGCGCGCACGGACAGGCCTTCCGAAATAACCCGGTCCGCGATGTAGTCCATCGCTTCCTTGTCATCGAGGCCCAAGATAGCGCGGGCGTGACCAGCCGAGAGGGTGCCTGCGGCGACTCGCTTTTGCACTTCCACAGGCAACCGCAACAGGCGGAGCATGTTGGTCACCTGCGGGCGGGAGCGGCCAATGCGGTCCGCTAGTTCGTTCTGGGTAACGCCGAACTCTTCCAAAAGCTGCTGATAGGCGTGTGCCTCTTCCAAAGGGTTGAGCTGGACGCGGTGAATGTTTTCCAGCAGGGCATCGCGCAGCAGGTTGTCATCTTTGGTATCGCGCACGATGGCAGGGATGGTGGCCAAACCAGCCTTGGAGGAGGCGCGCCAACGACGCTCACCCATGATGAGCTCAAATCCGCCCTCCTCGGAGGGGCGGACGACGACCGGCTGCAGGAGGCCGAATTCGCGGATGGAATGAACCAGTTCGCTGAGCTCATCCTCATCAAAAACGGTACGCGGCTGCTTGGGGTTCGGGACGATTTCCCCCACGGAAATCTCGCGGTAGGTCGCCCCGATTGCTGCCGGCGTAGCTTGCCGCTTCTTGGAGGACTTGGACCCAGAGCCTTGTTGGATGGTGGGAGCGCCCTTCACGCGCTTCTCACCGCGTGCCTTACGCTCGCTATTGCCCGTGGAATTTCCCAAGATAATATCTGCGGCGGAATCACCCAGCCGTGGCTTGCGGGTGGGCGCGTCGGGGCCGGACGGGATGAGAGCGGCCAAGCCTTTGCCTAGGCCACCTTGCTTTTGTTCTGCCATGAAATCCTATCCTTCCAATTCCGCATAAATTTCGGGGCTCACGCCAATCGCCCCCGTAGTGGGATGCGGGCGATAATCACCGCGCCTGTTGAGCTCGCGAGCCGCGGCGAGATACGCCCGTGCACCCGTGGATGAAGGGGCGTAATCAATCACCGTGGTCCCGTAACCAGGTGCCTCTGAGACGCGCACGGAACGCGGGATGACATTGCCCATGACAACGGCGCCAAATTGCTCACGAACGTTATCGGCCACATCCTCAGCCAAACGCGTACGTGCATCATACATGGTAAGGAGCACCGCAGAGATATGGAGATCTTCATTGAGGTGCTCGCGAATCATCGTGATATTGCCCAGTAACTGGCCCACGCCCTCCAGTGCGTAGTACTCGCACTGGATAGGAATGATGACTTCTTCCGCACACGTCATGGCATTGATCGTCAGCAAGCCCAAAGATGGCGGGCAATCGATAAAGACGTATTCAAAGCCGTGATCTTCTAGGAACCCTTTATGCAGGGCATCGTAAAGCCGAAACTCGCGGCGCACGAGAGAGACCATCTCAATTTCCGCGCCGGCGAGATCGATAGTCGCGGGGATGCAATAAAGGTTGGAATTGTGCGGGGAAGCCTGCATGGCCTTTTCCGCAGTGCAATCACCCAAGAGCAATTCATAGCTGGAATCAGTCCCTGAGCTATGTTCCGCGCCCATGGCGGTCGATGCGTTTCCCTGGGGGTCAAGGTCAATGACCAATACCTTCTTGCCTTCAGTAGCAAGGGCTGCGGCCAAGTTAGCGGCGGAGGTGGTTTTACCTACGCCGCCCTTCTGGTTGGCAATGGTGATAAGGCGCGGATTAGTCATGCCGTCTACTTTAGTTCACGCGCGGGACACGGATAATCGTGGTTCCGTGAACGGTCGTGACCTCGGCTTTTCCGCCGCCGGCTTTCTGAATATCCGCGGCATCGCGCTCTAGTTCTTCGTGTACAGAAGAACCCTTCAGCGCGATCATTTCCCCGCCCTTACGCACCAAGGGAAGAGACCACTTTGCCAGCCTTCCCAGGGGTGCTACTGCGCGGGAGGTCACCACATCCGCGCCGACCACTGCCTTTTTAATGGGGCCTTCTTCCGCGCGCCCTCGCAACACGGTGACATTATCTAGCCCCAGCTTTTCGGTCACCTCGTTGAGGTAGTTATAGCGCTTTAAAAGCGGCTCAATGAGCGTGATATGCAGATCGGGGCGGGCGATGGCCAGCGGGATGCCGGGCAGCCCGGCACCAGAGCCGACATCGATAACCGTGGTGCCTTCCGGAATGACTTGTTCAATGACGGCGCAGTTTAAGATGTGGCGCTCCCACAGCCGCGGTACCTCGCGCGGGCCGATAAAACCACGAGTGGACCCGTCTGTAGCGAGCGAATCGTGGTATTCCTGCGCGAGCGGCAGGCGAGAGCCAAATACTGCAGACGGGTCCATCTCGGACACTATGAGAATCTCCTCAGTAGCTGTTTAATTGTCGTTCTTCCGCTGTTTCTTGGTGCGGTTATCTTTCTTGCGAGCGCCTGGCTTTGGAGCGGTGGTGCGCTTGGCCTCAATCTTAGCGGCCTCTTCCTCTTCTTCTTCGCGGTCCATCTTGCCGTAGATGATGCGGGTCTGGAAGAAGGTCCACACGGTGTTGGACAGCATGTAGAACAGCAAACCGATGGGCCAGATGAAGCCGGAGAAGATCAGCATTGCGGGCATGACCCACAGCATCATCTTGGACATCATGGCCATCTGCTGCTGCATCATTTCCGCATTCTGACCCTGCGGAGCCGAGGTCTTACCCTGGGCGCGGCGCTTTTCTTGGCGGTTCAGGCTCATGCGCGCGTTGAAGTGCATCAGCACCACAATGACGGCAATCATCGGCACAATAATGAACGCCGCTTGGGTGGTGGTGGTAACGCCTTCCACCAAGGGCGAGTTCAGGCGCAGGTTCGTCACCAGCGGAACGCCAAAGATCTTGGCATCCAAGAATTGCTGGACGAGCTCCGGTTTAAAGATGTAGTTCGCAGTATTGGCATTGTCCTCAATGGACATCGGCTCGCCGCTGGGGTGTCCAAAGCCGCCGGCTACAGACACCGTGCGGTCGAAAGAGCGCAGCACGTGGAAAAGACCAATGAACATTGGAATCTGCACCAAGACCGGAAGGCAGCCGGCCATCGGGCGAACGCCAGATTCCTTATAGACCTTCTGCATTTCCTGCGCGGCGCGAGCCTGATCGTTGCCGTACTTCGCGCGGATTTCCTGCACTTTGGGCTGGATTTCCTGCATCTTGCGTGAAGATCGAATCTGGCTCACGGTGGGCTTGACCATGAGCGCCTTCAGCGTCCAGGTCAGCAGCACGATGGCCAAAATCCACGTAATGCCCCATGCGGGATCCATTACGAGGGATAGCAGCCAGTGCCAGAACCATAAAACGGCCGAAATTGGCCAGTAAATGAAATTAAGCACGAGTGTTTAATCCTCAGTTGTTGTTGGTGACCGGTACCGGGACTGGATCGAATCCGCCCGGATGCCAGGGCCCACATTTGCACACCCTAGCCATTGCCATCGCCGTACCTTTAAGCGCGCCATGTCTGGACAACGCCTCTAAAGCATAAGCACTGCATGTCGGTTCGAACCGACAGGTTGATACCATCTTAAGGCCCGAGACATGTTTTTGGTAGAAACGAACCGCTTTAACCAACGGTGTGGCCAGTCCAGAGGCTGCAGGAATTTCTTCCCCACGGGTATTTAAATATCCCATTGCTTGCGCAGCGCCTTAGTAATATCTTTTTCTAATTGCTCACTGGTAGCAGTCGCGCTTGCAGGTAGCGCACGAACCACGACATCCACGCCCGCTGGGAGCTTGGGGATAAGTGTCATGCACACATGGCGAAGCCGCCGGGAGGTGCGGTGGCGTACCACTGCATTCCCGACGGCTTTAGAAACAATGAGGCCGAATCGCGGCCCGGTGGCCGCGATCTCGGCCGGATTGCCCATGGTGCCAGTGGAATTCGCACTCATGGTATCGCGCGCATGCACGACGACGGTGCGAGTGCCCTGCCGGCGACTGCCCTTCATCGTCCGCCGAAATTGCGGCGGCGATGTGAGCTTGTGGTGGGCTGGCAGCATAACTTATGCGGACAGCTTTGCGCGGCCCTTCTTGCGGCGAGCGGCCACAATTGCACGACCGGAGCGGGTGCTCATGCGAGTGCGGAAACCGTGCTTACGTGCACGGCGACGGTTGTTCGGCTGGAACGTGCGCTTACCCTTTGCCACGTCAATTCTCCTTGAAGTTGTACGTGGACATACTGCCGCCACAAAACGGGAGCATATCCACTGATGAATGGATTCCATGAACCTGACGCGTCACTGTTATCCAAATGCTCGGCGAGCTTTGGTAGCCCAGCCAATGCGAAGTGACGCTGTCCTGTTCACGCGCAACTCTCTGTTGCAATAGACCATGCCAGATTACGTGATTTAAACCGCTGGAAACAAATCGACACTCGGGTACACCCGAAATTACATAAGTGTTTTTTCCTGCAGCTAGAAGGCCAGTTTTGGCGCTCATGCTGCGGCTAATCCTTCGCGCCGCAATGGTCTATAGCCGCCTGCATTTTAAGTATAAATCTTCCGTTAGACACACCCACCTTTGCGGCGGTAGAACTAAGGAATCGAATTCCACAGCACGTGCACCGTTGTGGATAACTCTAAATAACCACTTGAGAGTTTTAGCGTTTCCGCAGTACAAGACCATAAAGTGGCCTATCACAAGTTATCCACAGCCATGCACTAAGCTGTGAATAACTATTTCTTCCACACCTGTGGATAACTCTGTGGAGATCGAGGTGACTCGATAAAAACCACTGTGAAAACCGCGGTGGAATCCACCGTGGAATTTGTTATTTACTGTCCACCCGTCCCCGAGAGAATTATTGAAGGTAGCCCGTTGTGACTGAACCACAAGCGAACCTAGAAGCTGTCTGGCGCGCGATCGTCGATGATCTGCTCGCGCAATCCGAGCAGCCCAACTCTGAGGTCCCGAGCTTTTCGCATACGCAACGGCTCTACCTGCAGCTGGTTCGCCCGATCATGATGGTGGAAGGCTACACGCTGGTCGCAGCGGAAAATGTCAACGCCAAAGAAGTCGTAGAAAATGAGCTCGGCGGATATATTTCCAAGGCTCTTACCCGCCACCTCGGCCGCCCGTGTTCCTTCGCCGTCACTTTGGCTACCCCGCAAGAACCACAACCGCCGGCTGACCCATCGAATTCGCAGCCGGCACCAGGAGGGGCATCGGCAAGCACGCAGGCTCCTTCCTCCCAACCCAACCCGCCGGCACAGCACATGCCACCGGCGCAGACCGATTCTTCCTCCGCGCACAATTACGTCTCCCGCCCCCAGCAAACGGATGCGGCGGCAGCCCGCGGAAATAACAACCCCACCGCAGGTCAGACCCCGCCTAATTGGCGGTCCAGCCATGCCCCGGCAAGCCTGGATGAATTGGCGGAGCACTACAGCCAGCAGGACTATAACCGCCAGCAACCGGATTTTGGCGGATCTGCGAATGCCGCGCGCATTCCGCGCGAGGCCCCGGCGCACGATCCCAACCGGGAGACCTCGCTGAACCCGAAGCACACTTTTGAAAGCTTCGTCATCGGTTCATCGAATCGTTTTGCCAATGGTGCGGCGGTGGCGGTGGCGGAAAATCCCGCCCGCGCCTATAACCCGCTATTTATTTGGGGTGGTTCTGGACTGGGCAAAACGCACCTTTTGCATGCCGCCGGCAACTACGCACAGGTGCTACACCCGGGACTGCGCGTGAAGTACGTGTCCTCGGAAGAATTTACGAATGATTATATTAATTCCTTGCGCGATGACCGCCAGGAATCCTTCAAGCGGCGCTACCGCAACCTCGATATTTTGATGGTGGATGACATCCAGTTCTTAGAGGGCAAGGAATCCACGCAGGAGGAGTTCTTCCACACTTTCAATGCGCTGCACCAGGCCAATAAACAGATCATTTTGTCCTCGGACCGCCCGCCAAAACAGCTCACCACGCTGGAAGACCGCCTGCGCACGCGCTTTGAGGGCGGGCTGATTACGGATATTCAACCGCCTGATCTGGAAACCCGCATTGCCATTTTGATGAAGAAGGCCGCCGCCGATGGCACTGAGGTGGATCGCTCCGTCCTAGAGCTCATCGCCTCGCGCTTCGAGTCTTCCATTCGCGAGCTCGAGGGCGCGCTCATTCGCGTCTCCGCCTACTCCTCCCTGGTCAATGAGCCGATCAACGTGGAAATGGCAGAAATTGCATTGCGCGATCTCGCGCCGGATTCTGCTGACAGGCAAATTACCGCGGCCTCCATCATGGAGGTCACCGCGGAATACTTCGATATTGATGTAGAAACCCTGCGCGGTGCTGGTAAGAAGCGCGCGGTGGCTCATGCCCGCCAGCTGGCGATGTACCTCTGCCGCGAATTGACCGAGCTATCGCTGCCCAAGATTGGCGAGCAATTCGGCGGCAAGGACCACACCACGGTGATCTATGCCGATCGCAAGATCCGCAAAGAGATGACGGAAAAGCGCAATACCTACGACGAGATTCAGTCCCTGACCCAGCGCATCAAGAATCGCGGTCGCGCCTAGATCAAACGAACCACTCGGTGGCGTCTTCCTTAAATAACAGGAAGGCGCCATTTTTGTAAGCAGGCGCCGCGCTTCCCGGTGCCCTCCACCTTCCACCACCGCCTACCTGCGGTTATGTCCCTGTAAAGACCGTATGAACAGCTATCCACAGAGTTATCCACACCTGTGTAATTTCACGGATGTAATTTGTAGATTTTGCTCACAGTTTTAAATTCCACAGGCCCTATCCAGCACAGACGCCCCTGTGATCAGCACTGTGTGCAGATCCGTGGAAAACTAGTACAGGCTGTGGATAAAACGATGACCCGCCAATTTATCCACACTCCGGGCCGGTTGATCACAGCAAGATCACAAGAATTGGCACACCCCGGATCGCCGCGCTGAACTTGTCATTTACCCCGTTGATCACAGATCCCACAACGCTTATTACTACTACTAAATTATTTCTCTGATCTTGTAAGTAGAAAGGGGATGTGTGGAATTGTGCCCGGCGCCGAGCACGCGGCGCTGGCTCGGACGGGCGGAGGGAAAATTACAAGGCTCACCGGATGCGGTAAGTTGGAAGCCAGCTTTTGAAAGTTACACATTCCTACCCCGCCAAAGAGGAGCTCTTCGCACCATGGATGAAGCCGTGTCATTTCGCGTTGCCAAAGATGACCTTGCCAACGCCGTAGCGTGGGTTGCCCGCAGCCTGCCTTCCAAGGTCACCCAGCCGGTGCTGCGCGCGATGCTCATCACCGCTGATGACAACGGCTTAGAGTTCACCGGCTTTGATTACGAGGTTTCTACCAAGGTGCGCATCGCCGGCATGGTGGATGAGCCCGGCCAGATCGCTGTTGCCGGTAAGTTGCTTTCCGATATCGTGGCTACCTTGCCCAATAAGGAAGTGGAGATCTCCCAGGTAGATTCCAAGGCTTTGGTTGCCTGTGGTTCCTCCCGCTTCGAGCTACCGCTTATCCCGCTCGATGATTACCCGCAATTGCCGGTATTGCCTGAGGTCACCGGCACGATCCAGCCGCAGCTCTTCGCAGAGGCCATCCAGCAGGTAGCATCCGCAGCCGGCAAGGATGACACCTTGCCCATGCTCACTGGCGTGCACATGGATATCCACGGCAAGGATATTGAGATGACGGCTACGGACCGCTTCCGCTTGGCCATGCGCACCCTGGAGTGGGAGCCAGCGGCTGAGGACGTTGAGGCTAAGCTCCTAGTCCCGGCAAAGACCCTGCAAGATACCGGGCGCAGCCTGGATCCGCATTTGAATATTCCCATCGAGATCGCGGTGGGCTCCGGCGATAATATCGGCGCCGATGGCCTCTTTGGCCTGCACGCGGATAACCGCGAAACCACCACGCGCATGCTGGATGCGGACTTCCCAAACGTCCAGCCCTTGCTTCCCAAGTCGCACACGAATATTGCCTCGGTTGAGGTGGCACCGCTGCAAGAAGCCATTCGTCGCGTTTCCCTGCTGACGGACCGCAATGCGCAGATCCGCATGGAATTTGCCGATGGCCAGGTCACCCTGTCCGCCGGCGCCGATGCCGGTAATGCCACCGAGACCCTGCCATGCGCATTCCACGGCCGCGATGAATTCCTCATCGCCTTCAACCCGGGCTATCTGAAGGACGGCCTAGCGGTCATCAACACCGACCGCGTGGTCTTCGGATTCACGGAGCCTTCCCGCCCCGCCATCATGATCCCGGAGCCAGAAGAGCTGCCGGAAGCCGATGAGGATGGCAATTTCCCTACGCCGCAGACCAATTTCACCTACCTCTTAATGCCGGTTCGCCTGCCAGGTTAATGTTTATACGGGATCTCGATGTTCGGGATTTTCGCTCATGGCCCGAACTAAAGCTTGAGCTGGGCCCGGGGATCACTCTGTTTGTGGGCCGCAATGGCTTTGGCAAGACCAATATCGTGGAAGCCGTGGGCTATACCGCCCACCTGTCTTCCCACCGCGTCTCCCATGATTCGCCGCTGGTGCGCCAGGGCGCGCAGAGCGCGCGGGTGTCCCTTACTGCCGTGAACCAGGGGCGCGAATTAACCACCCACCTGCTGATAAAACCCCATGCCGCCAACCAGGCGCAGATTAACCGCACGAGGTTGCGCAGCCCGCGCGAGCTGCTCGGCGTGGTGAAAACGGTGCTGTTTTCCCCTGAAGATTTGGCCTTGGTGCGCGGTGAGCCCGCGGGGCGCCGCGCGTATCTCGATAGCATCATCGCCTCGCGCACCCCGCGCTTAGCTGGGGTTAAGGCGGATTATGACAAGGTATTAAAGCAGCGCAATGCATTGTTGAAGTCGGCATCGGCAAGCTTGCGGCGCGGCTACGGCGATAGCGACGGCGCATCGGCCCTGTCCACGCTGGATACGTGGGATGCCCAGCTCGCGCGCTTAGGCGCACAGGTCATTGCGGCGCGCCTTGCGCTTGTCGATGCCCTCTTGGACCACATTCCCGCCGCCTATGCCGGCCTCGCACCGGAGTCGCGGCCTGCGCACGTGGAGTATAAATCCACCATTGATACCTCTGACCGCGAGGTGCTGGAGGCCGTCATGCTGACCGAGCTGGCCACTGCCCGGCAGCGCGAGATCGAGCGCGGCATCTCTCTGGTGGGCCCGCACCGCGATGATCTCGTGCTCCACCTGGGGGATCAGCCGGCCAAGGGTTTTGCCAGCCACGGCGAAACCTGGTCTTATGCCATCGCCCTGCGCCTGGCGGAGTTTGAGCTCCTGCGAGAGGATGGGGGATCCGATCCGGTCCTCATCTTGGATGATGTCTTTGCCGAGCTCGATGCCAAGCGCCGCACTCAGCTGGTTTACCTCGCCGCCACGGCAGAACAGGTGCTAATTACCGCCGCGGTGGATGAGGACTTACCGGATAACCTAGAGCCCATCGTGCGTTACCGGGTAGGAGTGGAAGATACGGACCAGGGGCGCATTTCCACCCTGCACACGGAAGCCACCGCAGGAGAGGATAGCGAGGAAGAAGCATGAGTGAGGAAGAAGGGGAAACCGGCACGCAGCGCACGGATCCCGTCACCCAATACTTCCGCTTGGTGCGCTCTACCTCGAAGAACCCGCCAAAACTTACGCGCCCGGTGCCGAAGATGCCGGTTCCCTCCTTGGCGGATGCCCAACAGCAGAACTATCGCGGCTACCAGGTGGGTAGGCCTACCGGCGCCGATGGCAGGAGGCCGCGGCGACAGATCGACGTGCCGAGCCTGGGCGCACAGATTAAAAAGGAGATTTCTCACCGCGGCTGGGAGCATGAATTAGCGCACGGCTGGGTCATGGGAAATTGGGAAAACCTGGTGGGTGAGCGCATTGCCGCCCATACGCAGCCGCAAAAAATCAAGGACAAGATCGTCTATATTTCCTGCGATAACTCCACTTGGGCGACGGAACTGCGCTACCTGCAGCGGGAAATCCTGCGCAAAATTGCGGACCGGCTCGGCCCCGATGTCATCGCTGAGCTGCGGATCCACGGCCCGCGGCAGCAGCGCAATTACGAGGGGCGGCAGTGGGTGAAACCTCAGGGATCGCAAGATACCTACGGCTGATAAGTGGCTGATAGGCGCAGGTTAGCTCTGCCCTTTAAAAGATAAATAACCACAGAGCGCGCCACATAGCTACCTCTGGCCGGTGTGGGGTGTCATTCAGTAGGGGGTATGCGTGTAGAATAGTGAAAGTCTTAGAATTAGCTATAGCCAAAAGGAGAGCACGAATCCGTGGCTGAAGAACACGCATATGATGCTGGATCAATTACGATCCTGGAAGGTCTAGAGGCCGTCCGCAAGCGCCCCGGTATGTACATCGGTTCTACCGGATCGCGCGGTTTGCACCACCTTATCTGGGAGATCGTCGATAACTCCGTCGATGAGGCCATGGCAGGCTTCGCGGACAAGGTTACCGTCAAGCTCTTGGAAGACGGCGGCGTCGAGGTCATCGATAATGGCCGCGGCATCCCGGTGGAGATGCACGCCTCCGGTGCGCCGACCGTCCAGGTGGTCATGACGCAGCTGCACGCCGGCGGTAAATTCGACTCCGATTCCTATGCCGTTTCCGGCGGCTTGCACGGCGTCGGCATTTCCGTGGTCAACGCCCTGTCCACCCGCGTGGAGGCGGAGATCAAGCGTGAGGGCAAGCACTGGTACCAAAACTTCCAGAACGCCATCCCGGATGACCTTGTAGAAGGCGGCAACGCCCGTGGCACGGGTACCAAGATTCGCTTCTGGGCGGACCCGGAGATCTTTGAAACCACCGAGTTCGACTACGACACCATTGCGCGCCGCCTGCAGGAGATGGCCTTCCTGAACAAGGGCCTGACCATCGAGCTGATTGATGAACGCGTGACTCAAGAGCAGATCGAGCTCGAGGAAATCGCGGATGCGGAATCCGGTGAGGCGAGCGCGGATGAGACCTCCTTTGATGATGTCCCCGATGCCGGCGATACCTTTAACGAGGAAGCCGATTCCAAGAACGTCACCAAGGCCGATAAGAAGCGCCGCAAGAAGATCACCTTTCACTATCCGGAGGGCCTGACGGACTACGTAAAATTCCTCAATAAGTCCAAGAGCGCCATTCACCCCACCATCGTGTCCTTCGAGGCAAAAGGCGAGGACCACGAGGTTGAGGTGGCCTTGCAGTGGAACCAGGGCTATAAGCAGTCCGTGCACACCTTTGCCAATACCATCAATACCCACGAGGGCGGCACGCACGAAGAGGGCTTCCGCGCAGCCCTGACCTCCTTGATGAACCGCTATGCCAAGGAGCACAAGCTCATCAAGGACAAGGACGGCAACCTTTCCGGCGATGACTGCCGCGAAGGCTTGGCCGCCGTTATTTCGGTCAAGGTGGGCGACCCGCAGTTCGAGGGTCAGACCAAGACCAAGCTGGGCAACTCCGAGATCAAAGGCTTTGTGCAGCGCTCGGTCAACGAGTACGTCAATGACTGGTTTGATGCCAACCCGGCAGAGGCAAAGGCCATTATCAATAAGGCCGTCTCCTCGGCGCATGCCCGCATGGCAGCGCGTAAGGCGCGCGAGATGGTGCGCCGCAAGTCCGCCACCGATCTGGGTGGACTGCCCGGCAAGCTTGCGGATTGCCGTTCTAAGGATCCGCGGAGTTCGGAGCTTTATATCGTGGAGGGTGACTCCGCGGGCGGTTCCGCGAAGGCCGGCCGTGACTCTATGTTCCAGGCCATCTTGCCCTTGCGCGGCAAGATCCTGAACGTGGAAAAGGCCCGCATGGATAAGGTCTTAAAAAATGCCGAGGTCCAAGCCATCATCACCGCGTTGGGTACTGGCATCCACGAGGAATTCGATATCAAGAAGCTGCGGTACGACAAGATCGTGCTGATGGCCGATGCCGACGTGGACGGCCAGCACATCGCCACGCTGCTGTTGACCCTGCTCTTCCGCTTTATGCCGCAGTTGGTTGAGGATGGCCACGTGTACCTAGCTAACCCGCCGCTCTACAAGCTGAAGTGGTCCAAGGGCACGCCGGGCTACGCCTTCTCTGATGACGAGCGCGATAAGCTGCTGGCGGAAGGCCTGGAGCACAACCGTAAGATCAACAAGGATGACGGCATCCAGCGCTACAAGGGCTTGGGCGAGATGAACGCCTCCGAGCTCTGGGAGACCACCCTGGATCCCTCCACGCGCCTGTTGCGCCGCGTGGACCTGGAAGACGCACAGCGCGCCGATGAGCTGTTTTCCATCCTCATGGGTGATGACGTGGCCGCCCGCCGCTCCTTTATTACCCGCCGCGCGAAGGATGTCCGCTTCCTGGATATCTAAACCGTTGGCTTAGCCCTTCTGCGTGCAGGGGCTAGGCAAAAAGCTAGAGCCCACCGTGGATAATTCCACGGTGGGCTTTAACTATGGGGCGAGGTATTAGCTGCGGGAAGCGCGCTGATCCGCAAAACCAAAGCTCAAGGACACTAGGCAGACGGCGATGATGACGCCAAAGCCGGTCATGATGGATACGGGCCAATCTCCGGAGGTGCTTTGGAGCACGGCAAAGACGATGGCGGTAATGACCGCCAGGCCGATGGCGGTGCCGATGCGCTGTCCGGTTTGTAGGACTGCGCCGGAGGAACCGGCGTAGTTGTCTGGTACCTGCGCCAAGGTCAGGGTTTGGTTAGGGGAGACCACGGCACCTTGGCCAAGCCCGATGAATGCCAAGGAGAGGATGAGCCACCATTCGCTCATTCCCCAGTGCGTGGTTCCCCAGACGAATGCCACCGTGGCGATGAGGCCAAAGATTGTGGTCAGCATGCCGATGATGACCACCATGCGCCCGTAGCGCGAGATCTTGCGGCCCGCGATGGTAGCGGTAATGGAGTTGAGGAGAGCGGACGGAATGCCCACCGAGCCGGCCGCTAGGGCGGAGTAGCCCAGGCCATTTTGGAAATACAACGCAACGAGCACCCAGATGCTGGTAATACCCATAAACCACAACGTGGCGATGATGGTGCCGTTGCGGAAGCTCGAGGTGGCAAAGATATTGAGATCCACCATCGGCGGGTGGCCGGTGGCCTTGTGGTGGCGCTCCCACAGCACCCACACGCCAATGAGGACGGCACCCGCCAGAAGCAGCCACCACACGGCCGGGGAGCCGGTTGAGTCCATGAAGGGGAAGAGGATGCACCATACCGCGGCGCCGAGGATGAGCGCGCCGATGGGATCCAGGGTGGCCAGTGCCTTGAAGATGCCCAGCTTATTGCCCGCGGCATCGCGGACGCGGGAAAACAGCGGGCGTGGGAACCACATGAGGCCCAAGATGATGGCTAGCAGGCCGATAGGCGCGTTGACCAGCATGGTCAGCCGCCACCCGTGGTCAGGACCACCGAGCTTAATGAGGAAGCCGCCCAATACCGGGCCGATGGCCACGGCGATTCCCACGGTGGCGCCAAAGTATCCGAAGGCGCGGCCGCGTTCTTCCCCGCGGAAGTATTGCTGAATCATTCCCACGCCTTGGGGGTTCAGTAATCCGGCACCAACACCCTGGACAAAGCGCGCGATGTTCAGAGAATGCGCATTCGGCGCGAAACCCGCCACGGCGGCGCTGATGGTGTAGACGGCGATGCCGAGCAGGAAGATGCCCCCGCGCCCCACGAGATCGCCGGCGCGCCCAGCGGCGACGAGGACCACGCCGAAGGTAAGCGCATAACCAGACAGCACCCATTGCACATCCGAATCCGTGGCACCAAGCCCAGACTGGATCGACGGCAGTGCCACGTTCACGATGGACACACTAATCAGTGACATGAACACCGTGACCAGCACAATAATAAGAACCCGCCAGCGGGCGGGGTCTTGGCCGGCGGGGTAATCGGTACGGTTTGCTTCTGATGTCGACGATTTATGATGTGGGGAAAAAGTCACTTCCACACTTATACTCCGCAGTCCAGATAACCTTCAACCGCAGGAAAACCGGTGGAAATTAATTATTTACATGTGCTTTTGCACGACGCGGCCGAATGCAGGAACTTCCGGGCTTAAGATCTTGGTGGCCTTGCCGCGCAGGGAATTATAGGGTTTGCGCAGTGCGGCGGAGTTTACCTTTTCCACGTGCTTATCTGCGATGTTCATAATCTCATCGCTGACCTCTTCCTGGTGCGGTTCAAGGAAGGCGCCGAAATCATCCTTCCCGCTTTCCGCAAAGTCTTGCCACCGTGGATCCAGGGCATCGAGGACATCCGGCAGGATCCGTTCCAGCGCCTTGGGGACGACATTGGCATCGGCTTTTTTGGCGGCCGCCAATCCGCCTTTAATGGCTATGCCGGAAATGCCGGATTTGGCGGAGGCGACTTTTTCAACGAGATCCCCGCATTCGGCGATGAACTCGGTGCGGGTGGATCCGTGCATCAAGGTAGAAAGGTGAGACATGGTGCCATACTTTACGCGAATTTAGTGGCCATATAGACGCGGGCACAGTACTGCGCGAAGGTCTGATTTCCAGCGTTTAACGCTGGCACCTTTTCCAAAACCTCCGCCATAGCTCGAGCGGCCTGCCGCTCATCGCCGTGGATGGCGATGCCCTCTAGGCGCGCGGTGCTGGCAGCGGCGGCAGACACTAAGGCGGAATAGTTGATGATGCGGAGATTAAAGCGGGCGCAAAATTCTTGGGCCAATAGGTACAGCTGTTCGGGGCTCATGCGTGTGTCTTTCGCGCCCTGCGAATTTCGGCCTCTAGATCCGCGCGGCCGGGGAGGAGCTCGCGGGCGGTGGCTTGCACGTGGGCATCGGCAAGCGTGCGCGAGGCCGCCGCCACGATGGCACGCACCACCGCCTCGTGCTTGGAGGTTCCCTGCGCGGAGGCCAAGAGGGTAAGGGCGTGATCTTGTTCTGCGGTAAGCCGCAATGTCATTGCCATGCCCCAGTGATACCACAGTGATACCACCGGTGCGGCAAATAAGGCCGATAAAGCCCGGAGAAGGTAGAATTTGGCCTTATGAGTGACAGTAACGACGATCTTTTTGATCGGATTTTTCCCATTGACATTAATGAGGAGATGGAGTCGAGCTATATCGACTACGCCATGTCCGTCATTGTGGGCCGCGCGCTGCCTGAGGTGCGCGATGGCCTAAAACCAGTGCACCGCCGCATTCTCTACGCCATGTTCGATTCGGGTTACCGCCCCGAGCGCGGATATGTGAAGTCCGCGCGCCCGGTCTCTGACACCATGGGTCAATTCCACCCGCACGGTGACTCGGCCATCTATGACACCTTGGTGCGCTTGGCGCAGTCTTGGAATATGCGCTACCCGCTTGTCGATGGCCAGGGTAACTTCGGTTCCCGCGGTAACGACGGCCCCGCCGCAATGCGTTATACCGAGTGCAAGCTCACCCCGTTGGCCATGGAAATGGTCCGCGATATCCGCGAAAATACCGTGGATTTCTCGCCCAACTATGATGGCAAGACCAGCGAGCCGGACGTCCTGCCGTCCCGCGTGCCTAACCTTTTGATGAATGGTTCCGGCGGCATTGCCGTGGGCATGGCCACCAATATCCCGCCGCATAACCTCAATGAGTTGGCCTCGGCCATTTACTGGCTGCTGGAGAACCCGGACGCAGACGAGGATGCCGCGCTCGCGGCCTGCATGGAACGCGTGAAGGGCCCGGATTTTCCCACCGCCGGCCTCATCGTGGGCGATCAGGGCATCAAGGATGCATATACCACCGGCCGCGGCTCCATCCGCATGCGCGGTGTGACCTCCATCGAGGAATCCGGTTCCCGGCAGACCATCGTGATTACGGAGCTGCCGTTCCAGGTCAACCCCGATAACCTCATCTCCAATATCGCGGAGTCCGTAGCCAACGGCAAGATCGCCGGTATTTCCAAGATCGAAGATGAGTCCTCTGACCGCGTGGGCATGCGCATTGTTGTGACCCTGAAGCGCGACGCCGTCGCCCGCGTGGTGCTCAATAACCTGTACAAGCACTCCCAGCTGCAGACCTCCTTCGGTGCGAATATGCTCTCCATCGTCGATGGCGTGCCGCGCACCCTGCGCCTGGATCAGATGCTGAGCAATTATGTTGCGCACCAGATCGAGGTCATCGTTCGCCGTACCCAGTACCGCCTGGATGAGGCGGAAAAGCGCGCGCACATCTTGCGTGGCTTGGTCAAGGCGCTGGATATGTTGGATGAGGTCATCGCCCTGATCCGTCGTTCGCCCACCGTTGATGAGGCGCGCGAGGGATTGAAGGAACTTCTCGATGTCGACGATATCCAGGCCGATGCCATCCTGGCGATGCAGCTGCGCCGCCTGGCTGCCCTGGAGCGCCAAAAGATCGTCGATGAATTGGCAGAAATCGAAGAGGAGATCGCCGACCTCAAGCACATCCTCGCCCACGAGGAACGCCAGCGCCAGATCGTCCACGATGAGCTGGAGGCGATCGTCGAAAAGTACGGCGATGAGCGCCGCACCGAGATCCTGCCTGCCTCCGGCGAGGTCACCGATGAAGACCTCATTGCCCGCGAAAACGTCGTGGTCACCATTACCGCCACGGGTTATGCCAAGCGCACCAAGGTCGATACCTATAAGTCACAAAAGCGCGGCGGCAAGGGCGTGCGCGGTGCGGAGCTCAAGCAAGATGACATTGTGAAGAACTTCTTCGTCTGCTCCACGCACGACTGGATCCTGTTCTTTACCAACTTTGGCCGCGTCTACCGCCTGAAGGCCTACGAGCTGCCAGAGAGCGGCCGCGCCGCCCGCGGCCAGCACGTGGCCAACCTGCTGGAATTCCAGCCGGAGGAAAAGATTGCCCAGGTCATTCAGATCCAGTCCTACGAGGATGCGCCATACCTGGTCCTGGCCACCCAGCAGGGCCGCGTGAAGAAATCGCGCCTGACCGATTACGAGTCCGCTCGTTCCGCAGGCCTTATCGCCATCAATCTGAACGAGGGCGATGCGCTCATTGGCGCCCAGCTCGTTTCTGAGGGCGATGACATCCTGCTGACCTCTGAGCAGGGCCAAGCCATTCGCTTTACTGCCGATGACGACCAGCTGCGCCCCATGGGCCGCGCTACCGCCGGCGTGAAGGGCATGCGCTTCCGCGGCGATGACCAGCTGCTGGCGATGTCCGTCGTCCACGACGGCGAGTTCCTACTCGTTGCTACCTCGGGTGGTTACGGCAAGCGCACCGCCATTGAGGAATACACCCCGCAGGGCCGCGGTGGCTTGGGTGTCATGACCTTCAAGTACACTCCGAAGCGCGGCAAGCTCATTGGTGCCATTTCCATTGACAAGGACGATGAAATCTTCGCCATTACCTCCGCCGGTGGGGTTATTCGCACCGAAGTAAACCAGATTCGTCCGTCCTCGCGCGCCACGATGGGCGTGCGCCTGGTTGACCTTGCCGATGACGTCGAATTGCTTGCCATCGACCGCAATGTTGAAGAAGATGGTGAGGAAGACGCGCAGGCTGTGGCCAAGGGCGAAAAGACCGTCGATGAGGTCCAGCAAGAGCACCACAAGGTAAGCGATGCCTCCAAGGACGAGGAGTAGGACATGGAACGACGAGACGTAACCATCCACCACATCTCGCCCACCTCGGCGTTTCGCGTTGGTCTGGCCCTGTCACTCGTCGGACTCATCGCGTGGTTGCTGGCCGTGTGCCTGTTGTACATCGGTTTGCACCAGGTGGGCATATGGGAGTCAGTCAATAGCCTCGTTGGTGGCGTCGGCGGCGGCTTTGAGGTCACCTTTGGAGTGGTGATCGCAGCCAGCGCGCTGATTGGCGTTATTTTCGCCGTCCTGTTCACCTTGCTCGCACCGCTGATGGCCGTAATCTATAACGCCATCGTGGATGTCTTCGGTGGGCTAAAGGTCAGCTTGGATGACATCTAGACCACTGTGAGTGGGAGACTATGCCGGCAGCTACGGTTGCCGGCATTTTTCTAGTTTTAAGCGCGAAGTAGCGTCCTCATTAGACCCACGAAGTGCGCCTCTGAAAACCTCTTTGAGCTGCCGATTTGTGTTCTTTCCGGGGTAGTATGTAAAGTTACATCTCGTTCCGCTAAAGGGCCTATAGCTCAGTCGGTTAGAGCGCATCGCTGATAACGATGAGGTCGCTGGTTCGATTCCAGCTAGGCCCACCACGGAACAATGGGGCATTAGCTCAATTGGTAGAGCATCTGCTTTGCAAGCAGAAGGTCAGGAGTTCGATTCTCCTATGCTCCACAGCATCAGTCCGGCTTCCTTAAGGGAGTCGGACTTTTTGCTTTTTGTACCCTCTCGAAGCTCCCCACACCTATCAAACTGGTTTTGGGGGTGTTTGTCCGATAGCAGGCATCAACGCGCTTGATATTGTTAAAACAGCAAAGGCATTCGCGGGTTAAGGGACAAAATGAGTGTCTAGGCCGGCGTGTCGCGGGGTGGGACATTTTGTGTGTCTGCCGCCCCGCGGTTTAGGGGTTTGGGCTGGGGGTTTAGGGGTTAGCGCATGGAGCCTTTGCGGATACCGATATCGTTGGTGTGCGTGCTTTCGATTCCGGTGTCGTACCGTGCTGGTGCGCCGTCGAGGTCGTTAGCCGTGTTGTTGGTGGACGCAGCTTGTACTTTGGCGAGTGCGCTGCGTCCCCATTTTTGACTTCGGGCAATCTCAATAGGGTCACCGGGATATTGCGTGTGCAGATGCAGCCACCAGTCCACGGCAGTGCGCTGGTGCTCCTCTGGCATTCCTCGGTGGTACCTGGCAAGGGCTTTTACTCCGGCGTTTATGCCGCCTTCCAGGCTGTTGGTATCGCGAGCGAGTTGTCCTTCGACTGCGTCTTCCTGACTGGTCAGGAACGTAAATAGGTGCTTGTTCCGTTCCAGTTTGGCGAGCAGTTCGTAGGCACTGCGGTGTCGGGAATGCATGTAAAAGAACTTCTTGTTTCGACGGAATTTCTTTGGAATCTCTTCCGGTTTGAGGTCTTTGATGTAGGTCTTCTCACTGAGCCACTTGCCGTACACGTCGTGGAATTGCTGCAGCTTCGCGGTCCATTCCGCGGCCTCATCCAGGTTGCTTACCCGCAGCAGTGACAACGATAGGCCGCGCAGTGCTTTGCCAGATGGCAGCACGGGGTACAAGCCGACGTAGCGTTGAATGTTGCGTTTGACGTGGACGAGGCAGCGTTGGATGTGTGCTTGTGACCAGGTTGTTTTGATGGCTTCTAGCGAGCCTTGGTGTCCATCGGTGGTGACCACCAGTGGGGCATGCCCGACCTTGTCGAAGAGACGGTTGTAGTTGAACGTGTCTTCTTGGCGGCACCAATGCCAGGCCACGACGTGGGCTTTCGTTGATGCCACCAGTAGGCAGTTCTGGTGGCCGAAGTAGGTTCCGTCGACAAATAGCTGGTCATAGATGCGATTGGAGTCGGTGTTGTCGGGAACGTGGACGAGCCAGAAGTTTTCGAACCACCGGGTGAGTTGCCGACGGCTATAGCCGTGCTCTGCGGCGATTGACGACAGGGTTGATGAAGACAAGAACCACTCGTAGAACATCCGGAACCTGGCAGTCTGGATGGGGTCATCGTTGGTATTGGTGAAGCTGTGGCCGCATGAACGGTCTTTGCAGCGCCAACGAGTCTTGCCTGCGGACGTTGTGCCATTTTTCTTTACTGGCCCCAGGCACACGGGGCACGTGATGTGTTGATTAACCACGCGGGTTAGTTTGCTGCCTACCCCGTCGGGTACCACATTCTCAGCCAGATACGTGGATTTCGCGCCCAGACCCCGCGCTGCGCCTCACCGCCTAGAGCGGAATCCTCGTTGCGACTGGTCAACCTAGCTACCGACGCACATCCGGACACACATTCTGTCCCTTAACCCGCATTCGCTGAATACGACCACAACACCTGCTATCAGCTTAAGATTGCACCATACATGGGAGATCGTCCGCATCCAGTTGGAGGGCATGAATGCAGAAGCTAAAATCCAAAAAATATAATTCACGAGTATCGTGGGCTGTATTTTTTGCTTCATTGGTCCTTCTGGGACTATTTCTCGGAATCGTTTTTGACTTAGATGTCGTCCCTAGAACGGTGATCGGTCTCATCTTGTTCTGCATTTGGTTCTGGATAGATTGGACAATGAGAAAGAAGTTTTCGGGTGATGAGGACTAAAGTTCCTCTTTAAAGCCAACATGGGGCACTCCAACTAAAATGGAGTGCCCCATATGTCGTTTCTTTGCCTCTTTCTTCCACTTTGAGTAGGCGAAAACGGTAGGTGAAACCTGAAGTGTCCCACTTGTGGAAGATCGCATCTTGCTGGAAGAGCATGTTAGGCAGTAAGCCCCGAAGCTCGGCGTTTCATGGCACACAGCCTGGCAATGGGCGCAGGAGGCCCATCGTGCAGGAAACTTCCCAGAACTGGGCCCAAAGCCTCCGTTATGATCCGGTTCATCGCTAAATGCCGGGACCGTTTCTCTGTCGAGTTCATCTGCAATGACGTTGAAGAATAACCGAGCTGATGGGGTCGGGCTGACCGCGCCGTGTCCACTTTCCGGGGGCTAGGCCCGTTTAAGCTGGGTGGCCATCTCGGCAGCTCCACTTCGCCTCTTATACGAGAATGGCTCCTTCCGTTCTGTAAATATACCTCCCCGGAGTATATGGTGGGGAGAGTAACCATCACT
This sequence comes from Corynebacterium sp. MSK204, assembly GCF_030229885.1. Taxonomy (NCBI): domain Bacteria; kingdom Bacillati; phylum Actinomycetota; class Actinomycetes; order Mycobacteriales; family Corynebacteriaceae; genus Corynebacterium; species Corynebacterium sp. MSK204. The sequence goes on along the minus strand of NZ_JASPGQ010000010.1, from coordinate 39,049 downwards.
GTGTTCCACCGACGCTAGAACTCCTCTTGGTGCAGGGAGGAGAAGAAAGGAACTTCATGAGTACTTCCCACCAACACAGTGAGCATTCCGGTGCTCACCAGGCCGCGGGAGCGGATCATACGCAACACACAGATCATGGCGGCCACGAAGGGCACTCTCACGGTGACCATCAAGGTCATGGCCACGAGCACGGGCATGGCCACGGCCATGGGCACGGACACGGCGATCACGCGGCGATGTTCCGCAGCCGCTTCTGGTGGTCGCTGCTGCTATCGGTACCGGTCGTCATCTTCAGCCCTATGGTCGCAGAATTGCTCGGCTACGGCGTACCCGAATTCAATGGTTCATCCTGGATTCCCCCGGTGCTTGGCACCATCATCTTCATTTATGGCGGCACGCCGTTCCTGCAAGGCGGCTGGTCGGAACTGAAATCCCGCCAGCCCGGGATGATGCTGCTTATCGCCATGGCTATTACCGTGGCGTTCGTCGCCTCATGGGTCACCACCTTGGGGATTGGAGGATTCGACCTAGATTTCTGGTGGGAGCTGGCCCTCCTGGTCGTCATTATGCTGCTGGGCCACTGGTTGGAGATGCGTGCACTCGGCGCGGCCTCCTCCGCTTTGGACGCCTTAGCAGAACTTTTGCCTGACGAAGCCGAGAAGATCATCGATGGGCAGGCCCACACCGTGCCAGTCTCTGAGCTGGCGGTGGATGACATAGTACTGGTCCGCGCTGGAGCGCGGGCGCCTGCCGATGGCACCATTGTTAAAGGCTCAGCCGAATTCGATGAATCCATGATCACCGGTGAATCCCGCCCAGTCTTCCGCGATAAAGGTGAGCGCGTGGTCGCCGGTACGGTGGCCACCGACAACACCGTCCGCGTCCAGGTAGAAGCCATCGGAGGAGATACGGCCCTGGGCGGTATCCAAAGCATGGTCGCCGAGGCGCAGGAATCCTCCTCCCGCGCCCAAGCCCTTGCCGATCGCGCCGCAGCGTTGCTCTTCTGGTTTGCGCTAATCGCAGCCCTCATTACTGCGGTGGTCTGGGCCATTATCGGGAGCCCAAGCGACGCCGTGGTGCGCACCGTTACCGTGCTCGTCATCGCTTGCCCCCACGCCCTCGGTTTGGCTATCCCACTGGTCATTGCGATCTCTACCGAGCAGGCCGCACAGTCTGGGGTACTCATCAAGGAACGTTTGGCGTTGGAGCGCATGCGCACCATCGACGCCGTCCTCTTCGATAAGACCGGTACCCTGACCGAAGGCGCTCATGCCGTTACCGGTGTTGCAACCGTTGAGGACATCAGCGAGGGGCAGCTGCTAGCAGTGGCCGCCGCGGCCGAGGCCGATAGTGAACACCCATTGGCCCGCGCCATCGTCAAGGCAGCCGAAGACCACGCGGAAGCATCTCAGGAGCAGCTGCACAGCACCGATTTCAGTGCGGCCGCCGGCCGGGGAATCAAGGCCACCGTCGATGGGGCAGAGGTCCTCGTCGGTGGACCGAATATGCTGCGCGAGCTAGAGCTTGCCACCCCTGGGGTGTTTGATGCGCAGGTTGAAGAGTGGTCCCAACGCGGCGCGGGTGTCCTGCACGTCGTGCGCGATGGTCAGATAATCGGCGCTCTCGCGGTTGAAGACAAGGTTCGTCCCGAATCCCGCGCGGCCGTACAGGCCCTCCAAGAGCAGGGCGTCAAGGTTGCGATGATCACTGGCGATGCCACGCAGGTCGCCGAGGCCGTTGGCGAAGAATTGGGTATTGACGAGGTCTTTGCCGAAGTCCTGCCGCAGGACAAGGACTCCAAGGTCACCGAATTACAGGAGCGCGGTCTAGCCGTGGCCATGGTTGGCGATGGCGTCAACGACGCCCCAGCCTTGGCCCGCGCGGAAGTCGGCATCGCCATTGGCGCCGGCACCGATGTCGCCATGGAATCCGCCGAGGTGGTGCTCGCCAGCGACGACCCGCGGTCGGTGCTTTCGATGATCACCTTGTCGCGCGCTAGCTACCGCAAGATGATCCAGAACCTTATTTGGGCATCTGGCTACAACATCATTGCCGTGCCCTTGGCGGCAGGCGTACTCGCACCCATCGGTGTCGTGCTCTCCCCGGCGGCCGGCGCGGTATTGATGTCGCTATCGACCATCGTGGTGGCATTCAACGCGCAGTTGCTGCGCCGGATTGAATTGGACCCAGCTCGCTTGGCACCCACCAGCCACTAGGTGGAGGAGACCAAGTTCGAATAAGTGGGACGGGCTCCGGCTACTTGGGATTATTTTAGAATTGAAGTCCAGTTGCTAAAATAATCCTCATGACCGAGCGGGACGACTTTTGGCTGGAAGAGGATGAACTAGCAGCATTCATGTCCCTGATGAGCGTGAATGTCCGGCTCACCAATATTCTAGACGCGCAGCTGCGCGATGATGCCAAGCTAAGCTTCTTTGAATATACGGTGCTCTCACGGCTATCAGAGGCCGAGAACCATGAGATGCGCATGCGAGACCTCGCCATCACCGCAAACGGCTCCTTGTCCCGTCTGAGCCAGGTTGTTACCCGTTTGGAGCGCCAGGGCTGGGTCGTGCGGCGTCCTTGTCCCAATGATGGGCGGACGACGATGGCGCACCTTACCGATAGCGGCTGGGACAAGGTAGTAGAAACCGCCCCGGGCCACGCTAAGCAGGCCCGCCGATCCGTTATCGATAACCTGACCCGCGCGCAGATCCATCAAATGACCCAAATTAATGAGCGCATCATCAAAGCCATCGAAGCCGATGAGCGCTACGGCGGGCGCTATTAATTATTTTTGGGATAGCCGCGGCGGCCGGAGACGGTCTTATCAAAGGGAATCCAAAACCGCAGGGCCGCTTCCTGGTTTTTGGAAATACCAATGCGCGGGCCGCGCACCCATTCCGGTGCAGACTCGCGCTCAGAAAGCTGCACTGGTAGGTGGTTATCCTCCAGCGTTGCTCCAAGAGCTTTACCGAGGTTCCCAGGGCCGCGGGCTAGATTATGAAAATCGCTGGTGCCGCGGCGTGCAAAGGCGGTATCGATCCCGGATAGCACCTCACCGCCGCGCAGTAGGCACCCTTGGCCCACGCCTTCGGGCGCGCACACGATATTGACATTGCGGTGGATGCCGTAAGAGGCATACACGTACAGTCGGCCCGGTGGGCCGAACATGGCGGCATTGCGCGGGGTTTTCCCACGAAAGGTATGGGCGGCGGCATCGTCCGTGCCCAAATAGGCCTCGACTTCCGTAAGGCGAATGCTCACCCCGGCGTGCGTAATGACGCAGCCAAGGAGCTGCGGGGCTACGACATCAGCAGTGTGGGAGAAATCAATCATTAACGGGAGTAGTAGCGCTTTCCGTCTACCGGGGTGCGCAGCAACTCATCGAGGCTGACCGGCTCCAAGCCCTTGGCGCGCAGGCCATCGATAATGCACTCGGCCGCATTGACGGTGGTCGGGTGAATATCGTGCATCAAGACGATGGAGCCTGGGTTAGCATCCTGGACGGCGGCATTGCAGACGTGCTGCGAGTCGCGGATCTTCCAGTCCAAGGTATCCACGTTCCATAGGGCCTGCGACAAGCCCTTATCCCTGGCTACCTGGTCAACCGTTTCATTGGTGGCACCGTAGGGCGGGCGCAGCCACTTTGGATTCTGCCCGGTGGCATTGCGGATCGCCGCATTGCCGGCGTCGATTTCTTGGGCAATATCGCCGTAAGCTAACTGGTTGAGCTGGCGATGGGTCTTGGTGTGATTGCCAATGGTATGACCTTCTGCCTGCATGCGCTGGAGCGCTTGGGGGTACTGGTAGGCGTGATCCGCTAGCACCATGAAGCTGGCGTGGGCGTTTTTCGCCTTAAAGGTATCCAAGAGCTGGTTGGTATAAGGGCTTGGGCCATCGTCAAAGGTCAGGGCCACGCAATTCGGGCAATCGACGCCGTTAGCCTGTGGCTGCGGGGCTGGTTGCGGTGCGGCCCCAGCCTGGGGATCCGGTGCGGGTGCAGCCTCATTCTGCGGCTCGTCTTGTGGTGCTACCGAGGAAACAAGATCTTGTGCCTGCGCGCGGGTGCTGTCGATGCGGCTTTGAATATCGGTCTGAATCTCAGAAACCGCGGACTGGATATTTGGTTCTGAGGACCCGGCTACTTTTGGGGTGCCTTCGAGGAATTGCGCATTGGCGCAGGCGGGAAGGGCAGCGGTGGCAAGCACGGTGAGCGCGGAGGTAAGAAGACGACGCATACTTTTCCTAGGAACGAGGACAGATGGGCACGATTAGCCAGCCTACTCCACTGCGAAGGGAATTATGGATTAAACGCGTGTGATAAATGTGATAGAAGTACATCACTGTGCCGCGGTGTCTTCGGCATTTTTGGAATGAGCGGCTGCAGTAGTAGAGTACAAGCCACTGGGGCATTAGCTCAATTGGTAGAGCATCTGCTTTGCAAGCAGAAGGTCAGGAGTTCGATTCTCCTATGCTCCACAGGAAAAGTCCGGATTCTGGTTAAAGAATCCGGACTTTAGTCATGCATAGGGCTATAAAAAGCGCTTGACCATGATGTAATGCTCGGCGTACACACCTACATGCTCGAATCCCAAGCGTTCATAAAGTCCCTGCGCACGCGGATTATCGGGGTGGACGGCTAAGGAAATGCCGGGCGCTTTGAGGGTCTGGGCGAGGGAAATGGCGGCATCGATAAGCGCGGTGGCGATGCCCTGGCCTGCAAAGCGGCGTTCTACCGCGATGGCAAATTCTGGGATGGCCGGTTCCACGAACCCGTAACCGTGATTGTCCTCGGTGCCCCAATTGAGCCACACCCCGCCGGCGGGCACGAGGTCCTCCCAAGCGATGAAACCTCCCTGGTTGGGCTCCCAATTTTCCACGTAAAAAGAAAAATCATCGGTAAAATCGGAAGAAAGCTCGCCTCGTTCATCACCGAACGTATCGGTCAGAAAGTTGAGGCGAGCTATATAAGTGCGATCGGATTCTTGTGTCGCGCGAATTTCCATAATCCCCAGGATATATGAAGAATCCGGCGAGCTAGTTAAGCCAAGTGATAGTTATGCACGTCCGCGCCGTTGAATTCGCGCATTTCACCGGATTCGTCGACGGAGCGGAAAGTAGCGCCGTTATCGATGGCAAAGCGGAGGTTATCCACGCGCGGGGAAGGATCATCGGTTACTGGGCCAGCGGGGAAATAGTACGTTGAACCGTCTTTGAGCTTGACGGTGAGAGACTCAAAGCTCATTGTTCATCTCCTTGTAGAAAGCCTTAAAAAGAGAATTCAAGCAGGAGATTTTTGATTAGGCAAAGCAATGAGATCTAGGCAACGCCTAACGCACCCCCACCGCGGGGGTGCGAAAGAAACTACTGCTCGTCAGTTTGCAGGCGGTGCTTGCCCTCATTTTGGTGGTCATCGGTGATGCGGCTGGTGTCTGCGTCCTCTGCAGCGGCCTCTTCTTCCTCGCGGTGCTTGGCCAGCTGCTCATCGATGGAACCCAAAAGCTCCTCATCGCGCACGGCACCCTCTTCAGCAAGGTCCGAATCGGCTTCGGGCTTAGCTTCGCTGGTGGAGGTGTAGACCAAGGTGGATTCTGGGGCGGTGTTCTGGGTACCACCGCGGTAGTCATCCACGCGCGGTGGGGTCTGGGAAGGCTTGTCATTGGAACGCAGCCAAGCGTAAATCGCACCGGTTGCCGCGGCGAGCAGGGCAACGATTCCGGCAACGGTCCAGAACTTGGAAGACTTCTTGTCCTTCTTGGTCTGCTTCTTTGCCGCCTTGGTGGCCTTCTTCTTGGTTTGCTTGCGGGCCTTCTTTGCCTTCTTGGTGGCTTCCTTTTTGGCCTCATCGAAACGCTCGACGGCATCCTCGCGGTAATTATTGAGGTCCTCTAGGGCGCGCTCGAGGCGGGAGTGCGCGGCCTGGGTGACGGCGCCGGCCTGCTTGCGGGCCTCATCAAAGGTGCTGTTGTCTTCCTTTTGCATCTGTTGGGCAGCCTCTTCGAGGGCGGTATAAGTTTCGCGGGATTTTTCTTGCCGGTAATCGCGCAATTGCTTCCACACATTGGAACCGGTCTTGAACGCCATTTTCACTGCGGTGGGGTTCATTGGTGCAGGTGCTCCTTAGATGAGATTTATTTGTCCTTTTCATCCAGCATAGTGGCCAACTTGACACCCCACCACTGTTTTGGCGGGGGATTCAGAGGTGGAGTCAACCATAAAATAGACCGCTTGGTTCAGAATGGAGTATTAATATTCACGCCGATTTTGGCTAACCGCGCTGTTTATGGGCCTGCAAAGGTAATACCATTAGCGTCGCGCTACCCCGCAAACTGAACAGCTTGGTACGTTTTCCTCCAGACAGCAATTGAGATCGGGAAAAGGAGGTGACTATGAGCCCGCGATTTTCGGCGTCAGCACCATTGGATTCCATGAGTGAAGAAGAGCTAATGGTGCCGGAGCGTTTGGCGCTATCTTTCGAGGTAATTCCGCCGCGCCACGACGCCGATGAAGCCAAGATCGACCGTTTGCTGCAAACCTTGGAAAGTTACCACCCGGATTATATTGCGGTGACAAGTTCCAAACGGTCCGGTTGGCTCGAAGGGACTACGGCCTTTATCGAGCGGATTTCGCGCACCACCTCGATGCGCCCGCTTGCGCACCTGGCCTGCACGGCTGGTTCGCGCACGGAACTTATCGGCTGGACTAACCGATTGGTCGATGCCGGTGTCCGCGGCCTGCTGGCCCTGCGCGGGGACCTGCCAGAGGAAGGCTTGCCGGAGCACTATCCGCAGCATGCCGATGAATTGATAAGCCTCATCCGGCAATTGGAAAAGCAACAAGCCGCGCGGTTCGCCGCTGGCCGCCTGGCCGTCGGAGTCGCGTGCTATCCCAGCGGGCACGTTGAATCTAAAAACGAAGATGAAGATTTTGACGTCTTGCTCAAAAAGCAGCGCCTCGGCGCGGACTTCGCCATTACCCAGCTATTCTTCGATGCCCAGGATTACCTGCGCTTTACCAAAAAGGCCCAACTGGCCGGGGTGCATATTCCCCTTATTCCGGGAATCATGCCCATGACCAGCCTGCGCCGGGTAGAGCGAATGGGAGAGCTGTCCGGGCTCGCCGTACCCGAAAGGGTGCGGTCGGTGCTCGCGGCAGCGACAACCCCAGAAGAAGAATACGAAACCGGCATGGAACTGACCGCCGAACTAGCCCGCGACATCGTGGCTGGTGGGGCGAGCGGGCTCCATATATATACCCACAACAACCCCGACAATACTCACGACCTACTAACCCGAATCGGAGTAGACAATGACCAACGCTAATTTCCCCAAGGCGACAATTGAGGGCTATCCCCGCATTGGCGCCAACCGCGAGTTGAAGCGCGCGCTCGAGTCCTACTGGGCCGGCCGCATCGATGCGGAGACCTTCGAATCCGCCGCGCACTCGCTGCGCCTCGATACCTACAACCGCCTGCGCGACCTCGGCCTGACCGAGGACTACGCCATCCCGGCGGACGTAGCTTACTACGACCAGGTGCTCGAAACCGCACTGACCGTCGGTGCCGTTGCCGGTGAAACCCTGGATGATGAGTTCACCCTGGCCCGCGGTAATAAGGACACCGCGCCGCTGGAGATGACCAAGTGGTTCGATACCAACTACCACTACATCGTGCCGGAAATTGCTGATGACCACGCTTTTAAGGCGCACCCACAGCGCATCATCAAGCTGGTAGAAGAAGCCCGCGAAGCAGGCCACACCGTGCGCCCGTACCTCGTTGGCCCGGTCACCCTGCTGGCCCTGTCCAAGCAGGCCGAGGGTGCAGCCAAGGCCCCGCTCGAGCGCCTAGATGATGCCGTTGCCGCCTACCAGGAGGTCCTGGTGGAGCTGCACAAGGCTGGCGTGGAGTGGATCCAGTTGGCAGAGCCTGCCCTCGTGGCAGACCTGACCAACGCTAGCGATGAGGACTTGGCTGCATATACCAAGCAGGCATACTCCGCCATCCTGGGTGCAGAAGAGCGCCCACAGGTCTACCTGACCACCCCGTATGGCTCTGCACGCAAGGGCCTCGATGTCATCGCAGAGCTCAAGCCAGAGGCCGTTCAGGTTGACCTTTCCGTCGGCACCCTGGCCCTGGATGAGGGCTACCTCGAGCGCGTCAAGAACCTGAACACCCACGTAGTTGCCGGCCTTGTCGATGGCCGCAATGTCTGGGCCGCCAACCTGCGCGACCTGCGCTCCAAGTACGAGGACCTGGCCGGCAGCATCGATGAGCTGTCCGTATCCACCTCCGTGTCCTTGCAGCACGTGCCGCACTCCGTCGAGGCAGAATCCAAGCTGCCTGCCGATGTCGCCCCGTGGTTCTCCTTCGCCAATGAAAAGGTCAAGGAAGTCGTCGCCCTAGTACAGGGCCCAGAGGCGGCCGAAGAGGCCTACAGCGTCAGCGACCGCGCCGTTCGCACCCGCGCCGAGTCCGAGCGCATCAACAACGCCGCCGTGCAAGAGCGCATCTCTCAGCTGCCGGAAGGCGAGGTCAAGCGCGAGCCGGCCTTCAACGAGCGCAAGGAAGCACAGAAGGAGCTCGGCCTGTCCGAGCTGCCGACCACCACCATCGGTTCCTTCCCGCAGACCAAGGAAATCCGCCAGGCGCGTGCCGCGCACCGCAAGGGCGAGCTTTCTGATGCTGACTACAACTCCGCCCTCAAGGACGAGGTTAAGTCCGTCATCGAGCTGCAGGAACGCCTCGGCTTGGACGTCTTGGTCCACGGCGAGCCAGAGCGCAATGACATGGTGCAGTACTTCGCGGAGCTGCTCGATGGCTTCGTTACCACCGAGAACGGCTGGGTACAGTCCTACGGTTCCCGCTGCACCCGTCCGCCAATCGTTGTGGGTGACATCTCCCGCCCGGCTGCCATGACCACCGAGTGGTCGAAGTTTGCACAGTCGCTTTCGGAAAAGCACGTCAAGGGCATGCTGACCGGCCCGGTCACCATCCTGGCGTGGTCCTTCGTCCGCGATGACGTGCACCAGTCCGTATCCGCGGACCAGCTGGGCGTGGCATTGGCAGACGAGGTCCGCGACCTGGAGGAAGCCGGCATCGACATCATCCAGATCGATGAGCCAGCCCTGCGCGAGCTGCTGCCGCTGCGCGAGCAGGACCGCAAGGCCTACCTGGACTGGGCGGTGCGCTCCTTCCGCCTGGTAGCCCTCGAGGCCAAGCCCACCACCCAGATCCACACCCACCTGTGCTACTCGGAGTTCGGCCAGATCATCGACGCCGTCGCCGGCCTGGACGCAGACGTCACCTCCATCGAGGCTGCGCGCTCCCGCATGGAGCTGCTGGAAGATATCGATGAGACCTTCCACTCTGAGATTGGACCTGGTATCTACGATATCCACTCCCCGCGCGTGCCTTCCGTGGAGGAAATGGCAGAGCTTATCCGTGCCGCGCTCAAGAACGTGCCGCTGGATCGCCTGTGGGTTAACCCGGACTGCGGCCTGAAGACCCGCGGTTACGAGGAGACCGAAACCTCCCTGCGCAACATGGTGGAAGCCCGCGATGTGGTGCGCAACGCCCTCTAAATAGAATCTGCGAAATTCTAGGTTCTTAAAGAAAACGCTATGCAGCCGGTCTGCATAGCGTTTTCGTGATCTTGTACCCACCCGCGACGCTATGGCCGGATCCGGATTACCGTGGGCGCTATGAAGCACTCAGCATTTCGCAATAGCCAAGAATCCTTCCTGTCTGATTCCCTGGCTGGGTTCATCGCCCAGCATCCCGATGCCACCTGGCACGACGCGGGCTTCATCGGGCGCAGCACCCCGCTGCGCACGGTCGATGATAAACCGGCGGTCGCGGTCATCTCCGGTGGCGGATCCGGCCACGAGCCCATGCACGCCGGCTTCATTGGGCAAGGCATGCTCGCCGCTGCCTGCCCGGGCCTGCTCTTTACCTCCCCGAACGCGGTCCAGGTCAGCGAAGCCACGCAGTGGGCCGATCAGGGCAGGGGAGTGCTGCACATTGTGAAGAACTACACCGGCGATGTCATGAACTTCACCGTGGCCCGCAATGCGGCAGAGGCCGTAGATACGCGTTCAGTCTTAGTCGCCGATGATATTGCTACCGAAGGCACCGGCGAGGGCCCAGGACGGCGCGGTACGGGTGCCACGATCCTGGTGGAAAAGGTGGCCGGTGCCGCGGCGTATCGCGGCGATGACCTGGATCAAGTAACTGAGCTAGCGGAGCGTACCGCAGATAAGTCCCGCAGCATGTCCGTGGCACTGGGATCCGGCTTCTTGCCCACCACGGGGCGCGAGACCTTTGATTTGGACGACGGGCACATGGAAGTCGGCGTGGGCATCCACGGCGAGCCCGGCACGCACACGGAAAAGGTCGATAATGCCCATGCCATCGTCGCCACCGTGCTGGAAAAGCTGGGTGCTGCCCTTGATATCAACAGCGGCGACGAGGTGGTCTGCCTGGTCAATGGCCTGGGCGGCACCACGCCTTTGGAGCTGAGCCTGGTCTTCGGCGAGGCGTCTGCACAGCTGGCGGAGAAGGGGATTACGGTAGTGCGCTCCATGGTGGGCAACTTCGTTACCGCGGTCAATATGCACGGCGTATCCATCACGCTGCTCAAGGCGGACGACGAGCTGCTTGAGCTTATCGATGCCCCAACTTCAGCCCCCGCCTGGCCCCATACCTTGGGCGGTACAAAGCAGGTGGAATCGGCGCGGATTACCTTCGAGGATGAACTGCCTACCGAGGGCGAAGAGAACCAGTGGTTGAGTGACTTCGTCGATCGCGTGCAATCTTCCATCGAGGAGTTGACCGAGCTCGACCGCAAGGCCGGGGATGGGGACTTCGGTGCCAATATGGAGGCGGCGCTGGAAAGCATTAAACTGCCGCTGCGCGGCGCGGATGATGAGATCTTCACCGGCCTGGCCAAGCGCTTCCTCGTCCTAGCGGGCGGAACCTCGGGCGCGGTCTTCGGCAGCTTCTTCAACGACATGGCCCGCGCGGAGACCTTAGCGGAAGGATTAAGTAGCGCGGCGGAGTTCATTCAAGAACTGGGCGGCGCGCAGCGCGGGGATTGCACCATGCTCGATGCGCTCATTCCGGCCGCGGAGAAGGCGCAAGAAATCGGCGCGGAGCGCCCAGACGAGCAAACGCTCCAGGCCCTGTACGAGGCCGCGCGCGAGGGTGTGGAGGAAACCGGAAAGATCGCCGCCAAGAAGGGGCGCGCGTCCTACCTGGGCGATCGCAGCAAGGGAGTCATCGATCCCGGTGCTCTCGTGGTTAGCTGGCTATTTGGGGGACAAGCTCTGTCAGCTGACTAAGGGAGAACGATAGCGCGATCGCTGAGAGCGTTATGTCTTGCACAGCGGAGAGGAAGTAAATTCTTTACAATGGCTGGCATGACTCAGAAGACCGCAACTGCAACGATGCATACCAACTACGGCGATATTGTTATCGATCTCTTCGGTAACCACGCACCGGTAACCGTTGAAAACTTCATCGGTTTGGCCAAGGGTGAAAAGGACTACTCCACCCAGAACGCAAAGGGCGAGCAGTCCGGCCCGTTCTACGATGGCGCCATCTTCCACCGCATCATCGATAACTTCATGATCCAGGGCGGCGACCCCACCGGCACCGGCCGCGGTGGCCCGGGCTACCAGTTCCAGGATGAGTTCCACCCAGAGCTGCAGTTCGACCGCCCATTCCTGCTGGCCATGGCCAATGCCGGCCCAGGCACCAACGGCTCCCAGTTCTTCATCACCGTGGCGCCGACCCCGCACCTGAACAACCACCACACCATCTTCGGTGAGGTTACGGACCCAGCTTCCCAGGAAGTCGTTTCCAAGATTGGCAAGGTCGACACTGACCGCATGGACCGTCCGCACGAGGACGTTGTCATCGAGTCCATCGATATCGCCTAAGCGTTTTCTCGCACCGCGCCCGGCACCACACACCTTGCTGTGGTGCCGGGTTCGTTTAGTTTTATCCGAATGCTAACAAAGGGTCAGCTTCTACGCCATGGTGAAAAATTATTTGCGAACCGCCCCCGTTACCTCGGCCATTGCCGCGATCTGCATCATCGCGTGGTCAATTACCGCGGTACAAGCTCGAACTTTGGGCGAGACCTTCTTTCTCTCCACGCTGAGCCAAGACTGGGCCCTGTGGGGCCCGCAGTACGCCGATGCGCCGCTAACGGCGCTGTCTTCGGAATTCATGCACTTGGACGGCGGGCACCTCGCGGTCAATATGGTGATGCTCCTGCTCATCGGTAGGGAAGTAGAGTGCGCCCTCGATACCGGGCTATACATCGCCGCGTACTTGGTCTCCTGCTTGGGCGCTTCCGCCATGGTGCTGTGGTTCGATTTTGGCACGCCCACGGTAGGTGCCTCCGGGGCGATCTTTGCGCTGATGGGCATGCTGGTGGGCGTCTTCCGGCAACGCGGGATGGATCTGCGCGCGCCCATCGTGCTCTTGTTGGTCAATGTGGGCTATACCTTCGTCGCGGAGGGGGTCTCCCTCTGGGGCCACCTTGGCGGATTGTGCACCGGCATCATCTTGAGCTTCTTCCTCTTTCATCGAAATAAAACCGTGCGGTGGGCGGGTGTTGCAATCACTGGTGCGGTCATCATTGTGTTATTAGCCTTGCGAGCTGGGGTTTGGGGATAACTGTGGAATTTGTTCACCGGAATGGGTGTGCGAAAGAAATCCACAATAGTTATCCACATTGTGGATAAACACATTCTTGTAATTTACCGAATGCTTTTCCGGAGTTTTCCCTGATCGCACAGGTTATAGCGGTATCGGCGGCCGAAAAATCACCTGTGGAAGCCCGTGAAAACAGTTATCCACAGGGTGGGGATAAGTCTGTGAAATAAGTATTCCACAGGTTTCTTCCACAGCCTGTGGATAACTTTGTACCCATCGTGTGGGCGAATAGGTAGATTGGTGCCACTGACCTGCACAAGGAGGACTGTGGATAAACAACCGCACGCTGTGATCGTCGGCGCCGGCCCCAACGGGCTTACCGCCGCGGCCCGCCTCGCCACGGCCGGGTGGCGCGTGGATGTCTATGAGCGCTCCGCGCACCCAGGCGGAGCGGCCGCCTCGTCCACGGAGATTTTTCCGGGCACTATCGTGGATCTCGGCGCGGCCGGCCATCCCTTCGGCGTGGCGAGCCCGGCCTTTCGCGCGCTCGATCTGGAATCGCACGGCCTGCGCTGGCGCCATGCGCCTTATCCCATGGCCCATCCACTGGAGGGTGCGCCGGCCGCCATCCTCCACCGCTCTCTTGCGGAGACCGCTACGGGGCTCGGCGCCGATGCCCAAGCATGGACCCGCCTGCACGGCCACATGGTGCGCAATATCGATGCGCATCTCACTAATGCGCTAACCCCACTGGTGCGCTGGCCCGAGCACCCGGTGCGCTTGGCGCAATTCGGCGCGCCGGGCCTGCTCCCGGCGAGCGAGCTCGCGCGGGCGGCATTTACTTCCCCGCAGGCCCGCGCCTTATTCGCCGGTAGCGCGGTGCACGCCATTACCTCGCCTACCAGGGCTTTTACCTCTGCTTTCGGCCTGCTCTTTGGCGCGCTCGGCATGACCCGCGGCTGGCCAGTGGTGGAAGGCGGTACGCAGGCGCTTGCCGATGCCCTCGTTTCCCTCCTCCGCTCCCACGGCGCGCGCATCCATACCGGTGCCGAGATCACCGATGTGCGCAGCTTGCCTCGCGCCGATGCCCTCATCCTCAATCTCACCCCGCGCCAGATCCTTAGGCTGGGCGGGCTCGACCCTCCTGCACGGACTCGACGAAACCTGCGGCGGTGGCGCTATGGCAGCGCGGTGTACAAGGTGGACTTTCACCTCAGCGAACCTGTGCCGTGGACCGATCCCCGCGTGGGCCAAGCTGGCACCGTCCATGTGGGTGGCAGCGTGGAGGAGATAGGTGGGGCGGAAAGGGACATCGGCAAGCGCCGCATGCCCGTAAATCCCCTGGTCATGGTGTGTCAGCAATATGTGGCTGACCCGTCGCGCGGGCTGGCGCTGTGGACCTATGCCCACGTGCCGCACGGCTACCAGGAGCGCTACCCGGGTGAGGTTAGTGAACTTATTGCCCAGCAGATAGAGCGTTTCGCACCCGGTTTTCGCGATACTATTCTGGCCATCCACACCACGAGTCCGGCCGATCTGGAACGCTGGAACCCTAACCTGGTGGGCGGCGATATTGCCGGCGGTTCCATGAGTGGGCTGCAATCCGTGCTGCGCCCGCGCCTCTCCGCGCACCCGCACCGGCTCGCGCCGGGAATATTCATGGCATCGAGTTCCACTGCGCCCGGGGCCGGGGTCCATGGCATGCCCGGATGGTGGGCCGCTGAAAGTGCGGCTACGCCTTAATGGGCGCACGGCGTTCGCAGTAGAGGAATACCGCACCGATCACCCACAGCGTTACCGCGGCAAGATATCCGGGGGTGGTCGTGGTCTGCGGCTCGATACTATTGCCTGGGATAAGCCCAGTAATCAGTGGCTCCAGCACGAAGCCGAGCACGGCAACGTAATCTAGCCAGCCGAACCTGTGGGACAAAGCCCCCGCCACGCCGAAAAGTGGCCCGGCGATAAGGGCAAAGAGGAACCACGCGGCATTGGAGGAAAAGGCCGTCTGCCAGTCGTAGATGCCAAAGGCGAAAAGCAGCCCGTAGTGCACCGCCAACATGAACAAGAGTATGCCGGCTCCTGCGAAAAAGGCCGTGGTCCACCGGTGGGAGCACGCCTTGCCCATGAGGTAGGCAAATAATGCCCACACCATGCCAGAGCCCAGCACTGGGCCAAGGTAATTGCGTAAGGAAAGGCGCGCGGGTGCGGTGCCTTCGATCAGGGCGGGATCAGAAAACGCGATATGGACGACGGCATAGGCCACCGAGACGGCTAAGCCGGCCAAGAGAACGTACTGGGACCGGTGCCGCGGCGGTGCGGGCGAACGACTGGTCATGGTGTGCTCCTTGAGATGAGGATCCCGCCATGTCCGAGGCGAGTACTTGTGAAGGACATGAAACGGTTATAATTTCAATAATAATAATTGCATGCGCGATATCGCGGAAGAGCACTCTTAGTGGTCATTTAGACAGTAGATCGCACCCAATTTATCCCTGCGCTTTTGCAGGGTAGCTGCTTGATGACAAGACCGGAGGGCCCAGTTGAGCAGACTGATTATCAAGGCAATGAGCATGGATATGTCTCAAAATGCACATATAGGGCTAGTCATGAAGCAACAACCACAGTGCTAAGGGCTACGTAACTTAAAGGAGATACGTGGTCAGTTTTCATCTCTATTCTTCCGTAGGTCATTCATTGGTCGGGCGCATAAAGATATCCATCATCGAGAGGGTGGGATCTGACGAGGCAAAGATCCGGTCTGTTATATCACGCGGCGACCAGCTATCAGGGAAATCCTTGAACTCATTTGTGACAGTTCCGAGGGCCAAATCGGGACTATTTTTAACAGCAGTGAGGATGGTGAAAACCTCGTCAGGGGTGGCGTGGGAAGAGTTTATGTCATTAGCGCCGGTGGCATCAGCAATGCTGGCCCAATCATTTACTTCCGCAATATCGCTTAAAATATTAGAAACAATAGTTTCTGGTTTTAAATCCATATTTACGTTCTCCTGACGTGACGCGGTGGTTGGCGTAGGTAGCGCGCTTGCTAGAGAGAAGCCGAGGGTAGAGGTGGCATCGGCAAGCGATACTTCCTAAAGATCAATGTAGTCCAGTGGCTGGTGCGGGTCTATGCCTAAACGAAGTTGAGCATCACAGTCGATAGTCCTCGAAAATCTCACATAAAAAAGTGAAAGTGACATCATTGACACTGGGGTATGGTACCAATAGGTTATAACATAGTGCTGCGCTGGGATATCGGCGCGTTTATGGGATGGTGCCTGCCCACACAACAGAAAAGTGAACGAAATATGCAGACACAGACGAAGGGCCGCGTAGAAGGCCTGTACATCGACGAGAACGTCGAGCTGCGCGCTGGTGCGCTGAACTTTGGCGGGCGCATTGAAGACATCTCGCTTGGCGATGTCCCCGCAGCGCACGCGGCCTGGCAAGCCGGTGACCCAAACGTTTTGCTGTGGGTTCCAGGTTTTGTGGACCTGCACAATCACGGCGGCAATGGCGGAAGCTTTCCCAATGGTGATTATGACCAGTGCCGCGCCGCCGCGCGATTTCATCGCGCCCACGGCACCACCACGCTGATAGCCAGCATGGTTTCTGGGACGCAAGCGGAGCTGTGCGCGCGGGCGGAGTTGCTTGCCACGCTGGCAGATGAGGGGGATATCGCCGGCATCCACATGGAAGGCCCATTCATCGCCGCGGCCAAGTGTGGCGCACAAGATCCATCGCGCATCGTGCCGGGAGACCCAGACTTTTTCCGCGCGGTGATCGATGCCGCCCGCGGCCACCTGCGCTCCATTACCTTTGCCCCAGAAACACAAGCCGCGGCGGAGCTCCTCGCGGTCTGTGCCGAGCACGATATCATCGCCAGCCTGGGTCATACCGAGGCCGATTACGAGACCACGCTGCAGGTCATGGAGCAGGCACAAGACTTGGGCGTCACCGTGACCGGCACCCACCTCTTTAACGCCATGCCGCCCATCCACCACCGCGCCCCCGGCACGGTGGCCGCCCTGCTCACCGGCTCGAAGGCCGGCGATGTGGGAGTAGAGCTCATTGCCGATGGCGTGCATCTTGCCGATGGCACCGTCGACATGGTCTATAACCGCCGCGCCTTTGCTGTTACCGACGCGATGGCCGCCGCCGGCATGGCCGATGGCTCCTATGAGCTGGGCTCCCTGCCCGTTACCGTGACCGGCGGCGTGGCGCGGGTGGACAGTGGCGCCATCGCGGGTGGAACCTCCACCTTGGCGCAGCAGTTCGCGCGCTTCGCCGCTCGCCACGGCGTAGAGGAAGCGGTTCGGTTTACCTCTACCACGGCCGCGGACGTGCTGGGGGATAAGGACATAGGCCGTTTGGCTCCCGGCAAGCGCGCCAACCTCGTGGGCCTGAATGCGCAGTTCGAGCCCATGCGCGTCATCGCTGATGGCATTGACATCACCACTGCGCCAGATACTGATTCACGTTAGGAAATACTGCATGGACATCCTCATCCGTTCCACACCAGCAGAGGTGGCTACCGCCGCCGCCGATATCTTCGTCCGCTATGCCAACGCCGGTGCCACCTTGGGCCTGGCCACGGGTTCTACCCCGGTAGCGCTGTATCAAGAACTCACCTCCCGCTGCGAGCGCGGGGAGGTGAGTTTCGCTCGCAGCCGCGCCTTCCTCCTGGATGAATATGTGGGGCTAGCTCGCTCCCATGAGCAGTCGTATTACTCCACCATCCGGCGCATATTTACTTCCCACGTTGACTTCATTGATGAGTTGGTGCAGAGCCCAGAGGGCGATGCCGCGGATCCGGATCGCGCCGCAGCCGCCTATGACCAGGCTATTCGCCATGCCGGCGGCATCGACATCCAGCTGCTTGGCATCGGTGGCAATGGGCACATCGGCTTTAATGAGCCCTCCAGCTCCTTGCAATCGCGCACCCGCCTGGAAACGCTGCACCCGCGGACGGTGCAGGATAATGCCCGCTTTTTCGAGAACACGGACAGCGTCCCTCGCTACGCGCTGACCCAGGGGCTCGGCACCATCAGCGAGGCCCGCCACTTATTGCTGCTGGCCACCGGGACCGAAAAATCCACTGCCGTCCGCAACATGGTGGAAGGCCCGCTATCCGCGCACTGCCCGGCCTCAATCCTCCAGCTGCACCCGCGGGCCACGGTGATTCTCGATGAAGATGCGGCCTCCCAACTGGAGGATCTCGAGTACTACCGCTTCGTGGATGAGCATCGTCCGCACTAAATCCCTCTCTACTTCTTTACACCGTTGAAAGGACTCCTCCCGTGAAAGTCAATATTATGGGGCCGCTGCAGCGGCTCGGAAAGGCGCTGATGGGCGCCGTGGCAGTGCTGCCTGTCGCGGCGATCCTCGGCGGCGTTGGCTACTGGATAGCCAGCGTGGCCGGCCAAGATAACGTGGTCGCGCAGCTACTCATCAGCTCCGGCGGTGCCGTGCTGGATAACCTGGGTTGGATCTTCGCCGTCGCCATCGCCTTTGGCCTGGCCAAGGACTCCAATGGCGCCTCCGCTCTGTCCGGCTTCCTCGCCTATGCCACCTTCATGAAGCTCTTGGGCCCCGATGCCGTCGCTGGTTACCGCGGCATCGAAGATCCCGAAACGCTTACTGGCGATGACGCCGTGGAATGGGCCGCCGAGGGCTGGAATGCCGTCGGTGACGGCAACGTCCTTTTCGGCATCCTCGCCGGCATCATGGCCGCGATGGTCTATAACCGCTTCCACGGCACCAAACTGCCGGACTTCCTGGCCTTCTTCTCCGGCCGCCGCCTCGTGCCCATCCTCACCGCGCTTTTTGCCATCGTGGTATCCGCCATCCTCTACGTTGTATGGCCCTTCATCTACCACGCGCTCTTCAACTTCGGTACCTCCATCCAGGGCCTTGGCGCCGCGGGCGCGGGCATCTACGGCGTGGCCAACCGCCTGCTCATCCCGACGGGCCTGCACCACGCGCTGAACTCCGTCTTCTGGTTTGATGTCATTGGTATCAATGACATCGGTAACTTCCAATCCGGCCAGTCCACCATCGACGCGGCCGCCGCGGCCACCTCCGCGGCGGAGTGCCCCGGCATCTGGGAGAACGGACAGTGCACCGTGGACGGCGTGGTCGGGCGCTACCAGGCCGGATTCTTCCCGGTCATGATGTTCGGCCTGCCAGGTGCCGCCCTGGCCATGTACCTGCGCGCGGATAAGGGCCGCCGCAAGGTCATCGGCTCCCTCATGGCAGCCGGCGCCCTGGCTTCCTTCTTCACTGGCGTGACCGAGCCGCTGGAATTCTCCTTCATGTTCGTCGCCCCGCTGCTCTACGTGGTGCACGCGCTGCTGACCGGTCTCTCCGTCTTTATCGCCGCCGCGATGGAATGGACCGCGGGCTTCGGCTTCTCCGCAGGTTTCGTGGACATGCTGTTGTCCTCGCAAAACCCGTTGGCCAATAAGTGGTACATGCTGCTTATCATGGGCGCTGTTTTCTTCGCCCTTTACTTTGTCCTCTTCTACTACCTCATCGGCTGGTTTAACCTGAAGACCCCAGGCCGCGGCGATGACGAGGATGCCGCAGAAGATGATGATTCCGCCACGGGCGATGATAAGACCGCCGCGTCCGCCGCCCGCATCATCGAGGGCCTCGGCGGCAAGGACAATATCGATTCCCTAGATTACTGCACCACCCGCCTGCGCGTGGGCGTGAAGGATCGCGCGCTTGTCGATGACCCCACTATCAAGCGCGCCGGCATCTCCGGCGTCATCCACCCCTCCGAAAAGAACGTGCAGGTCATCGTGGGGCCTTCCGTGCAGTTCATATTTGATGAGGTCAACCATCAGCTGCGCACCGGCTCCGCATCGGTAGCTACGGCCACCGCGAAGCCCAGCGAAGACGCTCGCCCTGCGGAGAAGATCGGCACCGATATTCAGCTCCACGCCCCCTTTGAGGGAACCGTCGTGCCGCTTTCTGAGGTCCCCGATGAGTCCTTTGCCCAGGGCATGGTGGGCGAAGGTTTTGCCGTTATTCCTACCGTGATCGATGCCTTCGATGTCTGTGCCCCAGTAGATGGCACCATCACCATGGTCTTCAAGACCGGCCATGCCTTCGGCATGCGGACCGAAGAGGGCCTCGACCTGCTTATTCACATCGGCATCGATACCGTGGAACTGAAGGGGGAGGGCTTTACCAAGCTCGCGGCCAAGGGCGATGTCGTCCGCGCCGGGACCCCCATCATCGCGGTGGAGTCCGAGAAGCTGCGCGAACGCGGCATCAACCTGATTACCCCGGTGGTCTGCCCCACGGCAAAGCAGATCGCTGGAGTAGATATCGAGCACGAGGGCCGCGCTGACCAGAGCGTTGCCGTCGCCCGCGTGCGGCCGGCTGAACACTAAGGCTTAAGCACGAGAAAACCCTCGCGGTCACCTTGCGGTGGCGGCGAGGGTTTCTCTTTGGCGGCGGTCTAACGCCAGCCCATGGTCATGAGCAGGCCAATGAGGGCGAGGCCGAAGCCAATCCCGTAGTTCCAACCGCTGAGCTCCGCCATGAAGGGGATGGATTCACCGGCGAGGTAATTGACCACGAGCCACAGCAGGCCAATGACCATCAGGCCAAGCATGATGGCCACGTACCATTTCGGGGTGCCTTCAGAGTTGATTTTGACCGGGGTGCGGTTTGCCCCAGAAGAGCTCGATACCTGGGTGGCAGAGCTCTGGGTGATCTTTGACTTTGGCATAAGAGACCTTCTCTAGATTTCAGTTCTTATCTCAGTGCTTACTGATGAATTACGATACCAGCAGCTATGGCTGCGGCAGGAGCGCCGAGGCTTCGAATTTCCAGATGCGAACCTCCACGTCCTGATCCTTGCGGATGGTATCGCCGGGATTAGTGGACGCCCAACCGATCTTATTGCTATCGACCAACGCGCCGGTGGGAATTGGCTCGCCCACGCGCAGCTCGCCATCCCAGCCCGCCTGACGCAGGGCATTCTCGGCTTGTCCTTGGTTCTTGTGCATGATCTCTGGTGCCTTCATGAGCATCCCATTGGATACCTCAATGGTGACAGTCTGGCCCTTTTCCAGCTGAGCGCCCTGGTTGGAGACGTTAAGCACGGTGCCTTCCGGCTCTAAGGAATCGACTTCCCGGACATTGACGTCGAAGTCATTGGCTTCGAGGCGGCTGCGCGCATCCTCCTCGTTCAAGCCAGCGACATCAGGAACGCGCTTCTTTTCGATGCCCTTAGACACCGTCACCCGGACCTTTGATCCCTTGGACAATTGGGTACCACCCGCGGGGTTCTGCTGAATTACCTCGCCGGCGGGGGCCTCATCATTGCGCTCAGAAATATCCGAGTTCAGCTCCAAGCCTGCCTCTCCCAAAACCTGCGCGGCCTGATCCAAGTTCATGCCGGTGATATCTGGGACATCGATGATTTCCTTGCCGGAAGAAACGGTCAAGGTCACCGAGGCATTCTTCTGCAATTCCGAACCAGGGGCCGGATTAATGCGAATCGCATTATTGCGATCGATATCGGGGTTAGCTTCCTCGTTCACGGTGACGAGAAGTCCCAAGTCCTCGAGCTCCTTGACCACTTCATTGCGCGGGCGGTTTTCTACCTCCGGCACGATGACGCTATTGTGCTCCGCCACCTCGGTTTGGTTTCGACCGTTCCGGTTATCGTCATCGTCGCTACTCCAGAAATCCCAGGCAAAATAGCCCAAGATGGCGATCAACAGCGCGACGAGAAGCAGCGCGAGCCACTTCATCCAGCCGCCGCTTTCGTCCTCTTCGGTAGGACGCGTCGATTCGATCGGTGCCCGGTGGGACGCAGCCGCAGGGGCAGTAGAAGTGGCCGGTGCGGGCATCGCCGTTGTGGCTTCATCCTCGTTGACGTGCATGCGGGCAGCTTCGGTGACCTGGCCCGTGCGCAGGCGATCCAAATCGCCGGCCATCTCCCAGGCGGACTGGTAGCGGTCCGCGGGGTGCTTGGCCATCGCTGTCAGTACCACCGCATCGATATTGACCCGCTGGGTGGGGGTCAACGAGGGGTCATCGATAAGCTCCGAAGGCGGGGTCGGTTCTTCCTGCACATGCTGGTAAGCCACGGCAAAGGGGGTTTCGCCTTCGAATGGGGTGCGGCCGGTGAGTACCTCGTACATGACGCAGCCCAGCGCATAGACATCAGAACGCGCATCGGCGTTCTTGCCGCGCGCCTGCTCCGGGGAAAGGTACTGGGCGGTACCGATAACGGCAGAAGTTTGGGTCATCGCCGAGGTCGAATCATCCAATGCACGGGCGATGCCAAAGTCCATCACCTTCACCTGGCCGGTATTGGTGAGCATGATATTCGCCGGCTTGATATCGCGGTGAATGATTCCCGCCTCATGGGATGCCTGCAAGGCCTCAGCGACCGGCTTGAGGATCTCCGCCGCCTCTTGGGCAGGCAGCGGGCCATCTTCGCGAATAATATCGCGCAGCGTAGCCCCATTGACCCGCTCCATGACGATATACGGGATGGTCATGCCATCCACCTCGGTCTCGCCGGTGTCATAGACCGCCACGATATTGGGATGGTTTAGCTTGCCGGAGTTCTGCGCCTCGCGGTAGAAGCGCTCGCGGAAGTTGATATCGCGAGCCATCTCCGTGCGCAGCATTTTTACCGCTACTTGCCGGCCTAAAGTGGTGTCTTCTGCGGCAAATACCTCGGACATGCCGCCGGAGCCGATGATCTCACCGAGCCGGTACCGGTCATTGACCATGGCTTAGTCACCATCCTGTCTTAATAAATCAGATAAATCCCCAGGAAGTTCATCGGGCTGTGAGTTTACTGTGTTGTTTTGCTCAGGTGTATTTTCGACGTGCGTCTGCTGGGGTTGGCGTTGCTGCGTCGGAGTATTCGGACGCTGCTGGTTTCGCGTCGGAGCCTGCTGGTTCGGGGTCTGCTGCTGCCGGCGATTATCACGCGGCGCCTGATTGCCCTCCTGATCAGTAGGCTCCGTCTCCGTTACCGTCACTTCCTGCGGCGTCTCATTCGTACCTTCGTCCTCCTCCAGGGTTTCTACCTGCGTGGTCGTGGGATCCCGGTACTCGGTGACCACGGAAGTTTCCTGGGTAGACGAAGGCTCGCTGTCGTCACCCTCGCTACTCATGAGGTTCATAATGGCGTAGCCGCCCGCGGCAAGCACGGCGATGGCCGCGACGATACCCAAGCCCTTGAGGAAAGACTTCCCACCCTTCGAATCATTGCCCGGAGCTGGTGCTGCCTTGCGTTGCGGCGCGGGAGCACTCGCCGCCGTCCCCGCCGCCGGATGAATGGTGGTGGGCTGGGCGACATCGGCAAGCATCTCGGTCGACGCCGAAGGCGAAGGCTCTGGGGCCTGCTGGTGGGGCGGAATGGACTTCGGGCGCGGCGGGCGTTTGCCAAGGCGCACATCGGATACCGCGACCGTGAACTCATTGCCATCGGCATAGCGGGTATTGGGATCCTTGCGCAGAGCGATGCGGATGAGCTCGCGCGCCGGGGCGCTAATCGTGGTCGACAGCGGTTCTGGCTCCTGGTTGATGTGGGCAAGAGCAATGGATACGGAGGAATCGCCCGAAAATGGGCGCTTGCCGCCGAGCATCTCGTAACCCACGACGCCGAGCGAATAGATATCAGAGGCAGGGGAGACTTCCTTGCCCTGTGCTTGCTCAGGCGAAACGTACTGAGCGGTCCCCACCACCATGCCGGTGCGCGTGAGCGGTACCGCGGCGGCGGCCTTGGCGATGCCAAAGTCCGTAATCTTTACCTGCCCATTTTGGGTAATCATCAGGTTGCCGGGCTTAATATCGCGGTGCACCAAGCCCATCCGGTGGATAATGGATAGGCCGTGGCCCGCCTGCTCAAGCACGTCCAGCGCGAGTTCTTCCTGCAAGGTGTTCTCGCGCGCAAGCAGATCCGCGAGGGATTCGCCCCGCACGTATTCCAAGGCCATGAAGCAGAATTTGCGGCCATTATCTTCCAGCTCGCGGTAGTCATAGGTGGCCACCACGTTATCGGACTGGATAGATTCAGCGGATTCCGCTTCATTGCGGAAGCGGGAGAGGAATTCCTGGTTATCGGAAAACTCCGGCCGCAACACCTTAATGGCTACTTCGCGGTCATTACGAGTGTCATCGGCAAGCCACACCGTGGACATGCCACCGTGGCCAATGATCCACTGCAGTTCGTAGTCGCTGCCGATGAGTTCCTGGAGATGGTCTTTGTTCTCGGTATTCTTCATTACTGTTCCCCCTGGTATGCGCTCAGGATGGCACGACCAATTGGGCCAGAGACTCTGCCGCCCGTTGCGGATTCGCCCAAGTTACCGCCATTCTTGACGACGACCCCGACGGCAATATCGCGGTCCGGGTCAAACGCGACGTACCACACGTGCGGAGCCAAGCCTTCGCCGTGCTCGGCGGTACCGGTCTTGGATGCGAATCCATTGCCGTCGTAGCCCCACGAAGAACGCTCGGAGGCAAACATCAGGTCCTTAATGGTCGATGCAGTCTCTTCCGTGACGGCCTCGTCGGCCTTCTTGGGCTTCGTGGTGCGGATTTCCTTCATCTGGGCATCAGTAATGCGATTGACTAGGTAAGGCTCCATGCGCGTGCCCTTATTGGCCACGGTGCCGGCCATGACTGCCGCTTGCAACGCGCTCATGGTGACATCGCGCTGGCCGATGGCCGATTGCGCCGTCGCCGCACCATCCGGAAGGTCACCCAAGGTGCCTGCGGAAGAAGAGACACCCAAGTCGTACTTCTTGCCGATGCCGAAAGCCTCCGCGTACTTGCGCAGCTCATCCGCGCCGATCTGCTCAGACATCTGCACAAATGCGGTATTGCACGACAGCGCAAAGGCGGTCTGCAGGGTCACCGAATCCTGGCCGTTGCATTTCTCATTGCCGTAGTTGGTCAGCTCCGTGACGGCATCCGGCAGGGTAATCACGTTGGCACCGGTCAGGCTCGACGAGGGATTGAAGCCGTTATTCAATCCGGCCGCAGTCGTAATGATCTTGAAAATAGATCCCGGTGGCAAGGTATCCGCCGCTGCGTGGTTGACCAGCGGCTGGCCCGGCTGCTCCTGCAAGCCCGTCCACGCCTCATCGGCGGACTCGCCGACCAGTGAATTTGGGTTAAAGCCCGGGTTGGAGGCCATGGCCAGAATCTTGCCCGTCGATGGCTGGATGGCAACCGCCGAACCTTCGTATCCCGGACCCGCCAACTGGTCATACGCGGCCTGCTGCAATGCCGGATCGATGGTGACTTCTACATTGGCTCCCTTGGTGGGCTTATTCGCAATGGTATCGAGCCAGTGCTGCTTGAACAGGGAATCATCCGTGCCATTGAGAATTTCATTTTGCGAAGATTCCAATTCCGAAGCACCAAATTGGCTGGACAAGTAGCCAGTGACATTGCCAAAAGCGGGCGAATCGATGGGATAAGACCGGGAGTAGGTCTCATCAGGATTTTCCGTGGATTGCGCCAGCACCGTATTTCCGGAATAGATCTGGCCGCGCGGGGTGTTCTGCAGCTCAATGAACCCGCGCGAGTTCTTAGCATTATGTGCGTATTTATCGTCCGAAAATGCCTGAATGACCGTCAGGTTCACCAACAGAACCGCGGTCAAGATGATGGCAAATAGGGATACTAGGCGGATGGATTTGTTCATCGGTAAGCCTCCTGAACCGACGGGAACATGGAGGTGTCACTCGGAGCATTGCTCGAGTTCTCCTGCATGGGTCGGCGAGCTGCGTTAGAGATCCGCAGCAAAATCGCCAACAGTACATAGTTAGCCATGAGAGAGGAACCACCGGCGGACATGAAAGGAGTGGTCAAGCCGGTCATCGGCAGCAGGGCGGAAATGCCACCGGTGACGACGAAGACCTGTACCGCCAAAGTAAGAGAAAGGCCTGAAGCGACCAGTTTGCCGTACGTATCGCGGGTACGCAACGCGGTATTGAATCCGCGGGTCACCAACATGCCAAAGAGGATCAAAACGGCAGCTAGACCAATCAACCCCAATTCCTCACCGATGGCGGCGAGGATGAAATCTGAGTGTGCCACCGGCACCAATTCGGGGTGTCCTTGGCCCAAGCCGCTGCCGGAAATGCCGCCGGATGATAAGCCAAAGAGGGACTGGGACAGTTGGAAGCCAGTGACATCATAATTTGCTAGCGGATCCAAGAAGTTGGAGAAACGCTGCTGGATCTTTTCAGAAACTTGGTAAATGCCAAAGCCGCCGATACCGACGAGGATGAGGCCGATAAATAGCCAACTGACCCGGCCGGTAGCCATAAATAGCATGCCCAGCACCGTGCTGAAGAGCAGCAGCGCCGGACCAAAGTCATTGGAAATTCCCATGATGATGATGGCGATGGCCCACACGATGAGAATGGGGGCGAGGTCGCGCAAGCGGGGCAGGGAAATCCCTAGGAAGCGATACCCAGCCACAGTAAAGAGGGACCGCTTCTGCGTCAGCAGCATGGCAAAGAATAAGATCAGCATGATCTTGGAGAACTCACCCGGCTGGATGGAAAAGGGCCCGAAATTCAGCCAAATGCGAGCTTCAACGTCATCAGGTTGTGGCCACACCAACGGCAGCGCCAACAGTACGAGGCCAGCCGCGCCCAAGATATAGGAATAGCGGGTGAGTGACCGATGGTCCTTGACAACCGCCAGGACCAGCACAAAGAGCACGAGGCCAACGACGGTCCACATGACCTGGCGGACCGCGAGACCCCGATCATTGACCAAATCCAGGCGGGCCAAAACGATAAGCCCAATGCCATTAAGGATGGCAACGATAGGCAACATGATCTGGTCCGCGTAGGGCGCCAAGAAGCACATTGCCAAGTGGGCAATGGTAAAGACACCAATGAATCCACCGATGAGGTAGATCAGGTCCGTCGTGAGCGCATTATCTTGCGACAGCTCCAAACTGACCAAGGTAATGGCAAAGACAGCCGCGGCGAGAATAAGGAGGCCGAGTTCGATTCTTCGGCTAAAAAACTTCTGCATCAGCTACACCTCCCTACAAGTGACCCCAGGTTTGTTTTCCTTGGTGTCTTTATTATCTTTTTGGCTCGGCGCAGTGATACATGGCTTGAGTGCCTTTTCACCCAGGTCATTAATCTGATCCTGAACCTCGCTCAGATCACCGGCGGAAATGTGGTTGACCGCGCCGCGCTCAGACTCGGGCAGGTCAGAGACCTTCAGCGGGGTGAAGTCTCCCTTGCACTTCTGTGCAGAAAACAGCAAGGAGTTCTTGTCATTAATGCACACGTATTGGTGCGTGGAGCTTAAATCCTTGCCAAATACGGAATAATCCGCGCCCTTCAGGATGGTGATTTCCTGGGCATCGTTGGTCTCGGCGTAGTAATTATTGGACAAGAAGTTCTTGACCCACAGCCCCGCGCCGATAACGAGCGCCAAGATGATGATGAGCGCGATGAGGACCTTCCACCCGACTTTTCGTCGAGAAGGCTCGTCCTCTGCCTCTTCTTCATCGGAGTCCTTAGCCGCATTGTCTTCATCGGCCATGACGGCCGGCGGAATCACCTGGGGTTTACGGGTGAGTTTGGCGGCGCGTGATGCAGAAGAATCCGGGTGCGTGGGTTCTTCTACCGAACCTGCCAACGCACCGACGCGGAATGGTTCGTGGGTGGCGGGTTTTTCTTCCGTAACCTCACCGATGACGACCGTGACATTGTCCGGTCCGCCCGAACGTATGGCGAGATCCACGAGGGTGGAGCCCGCTTGTTCGATGCTTCCCTGGCCAAGGGCAGTCTCAATCGTGGAAGCCGTAACCGGGTCCGAAAGCCCATCCGAGCACAGCAGGATGCGGTCTCCCGCCTTGGCTTCGAACGTGAAGAGCGTCGGCTCCACCGCACGGCCGGTATAGGCCTTCAAGATGAGGGACTTTTGTGGGTGGGAAGAAACATCTTCTGCAGCCAGCTCGCCCTTATCCACCAAGGACTGCACATAGGTATCGTCCTTGGTGATTTGCTCGAGCTTGCCATCGCGCAGCAAATAAGCGCGCGAATCGCCCACATGGCAAACACCAAAGGTGGTGCCATTGAACAGCATCGTGGACAGCGTCGTGCCCATGCCTTCGGTCTCAGGGTGGGCGGTGACGTGCTCGCTGATGGCCTCATTGGCGTCATCGGCAGCAGCCGCAAGGAGCGCCTCCGTGTCCTCCTTACCCGGATCCTGATCCAAGATTTCGAGGTGGTTGACCATGAGTTGGGAGGCGACCTCACCCGCGGCATGCCCGCCCATGCCATCGGCCAAAATCAGCAGGTGGGATCCGGCGTATCCGGAGTCCTCATTATTTCCGCGGATAAGCCCGCGGTCCGACTTGGCAAAAAAGTTTAGCTTCAGTGTCATGCGTTCAACCTCACGGTAGTGCGGCCTAGCTTAATTTCGGAGTTCGCGCCGACTACCTCAGGTTGGTCGATGCGCACACCATTGACGAGGGTTCCGTTGCGCGATTCCAAATCCTCCACTACCCACTCGCTGCCGCGGCGAAATAGGCGTGCATGATGGCCGGAGGAGTAATCATCCCCAGTGACAAAATCACAGTCGGCGGCACGTCCCAAGGTACATTCCTCGAGCGTGCCCAAATCCATGTGGGATCCCTGCAAGGGGCCCTCCACAATAGAAAGCTGCTTTACCGCAGCGTGACTGCGCGGGGACGCACCCATTTTTGACGACTGTGGCATAGCACCTGCGGATTTATTGGTATCCCGCCGCATGGCATTCAAGGCCACCAGGACAAATACCCACAAAAGAGCCAATAAGCCGATGCGAAGCGCCAGCATGATGACTGCATCCATGGCGGCCTCCCTTCCTCAGTGTGAATTAGTAACTATGCGAATCAAGGCCCGTAATGCGGACCTCGACGTGGGAATGGCCCATGGTGATCACATCGCCATCGGCAAGCAGCCAGTTATCAATAGGAGTGTCATTGACCGTGGTGCCATTGGTGGACTGCAAATCCACCAATACGGCATCTTCACCGTTCCACGTGATTTCCGCATGCTGGCGGGACACGCCCGTATCCGGCAGGCGCAAATCCGCATCATTGCTGCGGCCAATAATATTTGACCCTTCCTGCACGTGGTAGACGCGGGAAGAGCCATCCTGCAACATCAAATTGACAGCGGGGCCCTGCGTTTGCGGCGCGGGTTGGTCATCTTGCGCAATGAAAGCGGTAGTAGCTGCGTCATCCGCATTATTTTCGTGCGGGTTGGTCATCTGGTCCTCCTGACCATCAAAGTCGTGGAAAATCGCCTCGAAACCGGTCTCTTCTGTGGGCTCGTGATCTATAAACGAGGACACACGAAGCTGGCCCGTGCGCAGGCCCGATTCCTCCGCTATCCGCACAATGACGGGACCAGCGAGGGACCATCCGTTATTGCGGATAAAGCGAGATAATTGGTCTGCGCAATCGGCAGGCAAATCGGGGTCTTGCGACAAGTTCTCCAAATCCTTGGAGGAGACACCTACAGTCATGACATTGGGACTATAGAGTTTGTCATCGTCCCCGTGGCCGAGATTGTCCTGGGCTTCTTGCTTCAAAAGCTCATCAATCTCTGCAGGAACGACCTTGCCGCCGAAGACAAAAGCCATGCCGTTATCAAGGCCGCGTTGCATAGCGGAATCGAGCTTCGCCAGCCTTTCTAAAAACGCCACGAATTTTGCTCCTTTCCGCTATACAGCGATCAGTAGTGATCAGTAGTAGCCATTATAGTTTGTATACCCCTTTCAAACGTAGACGGCGGCGCGAAAGTTCCTAGTTTTTCGCCATTAAATGCGCAAAATAATCCGCTTTTCCTGCTGATTTGTAATTGTATGCACTCCCTGTGCTATCTTTATCTAGTCGCACTGACAACCACACCCTGCCCGGGTGGCGGAATTGGCAGACGCGCTGGCTTCAGGTGCCAGTGTTCGATAAGGACGTGCGGGTTCAAGTCCCGCCCCGGGCACAAAGAGCAGTTGAACAAACTGCGACACCGGAGGTAACAAACTCGAAAGGGTTCGTGACCTTCGGTTTCTTTGTTTTTCTGAACTTTGGCGGTTGAGGATTGCAAGTGTGGGAATTTACATCCTAACTCCCGCTCTCTTCTGTCGAACTCTTGTTTTCGATGGTGTCAACAAGTCATTTTGCTTGTTATTTTGATCTGACGTTCTGGCTTTAGCTCCCGCTTCGGGGCAATTGGAATCCTCCAACTGAGATGTTTTCCTTGGGCTGTTGGAGGATTTCCTAGTTGTTGAATCCCAATTTAAGAATTAAACGACTGGGCTGACGCGGAACAGGTTTCCATCAGGGTCGGCAACTACGAAGGTGCGGCCGAAGACGTCATCGTCGGGTGGCTGCACAATTTGGACTCCTTTTGATTGGTGCTGTTGCAAAGTTGGGCGGAGAGTAGCGAAGACTCAGTTTCTCATTCCCTGATGGCCGCTGCGTGTGGGCGTTGTTAGGCCGTCTCGAAGACCCTGTTGACGATCACCGCGTCCGGGTTCGGTTGCCCGTGAGGTCAAACACAGTGCCTTGCCCTTTCCGCAATGAGTGCATCGCCTCCATCCCTTTCAACGTCCGATATGCAGATGTCCGGTTCTTAAACGTACCTTTCGGCCCGAGGATCCGCTTCAGTCGACCATGGTCGCCTTCTAGGATGTTGTTGAGGTATTTCACCTGTCGGTGTTCCACTGTTGGCGGGCAGGTTCCCCCTGACTTCAACTCGGCGATTGCCCTGGCTAGGGAGGATGCTTTATCGGTGTTGATCACTCTGGGATACCCGGCTGACGCATTGTATCTGAGAGCCTTGGCCAGAAAACGTTTCGCTGCGGCCACGTTCTGCTTCGGAGAGAGGTAAAAGTCCAGGGTCTGGCCACCGGCGGGGATCGCCCGATAGAGGTAGCACCACCTGCCGCCGATCCGGATATAGGTCTCACCACCCGCCAGGAACTGGCCTGCCAGTCAGGTACCTGCCGGTACCACCGTGTTTGCTTGTCCAGCTCAGGGGCGTATTTCTGGACCCAGCGGTAGATCGTGGTTGATCAACCGGCACACCCCGCTGAAGTCATCATTTCCTCCAAGTCTCGGTAGCTCACCCCTAGCGGCAGTACCACCGCACTGCCCACAGAATGACGTCACGGGGGAAATGACGACCGGAGAAGATACCCATGGCTGTGATTATTTCAC
The DNA here is from genome assembly GCF_030229885.1 of Corynebacterium sp. MSK204. Classification (NCBI taxonomy): domain Bacteria; kingdom Bacillati; phylum Actinomycetota; class Actinomycetes; order Mycobacteriales; family Corynebacteriaceae; genus Corynebacterium; species Corynebacterium sp. MSK204. The sequence goes on along the minus strand of NZ_JASPGQ010000010.1, from coordinate 8,147 downwards.
GTCGCTCTTCCTACTGCCCCAACTTTGCAACAGCACCCAAAGCCCTGGAATGAACTCCTGTCACCAGGGTCATTCCAGGGCATATTTCCCTGACTAAGAGAAGCAGTGACACAGAAGGTCTACCTCAGCGTGGGCCCTGTGGGCGTGCAGGTTCCGTGTGTGGCTGGTGTGCTGCGGCATGGTCGGCAGCGATTGATGACCGACTCTGGAGCGGGTGCCTTGTCTGGTCTCGCGGTTCAGGGTGGGTGGACTATTCGGCGGGTTGGATCTCGCTCTCGGTGACCCACTTGTGGTTGGTCATCGTCATCCCGTCGACGGTGAGATCAACCATGTAGACCGTCTCCTCGGTGGAGTAATCGATGGTGGCCTCAGCACCCTTCATGCCGGACATGTGCTCGGCATCCAGGACAACGCTCGCCCCGTCGGGCAGGGGGGCCTGACCCGGATCGACGAGCTCCTCATGGACGACCCAGCGGTGGTCGGTAACCGGGGCCCCACCCTCGGCGGGGGTGTAGCTGACCGAATAGGTCGTGGTGTCAAACGCCCCGGAAATGGTGGCGGTGGCCCCGTCCATGCCGGGCGTGTGGTCAGCGGTGAGGATGACCTCGGTGCCCACCGGGTACGTGGGATCCTCGGCCTCTTCAATGCCTGCCGGCGGTGCCCCGCCGTCGGCAGGGTGGTCGTGCCCGCCGTGCTCTTCGTCGGCAGTGGTGGTGTCTTCCTGGTGGGTCTCGTTGGTCTCTGCGGTTGCCGTCGTGGTGCTGGTGGTGTCGGCATCGTCGGAGTTGTCGGTGGCGTCGCTGCAGGCGGTCAGCGCCAGGGTGGAGGTCAGTACCAAGGCGGCGAGGGTAATGCTGCGTTTCATGAGCGTTCCTTTCAAAGGTGGTGTGAGTTAGGGGTCGAGAGACAAGGTCAGTCAGTAACGGTTACGGGGGATATCGACCTACTGTGTTCCTCCTTCCCGTCGGTCGGAGCCAGGTGAGCCGGCTCCAGATCAATGCGGCGCAACAGCTGGGCGTTCAGGGCCACCACGATGGTCGAGGCAGACATCAAGATCGCGCCCACGGCCGGGGACAGCACGAACCCGATCGAGGCGAGCACTCCGGCAGCCAGCGGCACGGCGAGGATGTTGTAGCCAGAGGCCCAGATCAGGTTCTGGATCATCTTGCGGTAGCTGGTCTGGGACAGCTCAATCATCGACAGCACTGCCCGCGGGTCATCACTGGCTAGGACCACCCCGGCAGATTCCATGGCCACATCCGTGCCGGCACCAATGGCGATACCGACGTCCGCGCGGGTCAGAGCGGGGGCGTCATTGACACCGTCACCGACCATGGCCACGCTCAAACCCCGGTCCTGCAGCTGCGTGACCTTGGTGTCTTTGTCCTGGGGCAGGACCTCGGCGAAGACCTCATCAATGCCTAGGTCCTGACCAACCGCCTGGGCCACCTGTTGCGCGTCGCCGGTGATCATCGCGACCTTCACCCCGCGTTCCTGCAGGGCTTTCACAGCGGCGCGGGATTCGGGGCGGATCTTGTCCTCGACGGCCACCGCACCGATGATCTGACCGTCGCGGACAATATGGAGCACACCGGCCCCACGCCCGGTCCAGGCACTGGTGGTGTCGGTGAGCTCGGCCGGGGTGGTGAGGTTGAACTCGCGCAGCATGTTCGGCCCGCCCACGAGGATCTCAGCGCCATCGACAGTGGCCCGGACTCCCCGGCCGGAGGCGGCGTTGAAACCAGTTGCACGGATTTGCCGACGGGAGGCCTCGGGATGGGCGGCCGCGGCCGCCACGATGGCGCGGGCCACGGGGTGCTCGCTGTCGGCCTCCGCAGCGGCGGCCAGGGCCAGTAGCTCGTCCTCGGTGACGCCGACAGCTGCCGCGACACCGGTGACCGCGTGCGCACCCTCGGTCAGGGTGCCGGTTTTGTCGAAGAGCACCACGTCGATGGTGCGCATCCGCTCGAGCGCCATCCGGTCCTTGATGAGCACCCCGGATTTCGCGGCCCGCTCGCTGGAGATCGCAATGACCAGCGGAATCGCCAGGCCCAGGGCGTGCGGACAGGCGATGACCAGCACCGTAACCGTGCGCACCACGGCATCGTCCGGGCTGCCGATGATGGTCCACACCACCGCGGTGATCAGAGCGGAGATCAGCGCGAACCAGAACAACAACGCCGCCGCCCGATCCGCCAGGGCCTGGGCCCGGGAGGAGGACTCCTGGGCGTCGGCAACCATGCGTTGGATCCCAGCCAGGGCGGTGTCCCACCCGGATGCGGACGGTGTTGTCGGTGGCCACAGTACCGGCGACCACCTTGTCACCGGTGTCGCGGAAGACGGGACGGGATTCGCCGGTGATCATCGCCTCATCGAATTCGGCGGCTCCGTCGAGGATGGTTCCGTCGGCCGGCACCCGGGCACCGGCCCTCACCAGAACGACGTCGTCGACGACCAGCTCGGAGATGGCCACGGTGCGGGTGGTCCCGTCGATGACTTTCTCGGCCTCATCCGGCAGCAGGGCAGCCAGCGCGTCAAGCGCGGAGGACGCGGCCCCGAGAGCGCGCATCTCCAGCCAGTGGCCCAGCAGCATGATGGTCACCAGCAGGGCCAGCTCCCACCAGAAGTCCAGGTCAAAACCACCCAGCCCCAGAGTGGTGACCCAGGAGGCGACAAACGCCACGGTGATGGCCATGGCGATCAGGAGCATCATCCCGGGTTGGCGGGATTTCAGTTCTTTCCATGCGCCCTTGAGGAAAGGCGTTCCGCCGTAGACGAAGATGATCGTGCCCAGCACCGGGGGGATCCAGGTGGATCCGGGGAATGCCGGGAGGTGGTAGCCAAGCAGGTGGGCGACCATGGGGCTGAAAATAACGACGGGAATGGACAAAATCAGCGACCACCAGAAGCGGTCCCGAAACATTGCGGTGCTGTGTCCGGCGTGTTCGCCGTGACCATGAACGTGGTGGTCTTCGTCCGGGGCGGAATGCGGGTGATCGTGGGGCATTGCCTGGCCGTGGGGGTCGGCATCTGCGTGGTGTTCGTGGCTGGCATGATCCGGGTGGTGGGTGTGGTCTGTTTCCGGAGCGGGGTGATCACCATGGTGATCACCCGAATGGTGGGGAGTGCTCATGACGTTCCTTTCGCTCAACCCGGTCGGGGTCGAGATGATGGGTAAAACTGATCAGGATAAGACGGTGTAGCCGACCTCCTCGATGGCCCGGCGAACCATCTCCGGAGGTACGGCACCGGTGACCGTGATGGTGGAAACTCCACCAGCAGCGAGATCAATCTGGACGTCGTCGACCTGGGGGAGGGCCTGAAGGGCCTGGGTCACGCTTTTCGCGCAGTGCCCGCAGGTCAGGCCGGTGACCTGGTAGCTAGGGGAGGACCCTCCTGCTGACGAGTCGCTGGTGGCAGGGGTGGAGGCGGTGTCGGCACGTGAGGCAGGTCCGCAACAGCTGCAGCCGTGGGAGGCCATCGGCAAGAGGCGGGGCGGGGAGGTGATCATGGGAAAGCTCCTACGAGTCGGTGGGATGCGGCGATGCCACTCTCTAGCATATACCCCCCAGGGGTATATTTTCAATGGGTGGAGGGCGCGGCTCTCATGCGGGGCAGGGTGTGGTCACCGAGCAGCCTCCTCACTGTCGGGAGGGGACAGCGGGAGGCGGAGGGCAAACACCGCTCCGCGACCGGGTCCGGGGGAGGTGGCGGTGAGAGTGCCGCCGTGGGCCTCGATCAATGCCTTGGAGATGGTCAGACCGATACCGGCCCCGCCGTCGTCCCGGCTGCGGGCGGCATCCCCCCGGTAGAAGCGTTCGAAGATGTATCTGAGCTGGTCAGGCGGGATGCCCTCGCCGTCATCGGCGACGTGGATGAGTGCGGTGGACGCCCCCTGTCGGTGGACGCTGATCCGGACCTGCCCGCCGGCCGGGGTGTGTCGTAGCGCGTTCGACAGGAGATTGCTCATCACCTGGCCGAAGCGTTGCCGGTCCACGAGCGCCCGGGCGGTGTGTGTAATGGTCTCGATCTGTAAATCGACGCCTTTGTCAGCATAAGCTTCCCCCGCGGCAGCAGCGGCGGTATGGAGCAGATCCCCGAGCCCTTCCTCCGCCAGGTCCAAATCGATCCGGTGTTCCTGGGCCCGGGAGACATCGTCGATGTCTTCCATCAACCGGGTCAGGCGGGTGAGTTGGTCAGCCATGATCGTGTGGGTGGCATTATTCCAGTCCACGACCCCGTCCTGGAGACCATCGAGGTAGACCGTGAGCACCGATAAGGGGGTGCCCATTTCGTGGGCCAGATCAGAGAGCATCTGGCGGCGGACCTGTTCGGTGTGTTCCAGCCGATCGGCCATGGTGTTGAAGGCATGCGCCAGGGTGGTGACCTCGGGGCCTGCTTTTCCGGCGGGCACGCGGATACGGGAGTTGCCGGCCGTCAGGCTGGTAGCGGCGCGGGTGAGATCCTGCAGGGGGGTGCGCAGACGACGCGATAACCACAGGCTGGCCAGCAGGGCGCTGATCAAGGCGGTGGGCAGGGCGACGGCCAGGGTGATCAGGTTGGCGCCCCGGTAGGCCTGCTCGGCATGGAACAGCTCCAGCGAGGGGTCCTCCTGGCCGGTCATCAACATATGATCATGGAACAGGGTCGGACCCACCGTCGTGGCCACGGCCGCGGCCACCAGCAGGCTAATCACCACGACCAACACCTGGGCGGCCAGGAAGCGGAAGGTCAGGCCGGGTCCGTGATTCATGGTTGCCCCACCCGGTAGCCCACGCCACGCACGGTGTCGATAAACCCCCGGCCCCGGGTGTCGGTGCCGAGCTTGCGACGCAAGTTGCCGATGTGGACATCGACGATGCGTTCATCACCGACCCAGGTGGTGTCCCAGACCTCGGTGACCAGGTCGTGGCGGGTCAGCACCTGGCTGGGGCGCAGGGCCAGGGCAACCAGCAGCTCGAACTCCGTGCGGGTGAGCTCCACGGTCGTCTCCCCCACCCGCACCTGATGGGCGACGGGGTCAAGGATGAGGTCACCAACGATCAAGGGGGTGGTCACCTGCGGTGGGGTGGTGCTGGTGCGCGGGCGGCGCAGCACCGCATGCACCCGGGTCACCAGTTCCCGGATGCTAAAAGGTTTGGTGATGTAGTCATCCGCCCCCAAGGTCAAACCGCTGATCTTGTCGTCCTCGCTGCCACGCGCGGTGAGCATGAGGATGTAGCAGTCCGAGAAGGTGCGGATCCGTCGGCACACCTCCAGGCCGTCGAGTTCGGGCAGCCCCAGATCCAGCACCACAACATCAGGGGAAAAGCGACGAGCCTCGTCCACGGCCTGGGTGCCGGTGTGAGCCTGGCGGGTATCGAAGCCGGCCCTGATGAGGTAGGAGGCCACCATCTGAGCCAGGGGTTGTTCATCATCGACGACCAGCACCCGCCCCGGGGGCGTGGCGGTGGTCGGTGTGCGGTCAGCCATAGGCCCCAGTATTGCTCCGGTCAGGGGGGAATACCACCCTCGCTCAGTGCCCGGCGGGGCAATCTTCATCAAATCTTCAAACATCACCCTTCGACTGCCGTCACCCTTGTGCCCCACCCCGGGCCGGCGGCATCGCCTCCCCTGGTCGGTTCAGCAGGCGCCACCAGGGATTTCACTGCCTGCACCGCATACCCGGGGCGGGTAGAAGGACATCGCCCACGGCTGTGGGGTGGTGTCCCGGTGGTGACCCAGCCCACCGAATCCACCCCCTTTTCGCCCTGTTATAAGGCTGTGAGCAGGGCTTTTGATTTCTAGTCCGTCAGGCACCCGTGCTAGATAAAGGTATGACATCGACCTTGAGGCGGTGTCTTCTCACGGTCTTACCACGATCCAAGGAGATTGACGTGAAACGAGCAGCGATCGCAGCCGCCGCCCTTGCCCTCGCCCTCACGGGGTGTTCGGCCGCCGACCCGGAACCCACCGCCGACGGGACGGTGTCCCGGGATACATTCCTGACTACCCATGGCCTGGCCGCCATGGACGCGGTGGAGATCATTGATCACCTCGACCGGCAGAAGGTCACTGAGCGTCCCACGGATCTGATCGCTTCAGTGCGTGCCGATGAACTGCTGCTCTCGAGCGATGACCAGGAAGTCGTGGTCGATCTTCCCGACAATCAGACGTATGTCTCGATCGCGCCCTATCTCACCTCCACCCACGACTGCTTCTACCACAGCCTCACGACCTGCCTGGGGGAACTCGACAATGAGGATATCCAGATCACGATCACCGATGAGGCGACCGGTGAGGTGCTGGTGGACGAGGCGACAACCACCTTCGACAACGGGTTTATTGGCTTCTGGCTTCCCGATGATGCCACCGGCCTGATTGAGGTCAGCTACCAGGGGCGTACCGGCACCGCGGAGTTTTCCACCGCCGACGATGGTGCCACCTGTGTCACAGACCTGCACCTGACGTGATGGCTCAGCAGGGTCCTCACCTGCGCCTGTCTCCCGTGTCACTGAAATCTAACACCAAGGAAGGTTAAATCATGATGAACGGATTTTCCCGACGACAGTTTCTGCTCGGCGGGCTCGTCCTCGCCGGCACCGGGGCCGTGGCCGCCTGCACCAGCGACCCTGGACCCGCTGCCTCGGCACCAGGTTCCTCTCTTCGCCCCACTCCCACCCCCACTGCGCTCGGTGAGCCGACGGTGCGCCGGACACTGACCGCCCGGCCCCTCTCTCTGGATATCGGCGGCATCGAAGCCAAGACGTGGGGGTACGTCTCTGACACCGGGGATGCGGCCATTGAGGCCACCGCCGGCGACGTCCTCCAGGTCGATATCACCAATGAACTTCCTGAGAGCACCTCCATCCACTGGCATGGTATCGCACTCCACAACGCAGCCGACGGTGTGCCCGGCATGACCCAGGACCCCATTGAACCTGGCGAGTCTTTCTCCTATGTTTTTGAAGTCCCCCACAGTGGCACCTACTTCTACCATTCCCACTCCGGCCTGCAGCTTGATCGCGGCCTCCACGCCCCACTGATCGTCCGTGACCCGCAAGACGCTGAGGACCAGGACGTCGAGTGGACCATCGTGCTCGACGACTGGGTCGATGGCATTCAGGGCACTCCCGACGATGAGCTCGACAAGCTCACCGGAATGGGTTCAGGCGACCATAACGGGAAGAAGGGAATGGGAGGTCACGGCCAGATGATGCACGGCACCCCGGACCGGGTACTGGGCGGGGATGCTGGCGATGTGATGTATCCGCACTACCTCATCAACGGACGTATCCCCCGTGCTCACCGGACCTTCGAGGCTCGCCCGGGCGACAAGGCCCGCCTGCGGTTTATCAACTCCGGCGGTGACACCATCTTCAAGGTGGCCCTCGGTGGTCACCGCATGACCGTCACCCACACCGACGGCTTCCCCGTCCAGCCTCGGGAGACCGAATCGATCTACCTGTCGATGGGCGAGCGTGTCGACGTCGAGGTCATCCTCGGCGACGGCATCTTCCCGCTCACGGCTTTGGCGGTGGGTAAGGACGACCGCGCCTTCGCCGTCATCCGCACCGCCGGCGGCCAGGCCCCCCACCCCGATGTCGACTTCCCCGAGTTGTCGTCCACCGGACTGCTTCTGTCCTCCCTGAAGCCAGCAGACCGTGCACTCCTGCCCGAGGACACACCAGACCGAGAAGTCAGTATCGACCTGGGCGGGCAGATGATGCCGTATGAATGGAGCATTCTCACCGACGGCCAATCCTCCTCCGCGACCGTGCAGGAGGGCCAGCGCCTGCGGATGGTCATGCGCAACAGAACCATGATGCCCCATCCCATGCACATCCACGGCCACACGTGGGCGCTGCCCGGCAGCGGCGGGCTACGCAAGGACACCGTCCTTCTCCGCCACGGTGAAACCATGATCGCCGACCTGATCGCTGACAACCCCGGTGAGTGGGCATTTCACTGCCATAACGCCTATCACCTGGAAACCGGGATGTTCAGCTCGCTTCGCTACGAGTAACCCCCACAGCAGGGTTGAGTGCCGAGGTGGGCGGGGGTGTCCCCCGAGTAGTGGACACGGCGTTGGTGTGAAGTGTCCCAGGTTTTGTTCCGTTTGAGTAGATGGGAAAATCTGGAACGTGCCGAGAAAATTTGACCAGGAT